>CAYQAS010000074.1:0-20883 GCA_964415525.1 uncultured Solibacteraceae bacterium
CATAGGCGCCGGTCCAGTCGCCCTCCTTCCAGGGGGCTTCCTTGGCGCCCTTCGGCACGTCGGCGGTCATCACCAGAAGACCGAGAACCACGAAGGGCAGCGCCAGCAGACGGACCCGCGAATTCAGCAAGGATCGGAATCGATTCAGCATGGGAATACCTGTGAGCAGACAAAGGCGGGAATCGGACCTGAATGCATGTCAGAAACGTGGAAAAGCTCGCCTGGAGGTGGCATCGAGAGACCGCCAGGTGCACCCTTCCAGGTTTCGCGAACCATCGACGCCTCACGGCTCCCCATGGGCTCATCGCTGAGCACGCGCCAGCGGTACACCCCCATGAAGGCGGGATTCTCGGGCAGGGGCCGGAAGCTGGGATCGGGGTGGTGAAGCAGGTCGTCGAGGCGCACGCGACGAACTTCGCCTTCTTGCTTGCCCTCCGGACCGGTGTGGTAGAGCAGCACCGGGGCGCCGTCGGTGTCGGGCCGAACGAAGGCCATGGCGTGATCCGGCTGTTGGCGGGCGCCGCCTCGGCTGAAGAAGATCAGATCGCCGGGCTTGGCTTCCGCCGCATCCCGCCCCAGGGGCACACAGGCGTAGTCACGCAGGAAGGTGCCTTTGGCAAAGGGCTTCCAGCCTTCCGGGGTCGGGAAGGCATGGCGCCAGGGACCGGCGTCCCGGAGGTCCGGATCCCGAGCCACCGGCGGCCCGGCGAAACCCACGCGATCCCGCCACGGGGCGGTGTGCGGACCCCAGGCCTCCCGGAACGCGAAGCGCAGAATGCCGGCGCAGTCCCGCTGGGCGGGCTCCCAGGCGGAACTCGGGCCGTCGAGCTGCTGCTCCAGCATCGCCACAAACCACTTCCGCCAGGCTTCCCGGCCGCCCGCATCCCGCAGCGCCCCAAAGGCCTGGGCCATCACGGGCTGCACATCGAGTTCGCGACGAAAGCCCGGCCATGCGGCAAGAGAGACCCGAGTGGCTTGGGTCGGCGCGAGGTAGAACGTCCCGTCCGTGCCGCCCCAGACCTCCGCACCGGCTACCCTCACGCTCCAGGGGCGCCGTTTCAACCCCATCAGGCTTCGGCTTTCGAACACGAGCCGCTGGACGGGATTCGCCTCGTCCCGCTCGAGCCGCACCTCATGGCGGAGCGGCACCGCAAGGGCCGCGCCCAGCAGCAGGCAGAGGCCGCCCGCCATCAGAAGAGAAACCTTCTTCATCGCGGACTCGCCTCCAGGCCCGCGGGGGTCCAGTGGAGGTCCAGACTGCGCCGACCCAGCCCCTGGATGGCACCCAGGAAGGGCGCGAAAGTGGCGGCCAGCTCGGCGCGGGCGTCATCCTCCGTCGTGGGGGCGGCGTCCCACCAGGGACCACCACTGCCATGACTGCGGAGGTAGGCCAGCAGCAGGGCTTCCAGGTCCTTCGCCGCCCGAGTTCCATCGATCTCGGCCCGGCCAAAGGCCTGGCTCTGCCAGTCCGCCAGGGTGGGCGCCTGGCCCTTCAGTCCCGCCAGCACGCTCTTCACCGGGCCATCGTCGGTTCCCACCACCAGATGGCCCTCGACGATGCAATAAGTAGGATTCAAGGCCTGTCCCGTGCGGGTGCGCCGGAGCCGGACGCCGGAGACGTCCTGGACCTGCACCTTGCCCGAGAAGAGGCGCGGCCAGAGCTGATCCAGCACCTGCTGCACCTGGATCTCCTTGCCCTGGGCAATGGGCAGAGCGAGGGCGACAGCGGGGGCAAAGCCAGGTTCCGTGAAGCCGCCGAGGAAGGCCAACTTGCCCTGGTCCACCATGGCCTGAGCCTTCTCCCAATCCGAGCTTCGCAAGACGCGGTAGTCCGCCAGGACCTTCTTCTGCGCAACGGTCAGGTTCGGCGCGGGCACGAAGCCGTCCAGCATGAAGCTCGCGCCACGGATATCCAGCAGCTTCATCAGCGCATCCATGGGCTGCTTCACCTGATCCCGTTCCTGGCGCCGACCCTTGTTGGCTTCCACGGAGGCCTGGTATCGCTTCCGCTGCTCCTCGGTCAATCGCTGGCCGTTTTCCGTGAAGGTCGGCACCTGGGGATCCAGCAGGGCGAAGGGATGATCCACCCGCAGGATGGAGCGTAGGGCGGCTTCCGTCGGCCCCGCACCCAGGGCGAAGGAGACGGTCCCCGCCCGGGGAGCCGCCTTGGAGATAAAAGGATTGGGCCAGCTCTGCCCCTGGGCCCGAGTGCGGCGACGCACCATGGCGAGGCGTTCAAAGGCCGCGCCACCGGCGGTCTGGGGCAGCATCCACAGGCTGACGGCGGTGGTCGGGCGCGCACCCGCCAGGGCCACCTTGCACCAGTCGGGCCGCTCGGCGAGGTAGGTTGCCCCATCCGGGAAGAGCAGCGAGCGCAGGGGGGCTTCACGGTCTGAAATCCAGGTGCCCGCAGCATCGGTGTGGAGGTGCAGCACGCCCCCTGCCCCACGGATCTGGGTGATCGTGGCTTTGGCGCCGCCGGGGCCGTTCCAGGTCTCGCTGCGGCTGCGGATGCCCTTGGCGAAGGGATTCAGCTTCAGGAGGCCGAGGCCCAGTTCTGCTCGCAGGGGCATGTCGCCGGGAATGAACACCAGCGTTCCGTTCTTTGGACCGACCTCACCCTTGGCCCGGCCGTAGTGGAGGATCCAGGCCTCGCGCTGGGCCAGGGGCTCCAGCACCGTGGCGCCCTGATCCAGCCACTTCTCCACGTGATCCAGCAGGAAGCCCGCGCGGCTGCCCTGGGCGAGGGTGCGCCCCAGACCGTCCTTGCCCCCCGCCATCTCCCGCAGGCGTAAAAGCCCCGGGCGCAGCTGTTTCAGCTGCAGCATGACGCTCGGCTGGGCAGCCCGACTCAGGGCCTCCGGCAGCTTGGGATCGAGGCTGATGAGCCCCATCAACGTCGGGCTTGGAATCCACTGAAACCGCCAGGAGCCATCGGTTTCGAGGTGCAGTCCCAAGCCATGGGTCCAGGGTCGCGCAGGCCGATCATCCTGGCCGAGATAGCTGAAGGCATCCTGGCCGGACCGCTTGTAGCCATGGCGGAAGAGATAGACGGCGGCCTCGTCCGCATCGACCTTCAGGGCTTCCTCGGCCCATTCGTGGTGAGGGCGCGTCCCCAGGATGACCAAGGCTGCCCGGCGGGCCTCCGCGTCGTACGACTTCAGCTGTCCCAGCAGATCCGCCGTGGAAGAAGGCACTCGGTTCTTCTGAGTCGTGCGATCCCAGATCGTCTGCCGCTTCATCACGTCCCAGGCCCAATTCCGGCAGGTGGCGGAGTCTACCGGCCCCTGCGCCAAGGCCATGCTCACTGCGGCCGACAGCCATGCACCCAGCACCACTCGCTTCACCGCAACCTCCGAGATTCCTCCGAGTGTAGCCCGATGCACCTTGGAATAAACCAGCTGGAACGAATGGCTTCCAACCGGAATCGAACCAACTCTGCACGGACCTCCTCCGCCCAGGACGTGACATTCCCACACGTTCCCACGGCGATAATCAATCCGTGGAGGAAGCACACACCATGGCCAGCCGCACCGTCATCTCGAACCTGAAGGGCCTCATGACCCCCGATCCCTCGACCCCTTGGGCGGTGGACACGGTGGAGGATGCTGCCCTGGCCGTGAAGGACGGACGAATCGCCTGGATGGGACGCCGGGCGGATCTGCCCGCGGAATGGGCGGATGCGCCAATCACCGATGGCAAAGGCCGCTGGGCCACGCCAGGCTTCGTAGACCCCCATACCCATCTGCTCTTCGGCGGCGACCGCAGCCATGAGTTCAACCGCCGTCTCCATGGCGTCACCTACGCCCAGTTGGCGGCGGAGGGCGGCGGTATCCGCGAGACCATGCGCGCCACCCGCGCTGCCACGGTCGAGGAACTCGTCGCCATCGGTGAGGCTCGCCTGCGGAAATACAGCGCCCGCGGGGTCGTCCACCTCGAAGTGAAGACGGGCTACGGGCTCGAACTGGAAGCGGAATCCAACCTGCTGGCGGCCTACGCCGAGCTGAAGCGCCGCGGCTGGAGCCTGGACGTCACGATCATGCCAGCCCACGATCTGCCGGGGGAATTCGCCGGAGAGACTGATCGCTACATCGAGACGGTGGCCACGGAATGGCAGCCGGAGCTGTTGCGCCGCCATCCCGGCGTGGCGCGGTTCTGCGACGTCTTCGTGGAGAAGGGCGTCTTCACCCCCGAGCACGGCCGCACGATCCTGGAAGGCGGCAAGGCCCTCGGCCTCATCCCCCGCATCCACGCCGACGAGTTCTGCCACACCGGCGGCGCGGAACTGGCGGCAGAAGTGGGCGCGGCCAGTGCCGACCACCTGATGTTCTGCAGCGATGAAGGCATGAAGGCCATGGCCGCTGCCGGCGTCACGCCGACCCTCCTGCCCGCCACCACGCTCTTCCTCGGCATGCGCGACTTCGCCCCGGCCCGCAAAATGATCGAAGCAGGCTGCCGCGTGGCGCTGGCTTCCGACTTCAATCCCGGCTCCTGCGCCTGCCTGGACCCGCTCCTCGTGCTGCGCCTGGGTTGCCTGCAGCTGCGCATGACCTTCGAGGAAGCCCTCACCGCCATGACCCTGCATCCCGCCCGCAGCCTGCGTCGGGACGACCTGGGCCACCTGCACGTCGGCGCCCAGGCCAAGGTGCTGCTGTGGGATGTGAAGCACCCGCTTGAGCTCGTCTACTGGATGGGCGAGGCCTACCTGCCTGAGGTGATCGCTTGAAGAAACGCGGCCTGCACGCCTTCTCCCGCACGGAACTTCTGCTGGGCGTCGACGCCATCGACCGCCTGAAGGCCAGCCGCGTCGCGGTCTTCGGCATCGGCGGCGTGGGCAGTTTCGTGGTGGAGGGCCTGGTGCGCAGCGGCGTGGGCGCCTTCGTCCTCATTGATGACGACGCCATCTGCCTGACGAACCTCAACCGCCAGCTCCACGCGACCCGCAAGACCGTGGGCAAGCCGAAGGTCGAGGCCATGCGGGACCGCATCCTGGAGATCAACCCCAAGGCGGACATCCGGCTCGTGCAGACCTTCTACGCGCCGGGACTCGGCGAGCAGTTGCTGACGCCGGACATTGATTACGTGGTGGATTGCATCGACACCGTGACCTGCAAGCTGGACCTGGTGCAGGAGTGCCACCAGCGCGGGCTGCCGATCATCAGCGCCATGGGCGCGGGCAACAAGCTGGATCCCACGGCCTTCGAAGTCTCGGACATCAGCAAGACCACCGTCTGCCCCCTCGCCCGCACCATGCGCAAGGAACTGCGTAAGCGCGGCATCCGCAACCTGAAGGTCGTCTACAGCCGCGAGGAGCCCTTGAGCCCCGAGCCCACGGAAGGCTCAGACTGCTCCATGAGCTGCATCTGTCCCAAGGGCACCACGCGCCACTGCACCGAACGCCGCACCATCCCCGGCAGCGTCTCCTTTGTGCCATCCGTCATGGGTCTGATCCTCGCAGGCGAGGTCATCAAGGACCTGCTGAAGGCGCCCGCAAAATCCAGCCTTCAGGACGGCATGAGCTTCGAGCTGCCCGAGGGCTGACCTCGCTCCAGATCCGACAGAAGCCTCTAGATAGACTCGTGCCCCGGTTTTCAGGCCGGGGCACGGGCTTTCAGGCGAAGTCGGAAGTCGTCCTTCACTGACCTCGCTTGAAGTCTTCGACGATGCGGTAGATCCGCTCCTTGGCGCGGAGCTTGGCCTTCTTGAGCTCAACCTCTTCGATGCTCTCCTTGGCGCTGAGCCGGAGCTTGTTGCGAAGGTAGTTGAGGCGCTCGTCGGCGGCCTTGTGTTCTTCCATCAGCTTGCGGAACTCGTGATGTTCCGACATCAGCCGGTCCTGGACGTCCTGCTGCAGAAAATCCATGCTTCCTCCGGATAAGACAACACCCCAGGGTCGGGGTGGTGGCGACAGGGGTGAAAAGAACTGCCCCAAGACTACTCCCCGTGAAGCCAACGTCAAGCGGGGGTAACGTTTGCCTTATGCTGCAAGGGAATCCTCCCCATGCGCATCCGAACCCTTCATCTGACCCGCCCCAACGGCGCCTCTCTCCTGGGTCCACTCGACCTGGATGTGGCCCCGGGGGAGCTTCTGGCCATCGTGGGGGAATCGGGGTCCGGCAAGAGCCTGCTGCTTCAGGCGATCCTCGGGGCCCTCGGCAGGGAGATCCGCCAGTCGGGACACGTCACAGACCCATCGGCATCCATGGCCTGGGTCCCCCAGAATCCGCTGACGGCGCTGCATCCCCTTCTATCCGTGGCAGATCAGGTGAGCCTGCTGGCCTCTGTTCGCCTCGGATGGAGCCGGAGCCTCGCCCTGGCCGAGGCCCTGCCCTGGATGGAGCGCGTGGGACTGGAGCCTTCTCGTGCCTTCCTGGCCCGCCGCCCCTCCCAGTTGAGTGGCGGAGAGCGACAGCGTGTCGCCTTGATTCAGGCCCTCCTGGCTCGCCCGGACCAACTGCTGCTGGATGAGCCGACGTCGGCCCTGGATCCCGCCCTCACGCGGAAGGTCGAAGGGCTCCTTCGATCCCTTGAACCTGCCCCCGGCTGGTTGTGGGTGACCCATGATCTGGCCCAGGCGGAACGGATGGCGAACCGCATCCTCGTTCTCTACGGAGGATGCCCTATGGAACTGCATCCGGCTTCAGATCCCGGCATTCATCCCTATACCCGACGCCTTCTGCGAGCCGCGGATGGCCTTCCTGACCCGGATCGCGGGTTTCTTGCAGCCCCGGGGGCACGAGGCTGCGGCTGCCCATTTGCCGCGCGTTGCACAGAAGCCGTGGATCGCTGCTTCAGCCTCTCCCCACCCTGGGAGGGCACCCCGATATCAGGCCAGGCCTGCTGGCATCACACGGGCGGAGCGGGCGGAGAGAATCGGTTGCGGCCCGCTGCCTTGGCCAGGTAGAGCTGCCGATCCGCCGCCTCCAACAGGACTTCCCGGACATCGTCGTAGACAGGGCGGGCCGTGGCGATCCCGAGGCTGAGGGTGACGTAGGGTGCCACCGGGGAGTGCGCATGAGGGATACCCGCTCGAGTGATGCCGTCGATGAGCCGACGGGCAATGCCCCAGGCGCCCCGCTCATCCACGTTGGGAAGGAGGATGGCAAATTCTTCACCACCGTAGCGTGCCACCAGATCCGTGGCCCGTTTCAGGCTGTCCTGAAGAATGTCCGCCACCCGTTTCAGGCAGACATCGCCCTGAAGGTGTCCATAGCCATCATTGAAGAGCTTGAAATGATCCACGTCCGCGATCATCACCGAGAGCGGCCACTCCTGGCGCTGGGCGCGGCTCCACTCCTGTTCGAAATATTCATCAAACCTGCGGCGATTGGCGATGCCTGTAAGCCCGTCTCGCATGGAAAGGTCTTTGAGGGCATCTCGATAACGTTTGAGTTCAAGATGGTTGCGAACGCGCGCGCGCACGATTGCCGGGCTGACAGGCTTGGTGACATAGTCGATGGCGCCCGCCGCCAATCCCGCAGCTTCATCGGATTCCTGGGTCATGGCGGAGAGGAAGATCACCGGAATATCTCGGGTCCGCGAGTCCGCCTTGAGATGGCGGCAGACCTCGTAGCCGTCCATCCCGGGCATGACCACATCCAGCAGGATCAGGTCGGGCTGCTGCTCCCGCGCCATCCGCAGACCCTCCTCGCCCCCAGGCGCCTCCAGAACCTTCACGTCACGACCCAGCAGGGAGGACAGTACCGCTAGGATCGTGGGCGAGTCGTCCACGATGAGCACCTTTGGCTTGTCCGTGAATTCCAAGGCCTGAGACAGTTCTGGCGCCGAGGCAAGGGACGCCGGGCCGACCAGCAGGGTGGTGGAAGCTGCGAGCACATAGGATTCGGTGTCCCGGTGTACAGCCGGGAGCTTAAGGAAGAAACGCGTACCCATGTCCGGATCCGACAGGAAACCGACCTCTCCCTTTAAATACTGTTCGCCGAACACCTTCATGCTGTAGGTGCCAAGCCCCCGCCCCTTGGAGGCCTTGGTGCTGAAGGAGCGCTGAAAGATCCGGCCGCGCACCACCTCGGGAATGACGCCCTCGTTGTGCACCTCGAAGACCGGGTGAGAGTCTTCCCACTGGAACGACAGGACGACCTTGCCCCCCTGCGGCGTCGCCTCCAGGGCGTTCTTCACCATGTTGATGAGGACGCGCCCCAGGAGCACCGGGTCCGATTCAACCTCCGCATCGTCCGGATAGACCACCTCCAGCCCACGGTCCCGGGCGACCTCATGGTTGCGGAACACCTTGTCCAGCTCGTCCAGCAGCGTCGTCACTCTGATGGGCCGATGCTGGGGTGCGAGGTGTCCTTCCTCCGCATTGAGCAGCAGGCGCTGGCTGAGAATCTCCTGGGTGAGCATCCCGGAGAGATCGATGATCTGGAGGGCGACATCGTCCATGTTGTCTGGGGCCAGACGCAGCAGGTGGGAAGCGCCCTGGAGTCCCCCCACGAGATTCAGGACGTCGTGAAAGAAGACGCTCTCCAGGGCCTCCTTGCGCTTGGCCGCACTGATGTCCTGGAGCACAAAGACCGTGAGCAGCCTGCCATCCAATTCGATGGGGGACGACCGCACGCGGTATTCCCCGGCGATTTCGTGGCCATCCCGCACCATGCGAAGCAAGCACTCCTGCATGTCCGGTTTCCGCTCCCGCTGGCAGTTGAGGATGGAGAGCACCGCCCCGCACTGCCGACAGTTCACCCCGGTGCCACAGCCCCCGGGGCCTTCCTTCGCGTGAACACACTGGACAGCCTCCCCCGGTCGCTGTCCCCAGAGGCTTTCCGGCGCCTCCACGCCCGCGGCCAGGAAGAACTCCGCATTGGCCGCCACGATCTGACGGTGCTCATCCAGCACCATCACATACCCCGCCACGGACTCCAGGATGGCCCTTGCCAAGGGGTTCGCCATCAATTCCGTGGCGAAGGCGCGGAGGTGAGCCTCTGGCGTGCGCTCCGCCGGGGCGAATTCCGTGGGAAGAGGATGGGGATCAGGGGTCTCGGCCATGGCACTCAAACGTCTCTGCCCTATCGACCGGGGTCCGAACCCGCCTGAATCCTGGCGGATCGCCCCTGTCCAGGTAGAATCGAGGTTTCACGCGGGTTTGCCATGCATGTACAAGAACTGATCCTCCGACTCCAGCGCTACTGGGCCGACCAGGGATGCCTCATCGGGCAGCCCTACGACATCGAGAAGGGGGCGGGCACCATGAACCCGCTGACATTCTTCGGTGCCCTTGGGCCCAAGCCCTGGAACGTGGGCTACGTCGAACCCAGCCGCCGTCCCGGGGACGGCCGCTATGGCGAGAACCCCTTCCGCCTCTACAAGCACCACCAGTTCCAGGTGATCCTCAAGCCGAGCCCCGCCAAGGTGCAGGAGATGTACATCGCCTCCCTCGAGGCCATGGGCATCGACCTCACCCAGCACGATCTGCGCTTCGAGGAAGACAACTGGGAATCCCCCACTCTGGGCGCCTGGGGAGTGGGCTGGCAGGTGGTGCTGGATGGCATGGAGATCAGTCAGTTCACCTACTTCCAGCAGGTGGGCGGCCTGGACTGCAAGCCCGTGGCCGCAGAGCTGACTTACGGCATCGAGCGCATCTGCATGTTCCTGAGCGGCATCGACAACATCTTCGACCTGACCTGGGGCACGGTGAAGACCGACCAGGGCAGCTTCGACATCCCCTACAGCCAGGTGCGTCAGCGGGAGGAATACGAGCTCAGCGCCTACAGCTTCGAACACGCGGACCTCGACCTGCACCAGCGCCTCTTCATCGACCACGAGAAGGAGGGCTGGCGGATGATCAACGACCACGGCCTCTACCTCGCGGCCTACGATCAGGCCCTCAAGATGAGCCACACCTTCAATGTGCTCGATGCCCGCGGCGCCGTGAGCACCACCGAGCGTCCCGGCATCATCAAGCGCGTCCGCGATCTGGCCTGCGCCTGCGCCCGACTGCACGTGGAACGAGAGACCGAGGCTGCTCCAACGCCCCGATAAAAAGGCCTTCACCACGGAGCTCACGGAGGACACGGAGAAATGCATTAAGCGGACACGGGCCTTCTCTTCTCCGTGCGCTCCGTGTTCTCCGTGGTTCATCAGTTCTTTTTTGCATCGAGGCATTCCCATGAGCGACACCAAGACCCTGCTGCTGGAACTGCACTGCGAGGAGATCCCCGCCCGCTTCCTGCGCCCCCTCTCTGAGGAGTTCGCGGCGGCCTTCAAGGCCTGGGCGGAGGCGGAGCGCCTCGGGACCCTGTCCATCCGCGGCGATTACAGCCCCCGCAAGCTCTCCTGGAGCATCGACGGCCTCGTCGAAGCCCAGGCGGACCAGACGGAAGTCCAGGTGGGCCCCCCCCAGCGCATGTGCGTGGATGAGGGCGGCGCCTTCACCGTCCAGGGCCAGAAGTTCGCTGAGAAGTGGGGCGTCGGCGTCGACGCCGTTCGCTTCGAGCAGCCCGCGGGCAAGAAGGAACCTTGCGCTGTGGTGAGCCTCACCCGTACCGGTCGCCCGACCTCCGCCCTGCTCTCCGAGGCCCTGCCCCGCTTCATCACCGGCCTTCACGTGCCGAAGGCCATGCGCTGGGGCACCAGCGAGTTCCACTTCGTCCGCCCCATCCGCAACCTGCTCTGCATCTTCGGTTCGGAGGTGGTGCCCTTCACCGTGGATGGCGTCACCACCTGTGCCAGCACCTGGGGCCACCGGCTCTTCCACCTCCAGAACGCCGCTCCGATTGCGATCTCGACGCCGGATGTCTACGAGGCCGAACTGGAGAAGGCCGGCATCGTCGTGTCCTTCGAGGCCCGCCGTGCCTCGCTGCTGGAGCAGCTGGACCGCCTCGCCGCGGAAGTGGGCGGCAAGCCCACCCACGACGACGAGCTGCTGGACACATTGGCCCTCATCGTGGAATTCCCGCGCATCCTCCGGGGCGACTTCCCGGCGGAGTTCATGGCGCTGCCCAAGGAAGTGCTCGTCACCAGCCTCAAGGAGCACCAGAAGGCGTTTTGCGTGGAGGGCCCCGATGCTGCCCTGCTGCCCTGCTTCCTCACCGCCGCCAACCGTCCGGATGATCCCAAGGGCTTCATCGCCAGCGGCAACGAGTGGGTGCTGAAGTCCCGCCTCTACGACGCCCGATTCTTCTTTGCCGAAGACCAGAAGACGCCCCTGGCGGACCGCCGCACGAAGCTCGACGCCCTAACCTTCCACCGCGAACTGGGTAGCTACCTCGAAAAGACGGGGCGCATCGCCAGCCTCGCCGAGGCGCTGGCCGGGAAACTCGGGCTGGACGCCGCCCAGGCCAAGGCCGCCGCGGACGTGTGCAAGGCCGACCTCGTGACGCTGATGGTGGGCGAGTTCCCCGAACTCCAGGGCGCCATGGGCGGCGAATACCTCAAGCATGAAAGCGCCCCTGAGGCCGTCTGGCAGGCGGTGAAGGAGCACTACCTTCCCACCGGCGCCGAGAGCGCCATCCCCGCCACAAAGATGGGTGGTCTGCTGGCCGTTGCCGACAAGCTCGACACCCTGGCGGGCTGCTTCGCCATCGGCCAGATCCCCAGCGGCTCCAAGGATCCCCTGGCCCTGCGTCGCGCGGGCGCCGGCATCGTGCGCATCCTCTGGGAACAGGGCTGGACACTCGATGTCGAAACGATTGTGGACCTCGGCCTTGAGACGGTGAAGACCCGCGCCACCAAGCCAGCCCCCGAAACCCGCGAGGCGCTCCTCGCATTCTTCCGCGACCGCGTGGCCTACCAGCTCGAAGTGGCGGGCTACGCCGGTTCCGTGCGCCGCGCGGCCCTGCCTGCGGGCTGGGTGAACCTCACGGACCTCAAGGCCCGATGCGAGGCGCTCTCAGGCTTTGCCGAGGATCCCCGCTTCGCCAGCCTCGCAGCGAGCGCCAAGCGCATCGGCAACATTCTCAAAGACGAGACGCCGGTTGACACCTTCGACACCACCGTCCTCCAGCAGGACGAGGAGAAGGCCCTTGCGACGCTGCTCTCCAACCTGGATGCCACGCCGGATCAGAAGACGCTCCTCGCGGCCTTGGCAGAACTCGCCCAGCCCCTCGAAGCCTTCTTCAACGGCGTGATGGTGAAGTGCGACGACGCGCCCCTGCGCGCCGCCCGTCTCAGCCTGCTTCACCGCCTGCGTCAAGCCTTCCTGCGAGTGGCGGACTTCAGCTGCTGGCAGTAGACGTATCTCGATTCAACTCATGCAACGGGGCGGCTTCGGCCGCCTCGTTCGTGTCCAAGGCCACCAAATCTTGTCCAAGCATCGCCCCGTTCCATGCTTCCGACTCAGGCGACCGAGAGGAAAGGCGCTCCGAGGGCCGGTAGGCGTCGCCCCTCCTTCCTCAATCGTCACCCCAGCCTTGAGGACCTATGAGCCACGCACGCCCTATCCGGCCCGTGACCCGCACGGTGAAGGGCCTGATGGAGCGCCAGGACGAGGCGCTGGAAGCGGCGGTGAAGGTGGTGAACGGGCGCTGACACTTTTGCTTCTTGCGAAAGAAGGCCGGGCGCCGGGTCCGGCCTTCTTTCGTGATTCCCGGGTTCAGTTCAGCACTTTGGCTGTCAGCACCACGATCAGGCCCTGGTCCCTGAGGGTGGAGGTGCCGACCACCACCTTCTCTCCGGGCTTGAGGGCGATGTCGGTGCCGACGCGAGCACTGCCTGGGAATGCCCCGCCTCTCTCCTCCGCAACAAGGCTGAACCCTTCGAAAGCGATGCCCAGTTCGGAATCGGAAGCGCCCTCCGTCCGAAGTCGACCAACCCTCCACTGCATGTCCATGTTCACGGAAGCATTTCCCGGCTTGGACGGGCGCTGGGAGAGCTCCACCTGTCCTCGTCCATTTAGGTTGTAAGTCCCTTCGCTTGCCCGCTGCACGAAGGTCGACGCATGGCTGTAGCTGCGGTATTTCAGCGTGGATTTCAGGGAGGCGAGCACCTCCTTGAGATCGGCGGGGACGCCTTCGGACGGACCATCCTGGTTCGAGGCGAACAGCACATGGATGTGGAACTCCACTTCTTTGCGTGCGCTGGCCATCACCGGCACATCCAGACGCTTCAGGGCTTCCTCAATGGTGGCAATGTTTTCGGGAAAATCCCGCACGCTGAGGGCTTTCATGCCATCCGTCGTGTTCCAGTCCACGACGGCGCCTTTCACGCCGCTGAGGAGGGGCTTGAGGGTATTACCTAGGAATTTGGCTTCCCGGTGCTGAATGATGAACACGCGGCTGCGCAGCTGCTTGGCAATGGCAGGATCCACGTCGCCCGCTGGAACCGGCGCAGGAGGCGAAGGTGGGGCGGGCGGCGCCATCTGCACTTTCGGCGCCACGGGAGGTGGCGGAGGCGGGGGTGCCTGGGGATCTAGGGGCGCCACCTTGGACACTTTTCCCACGGAACCGACCTTCTGGACCTTGGGGGCCGTCGGCGGGGTGGGCGCCTGGGGCGCCACTACCGGCGTTGGGGGCGGCGGTGGTGGCGGGGGCGCTTCCTGAGCGGCCAAGAAGGGTGCGGCGACCAGCGCCAGGATCAGAGGGGTGAGCGGGTGGTTCATGGGACCTCCGAGGTGGGTTTGATGGGATCCGGCGTGGGTTCGGGCATCGGCTCGCATTTGGCCAGCCAGATGATGCGGATCTGGGGGTTTTGGGTCTGGAGTTCGATACGGGAGAGGCCGCTGCCGGTGGGGAGGGGATCCGGGCGAGACACCGGACGGTGACGGGCGATGCGGGGGAGGCGAGCCGTCGATGCGGTGACGGTCTGGGGTGCGACTCCAGCCTGAACCTCCGCCACGGCGGGACGCGGTGCCTCCATCCGTAGAACCACGGGGGGCCTGCGGATATACGTGGTCAGAAAGATCACCAGACCCGCAGCAGCAGCGGCGGTCAGTGCATAGGGACGCAGGCGGAGGATGCGGGACGGACGTTCCGTATTCCGAAGCCGCCCCATCACCGAGGCCCGCAGGGCAGCTCGTTCTTCCACGTTGAAAGGCACCTCGTCAGGCGTCTTCAGCCAGTCTTGGCTTTCCCGCAGGGCCTCTGCGGCGGCTTTGCAAGTGGGACACCTCTCCAGGTGGCGGTCGACCTGGACCTTCGCGGCGGCAACCAGATCTCCCTCTACCCAGAGGGGCAGGTGTTCGAGCACATGGGGGGTCATGACTCACCTCGCCGCAGGAGTTGGGATAGCGGGGTTTGGCCCGGGCCCGTGGGGGACGAAGGGGCGACATTGCGTCCGCCGGGACCAGACGGTCTCCCCGTCCCGAGCAGTCGGGAACAAAAGATCTGCAGCTTCGACCGAGCGCTGGAGATCTGGCTTCGCACCGTGGCCGCCCGGATGCCGAGGGTCTGGGCAACCTGTTCCGTGGGCAGGCCCTCCAGATCCCGCAATATCAGGGCCGCCCGCTCCGCCGGGGTCAGGGTGGTCAGGGCCCGGCGAACCAAGGCACGCCGCTGGTCGTGGAGGATGCCTTCTTCGGGGTGGACATGACCGTAGTCCGGCAGATCCATCAGCTCCGGAGCCGTCGGTCCCCGGGCCTTCAGGTGATCCAGACAGACGTTCACAGTGATGCGGTAGGCCCAGGCATGGAAATCCTCGCCGAGGCGGAACCGGTCGAGGCTGCGGAAGATCCTCAGATAGATTTCCTGGGCGGCATCCCGGGCCTGATCGCGGTCCCCGAGCATCCGCCACGCCACCGCCAACACCTTGCCCTCGATGTGCACCAGCATCTCCTCGAAGGCCTCGGTCTCGCCTCCCAGGACCCGACGAATGGCCACGTCCATGTCCGTCCCGTCGGATCGGGTGGTGACGGCGGCGGCAGGGAGCATGGGCCCCTCCTCCGTCAGCGTCCCCTCCAGTTCCGTGAGCATCGGTATCTTTCCTCCACGCCTATTCCTACCGCCGTGCAGAACCAAGTGTTGATGAGAAACTGCACGAAAGTGAATGGAGGTCCCCATGCCCTGCCAAGGTGATGCATCCAAGTGCGCATGCACGTATCTCGCCTGCCCCCGCCGAGGCAACTGCTGCGCATGCGTGGCCTACCACAAACGCCAGGATGAGATCCCAGGCTGCCTCTTCACCAAGGCGGGGGAAGCCAAGTGGGATCGAAGCTTTGCGGCCTTTCAGATCGACCGCCAGGGAAGGTGAACTCCCATCCGACCGATCAACCCGTGGGAGGATGGAGGGGACTGGGAGTCTCTGTGCCGCGTGTGATGGTGATCGACGACAGCGCCCTGATGCGGCGAATCCTGCGCCAGCATCTGGAGGGCGCAGGGTTTGAGGTGGATGACTGGCTGCCCCTGTCGCCGTTCGAGATCCCGGAGCGCATCGAAGCCTTCAACCCGGACCTGGTGCTGAGCGACTACCAGATGCCTGGGGTCAACGGCGCCAGCGTCGCCAAGATGGCCCAGAAGGCACGGCCCGCTCTGCCGGTGGTGATCCTCACCGCCCTGCGGGATCCTGAGGTGGAAACCCAGCTCAAGCGCTTCGGTGTGCGGCAGATCCTGAACAAGCCCATCGACGCCGAACACCTGCTGGCGGCCGTCCGGGAGCTCCTCGGCCCATCGGTCTGAGGTCGGGCCTCAGCCTTCCAGCAGCGCCTCCAGCCGGTCGCAGAGGGTCTCCAGAATCTGGATCCGCCCGTAGCGCTTGTCCTCGGTGGGCACCAGGGTCCAGGGGCAGAGGCTCGAGCTCGTGTGAGTCAGCATGTCGCAGACCGCCGCCTCGTACTGGGGCCACTTCTCGCGGTTGCGCCAGTCCTCGTCGGTGATCTTGAAACGCTTGAAGGGCGTGTCCTGCCGCTCCTGGAAGCGCCTCAGCTGCTCCTCCTGACTGATGGAGAGCCAGAACTTCACCACCAGGGAACCGCTCTTCACCAGCTGATCCTCGAAAGCGTTGATCTCGCCGTAGGCTCGTTGCCAGTCCCCCTCGGAGCAGAAACCCTCCACCCGCTCCACCAGAACGCGGCCGTACCAGGAACGGTCGAAGATGGCGACGCGCCCTCGCCGGGGCAGATGCCGCCAGAACCGCCATAGATAGGGCTGGGCGCGTTCTTCCTCCGTGGGGGCTGCCACGGGATGGATGCTGTACATCCGAGCGTCGATGGCCTGGGTGATGCGCCTGATGCTGCCACCCTTCCCCGCGGCGTCCATGCCCTCGAACACCATCGCCACGCTGTGCTTGGCAAACCGCTTGTGCCGCGTGAGCAGATTCAGGCGCCCCTGGAGTTCTTCCAGCCGCGTTTCATAGCGTTTCGGATCGATGGTCTGAGTCAGATCCAGGCTGCGCAGCACGTTGAGGTCGTCAACTGAAGCGGGATGTGGCGCCAGCCGGGTGTCCTGGCCGTGGGGCTCGGGATGCTGCAGCCGCGCCTGGAGCTGCTCCAGCAGCGTGTGTCCCACAGTGAGCTCCTGGTAGCGGTGGTCGGTCGCCTCCACCACGAACCACGGCGCCCCGGGCAGACTGGTGCGCCTCAGAGCCCGCTCGCTCACATCCCGAAAGGTCTCGTAGCGCTCGAAGTGGTCCCAGTCCCGCTTCGTCACCCGCCAGCGGGTCTTCGGGTCCTTTTCGAGGCTCTGCAGCCGCTTCTTCTGCTCCTTGCGAGAAAGATGCATCCAGAACTTCAGGACCAGGGCGCCTTCATCGATCAGCATCTGCTCGAATTCCCGGATCTGTTCGAGGTCCTGATCTAGGCGATCCTCCTTGATTCGGCCATAGGCCCGCTGATGGATCGGCCATGTGTACCAGCTGCCGTCAAAGATGGCCGTCTGCCCCTTGGGCGGCAGCGCCCGCCAATAGCGCCACATGTGGGGCCGCTCCAGCTCCTCGTCGCTCGGCTCGGCACAGGCGTGCGTGTGGATGTGCCGAGGATCCATCCAGGCATTGAGGGCGTTCACCGTGGCGCTCTTGCCTGCACCATCCACCCCCGCCACCAGCACGATTACGGGAAAGGCCTTCTGGCCCAGCAGGGCGTGCTGCGCCTCCAGCAACTCCTGGCGGAGTTTCGGCAGCGCCTTCTGGAAGGTCGCCTTGCCCACGGTGTGACCGAGTTCTGCGGATTCGAACATGGGGGCCTCCGGAGGATGGGATCACCCGAGACACCCATCGGCGGCCCGGTCCACAAGGCCCAGTCCCGAACGTTGGCGCCAGAGGGTTTGGTTCCCCTCACCGGGGATCCCCCGGGACTGGGGACGCCGGAGTCTCGGTATGAATCCCGTTCATCCATGGAAAGAGCGCCACGACGGGGTGGTCCCTGCCTGGAGCCAAACCATCCCACAGGAACGAGGTTTCGTCCCAATCGCATAACCATGCATGATTCCTCGACGTATGAATGAGACACACCCCCTGCCGGTTCAGCGGCTTCGAGCAAGGAATGCTCGCCCAGCCTTTGACCGTGCTTGTTCTTGCATATCTACCGAAACAATCTTGAACCTCGACCGAATCAATTCTCATTTCGAAAAACACCGCACTTCCACATACGCAATAGGCTATTGCTCAAGGCTGAAATTCGACCAATCGACCATACACAAATAGATCAATCCAATTGCTTTCTACCGCTTGGACTCCTATGTCCAAGTTTTCATCCACTCAAATCACCCCACACATCATGGGGCCAGGAGTATTCATGCAAAACTTCTATCCAAAGGGCACCAAACATCGTGTGACACGCATCATTGCTGGAACAGTGTTACTAGCCACATGTACTCATGCTTTTGGTTTTATCATCCGAACACCCTTTAACATCGTAGGCACCCCGAAGCATCATCTGATTGTCAGAAATGCATTGACGCCCCTGAAAGGGATCCCCGATGGCCTTCGCAGCGCTCTGGAAGACGCCTCGGAACGCCCGGACTTGGTCCTGACTGGATCTCCAGATCAGGACCATTTCATGAATAAACCCTGGAAGGATTGCGTGGCTGCGATCAATGGTCGACTGTACGGCGCCTGCACCAACCTCAAAGGAGGACGGTTCGAGGACACGATCCACGAACTCGGGAATGCCTTCCACTGTGCTGCCGATTTCTACGCCCACTCAAACTGGGTCGAGGGACTCTACACGTGTACCGATGTGAACCCAGTCGATCCGCTCTCCACTCCAGCATCCATCGAGCCTGGTGAACTGCCCCCTTGCCAGAACTGGAAGGTGGAAGGCGGCACGAACTGGACCATTCAAGGCATCAACCTGAATGATCCCAACTTCACGCCCCCCAGCTGGTGGCGGAACAGTGGATGCGCTTCCAAGGACAAGCCGAGCAATCCCAACCACGAGGAGGCGGTCTATGACGCCACCCTCGAGACGGAACGCCAGTGGAACCAGTTCGAGGAGATCCTCTACGGGCTCTATCCAGCTGAAGCCACCAATCTGCTCAGTCGGATCGGGGTATCCCCCAGCCTCAACACCGCCAATGAACTTCCCGGAGCCCTGGTACAGGGCACGATCTTCAACCTGACCTGGCACACCACCGCCATCGACCCCGGCTCCAAAGTGCGGATCACCCTCCTCAGAAACGGAAGCCCTCTGGGCACGGTGGCGGAGGTGCCGATCTGGGACCGGTCCTATTCCTGGAATGTCGGAGAATTCGCCGGTGGGACGGCCGATCCCCTGGACGAGAACGGATACCAGGTACAGTTCAGTTCCGTGAATGAACCCACCAAGACCTGGACGAGTTCGGCCTTCATGATTTCGGGTGTGTCCTTCACGTCTCCAAGGATCGGAACGGCCTGGAAGCTTGCAGAGAAGCAGAATGTCACATGGGACGTCGTGGGACTCCCTGTGAGGCAGCGCCTCACAGGACCCGTATTCCTGGAACTGTGGGCCAATGAGAACAAGGTGGGCCGAATCACCGAACTGCCTGACTACACCACCGGCAGTTACACCTGGACCGTGGGGCAGTTTTCCACAGGTGTCGCTCCCGTGGGCAGCGCTTACCGTCTGCGGATCGGTAACGGCACCGGCGGTGCCTTCAGCAAGACGTTCACCATCGGGAATGCCGCTCCGACGCCGATGCCGGACCTGGTGGTCACCGCCGTCTCCTTCACCCCATCCGGCGAGATCCACCACAACGATGCGGTGTCCTTCCAGGCAACCGTCAAGAACACCGGGAACCTCGCCATGCCGAGTGGTGTGGAAGCTCGCGTCACATTCAGCGTTTCTGGCAATGCCATGGGGTACTTCACCGTGAAGGATCTGGCCCCTGGCGCCACGATGACCGGCACGGGCAACGTGAAGTGGGCCGCCCTCTTTGACGGAAATCTCAAGCCTGTGAAGGCGGTGGTAGACGCCACAAGCGTCATCAAGGAATCCAACGAGAGCAACAACCGCCTCACCCGGGACCTCAAAGTCCTGCCGGGACTGCTCGCGCCTCCCATCAAGGCCACGGGATGCGGCATCATCCGGCCCGGATATGGACTGCCCTCCGGCACAGCTATGAAGTCCTGCGACGGACGGTTTGAGCTGCGCATGCAGACGGATGGCAACCTCGTGCTCTACATGGGCACGACGCCGCTCTGGAATAGCGGCACCAACGGTCAGGCTGCAATCGGCGCCTACATGCAAACCGACGGCAACCTGGTCATCTACATGGCCACAGGCAAACCTCTGTGGAGCTCTGGAAGCTTCGGCACGGGCACCCGTCTGGAAATCCAGAACGATGGCAACCTCGTGATCTACAACGGTCAGAACGCGGCCCTCTGGAACACGCAGACCAGTGGGCATTAGCCTGGATTGGGCCTTTGGAGACAAGGGTGCGTTCGAAGTCGGCACTGTACCGAACCACAACATGTGAATCGACGGTTTGGGAATCGGATCAAGGGGCCCATTCCTGAGCAGAACGGCCTCGGATACCAGGACTGTGGATTGCACACGGTGAATCCGACACCGAATGAGTCAACCACCGCAGACGAAGGAAGAGGGCGCCAAAGCGCCCTCTTCCTTCCTTCTGACAGCTTCTGTCTACCGAACCTGGAACCCAGGCTTCGCATCCTCGGGAGGAGCGATCAGGTAGGGCTTGCTGTTCTTATCGCTGGCGCAGAGCAGCATGCCGTGGCTCTCGATGCCCATCATGGCGCGGGGGGCGAGGTTGGCCACAACGACGACCTTGCGGTTCACCAATTCCTCGGGCTTGTAGGCCTCGGCGATTCCGCCCAGGATCGTGCGCTGCTCAAAGCCAAGGTCCACCTTCATCTTGATGAGCTTCTTGCTCTTGGGCATGGCCTCCGCCTCGAGCACCAGACCCACGCGCAGATCGATCTTGATGAAGTCGTCGATGGTGATGACCTCCTTGAGGGGGTCCACTTCCATCGGCTTCTCTTCGGCCACCGGAGCGGCGACGGGGGTTTCGGCGAGCTTGATGGCTTCGAGTTCACTCATGGCAACATCCTTGTCGATGCGGTTGAACAGGGGCTTGGGGTCGCAGACGGGGCCGGGCGCCGGGGCATCCACCACGAAATCGGCGAAGCGCAGATCGGCGACCTTCCCGGTGAGGCCCAGGGATTCCCATAGCAGCTGCGTGAGTTCGGGCATCACGGGAGCCGCCAGCAAGGCGGTCATGCGCAGGGCGCGGTAGAGCTGCGCCAGCACGGTGTCGAGCTTGGCTCGGGCAGCGGCGTCATCAACCTCGGTCTTAGCCAGTTTCCAGGGCTCGGCCTTGACGATATAGCCGTCCAGGGCCCGCAGGGTCGTCCATAGGGTTTCCAGAGCGCCGTTGAAATCATGCCGGGCGGCCTTCTCCAGGTATTCGGGAGCCGTCTTGGCGATGAGATCCCGCACCTCGGAATCGATGGCATCGAAGACCACAGGCGTGGGCACCACCCCGGCACGGTAGCGCTGGAGCATGCTGATGGAGCGGCTGGAGAGGTTGCCCAGGCCATTGGCCAGGTCGGCGTTGAGTC
>CAYQAS010000075.1:0-20723 GCA_964415525.1 uncultured Solibacteraceae bacterium
TCATGATGAGGGTGGAAAATCTCTGGTCCGGTTCTGTTTTGCTAAAGATGATCCTGTTCTTGCAGACGCCTGTACAAGACTGAAAAGACTGTATATATGATTGGTCCATGAAGAAACTTATTCGCAATAAGCATTTTTATTACATGCTCATCATCGATGCGATGTTGGTGGCTGCCGCCTATATTGGCGCTTATCTTCTCCGCTACGAAGGGCAATTGCCTGCTCTTGAATGGGAACGGATTATTAATATCTTACCATATCTTCTTATGTTGAAGATTGCATGTTTTTACATGTTTGGCCTTTATCGAGGCATGTGGCGATATACAAGCCTGGAAGATCTGAAAAGAGTTGTCAAGGCTACAGTTGTCTCTTCTCTTATCCTTCTACTGACAGTTCTGTATGCCTATTATTTCAAAGGATATTCCCGTGCCGCTTTTATTATTGATTGGTTATTGACGATTCTTTTCGTGGGCGGTGTCCGGATACTAGTACGTTTGTTATTGACCAATAACATTACCTCTTTCTGGATGCTGGCAAAGAAGGGACCTATGGATAAGCGAATGCTGATCATCGGTGCCGGTGCTGCCGGGGAAAAGGCTATTCGCGAAATTATTGAAAATCCCGCCCTGAAATTGAAGCCCATTGGCTTCTTGGATGACGATCCTCAAAAACAAGGAAAGGCCATTCATGGTGTATTGATTCTGGGAGCAGTGGATGAAATCGGACAGCTTCGCGAGGATTATGATGAAATCCTCATTGCGATCCCCTCTGCAAAGGGAGAGCAGATGCGCCGGATTGTGAACTTCTGTGAGGAAACGGGCAAACGCTTCCGGACAATGCCCAGCATCGGGGAACTCATTGACGGCAAAGTGTCCGTAAAGGCCCTGCGGGATGTTCGTATCGAGGATATCCTAGGCCGGGATGAGGTCCATCTGGAGAAAGATTTGCTCCGCCGATTATATCATAACAAACGTGTTCTTATTACCGGTGCGGGTGGCTCAATTGGCAGTGAACTAGTAAGACAGGTATGTCAATATCGTCCAAGTATCCTAGGTCTATTGGACTTCAGTGAATTCAATTTATTCCAAATTGATATGATGTGTAGACAAAGTTTCCCCAATCTTCAGATGAGAACTTTCTTGACGGATATTCGCGATCTGCGGGCGGTCAAGCAGACCATTGGCGACTTCAAGCCCGAGATAATTTTTCATGCCGCTGCTTATAAGCATGTACATCTTCAGGAAATACACCCCCGGGAAACGGTATACAACAATGTTGTGGGAACCCGCAATCTAGCCTTGATTGCATCGGAATCAGGAGTGGAGCGTTTTGTGCTCGTATCGACAGACAAGGCAGTACGGCCGACGAACGTTATGGGAGCGGCGAAAAGAACTGCTGAGATGTTCCTTGCCTCAATGAATGGCCAGACAAAGACCCGCTTTGTCTCGGTTCGTTTTGGGAATGTCTTGGGGAGTTCTGGATCAGTTATCCCGATTTTTCAGCAGCAGATCAGCCAAGGTAAACCGATAACGGTGACCCATCCGGAGGTTACACGATATTTTATGAGCATTCCCGAAGCAGCCCAGCTGATTTTACAGGCCGGGGCCATGGGCCAGGGTGGTGAAGTTTTCATCTTGGATATGGGCAAACCAGTGAAAATTGCAGATATGGCCAGGGACATAATACGTCTCCATGGATTTGAGCCGGACCGAGATATTCCCATTGAATTCATCGGTTTACGTCCTGGTGAAAAGCTTTACGAGGAGCTTATTACCGTAGGTGAAGGCATAATGCCAACCTCTCACCAAAAAATCAAGGTCATCCATGGGAACCATGGCGATGTAAAGATCCTTAGCACCATGATCGATGAATTGATTGCCGTAGCTGACACCTTCGATGTAGAATCCATTAAACGAGAGCTAAAAAAGATCGTACCTGAGTTTACTCCCTTCATCAATAATATCGAAGAAGAGTAAAAAATAGGAGATACTATGAGTTCAAAGTTAGAGAGCGAAATAAACTCAGAAGAAATGGATCTTTACGATTATTGGGAAGTTCTTGTAAAAAGGAAAAAGGTGTTTATAGGCATATTTCTCATTCCAATAGTTATTGCTGCAATTATTAGCTATAGCATGCCTCGCCTTTATAGAGGTGAATGTGAGATAAGCATCCCTTTAGCATCTGATAAAAATATTGTTACGGTATTTCCTGCCCCAAAGTTAGTAAGCATTATTGGGAATATTGATGATACGAAAAAAGAAAAAGTATTTACAAATATTCCGGTAACAATTAAAAGTGTGTCCGTGTCGCTTAATAAGAAATCTACCGATAAAGTAAGAATGGTTATTGAAGCCAAAACAGCTGATGTTATTCCACAGGCTTTTAAAGATATGGCTAATTATATTGGTAATTTGCCGGAAATCAAAGAAGAAATTGACAGGATTAAAGAGGAACATAATTCGAAATTAAACAGACTAACAGTAGAATCCAATCTTAGAATAAAGAAACTTCTAGAAGCTAAAAAGGCAAATCTAAATTTCTTAAACTATGTAAATGATATGATAAAGACGAGACAAATTTCGTTTGTTGCTATTAATCCGGCCGATTTGATTCTGAAAGATTACAATCTATCGTTAGAAATTACTAATCTGCAGCAAGTAAAAAAAGATGTGACTATTAAAAGAAGCAAATCAGCGGTTGTTAATACAAAGGATTCAAATGACAAAGATGAAGATCTAGAATCAGAAATTACTAATCTACGGCAGTCAGTTGTGACATTTGGTATATTAGGTCCGCTTTCTATTAGCATGCACCCTTCGAAAGCAGAAATAAGAAAGATAATAATAAGTACCGGTGCTCTAAGTCTTGTTGCTGCTATATTTGTCGTGTTTTTCCTTCTTGACTACATTGACCGTATTAAGATGCAAAGAAACAAAAGAAGGAGTTCGTAATGATTCAAGTGTATGAAAAGAGAAAACTGTATGAATAATCCATTGCTGATATGAAGCCTGATCCAAGCTAGCGAGGAAGCTGATGGATCTTTAAGCACTGGAGTTTTAAATTATTAACTGCTCAGAACATATTAGAAAGGGAAGGGACTAATTTTAATGTCAATATTTATCATTGCAGAAATCGGTATTAATCATAATGGGGATATAAATATCGCCAAGGATCTCATCAAGGTTGCCAAAGAAGCAGGTTGTGATGCGGTAAAATTCCAAAAAAGAACCATAGATCTTGTTTATACCAAGGAACTGCTTGATTCTCATCGCGAAAGCCCATGGGGATCAACCCAGCGGGCTCAAAAAGAAGGACTTGAGTTTGGATATGATGAATACAGGGAAATCGATCTGTACTGCAAACAATTAGAGATAGAGTGGTTTGCTTCAGCTTGGGATCTGGAAAGCCAGAAATTCTTGCGCCGTTTTAATTGCAGATACAACAAAATTGCTTCAGCGATGTTAACATATGAGCCGCTTTTACGGGAAGTGGCATCTGAAAAGAAGTACACATTCATTTCCACGGGTATGAGTGATGTTAATAACATTGATAGGGCTGTTCAAATATTCAAGGAAGCCGAATGCCCATTTGAATTGATGCACTGTATATCCACCTATCCTATGAACGATGAGGACGCCAATTTAAATTGTATAACAACATTGATGAATAAGTATGGGTGCAATGTTGGCTATAGTGGCCACGAAGTAGGGCTGGCTGTATCATATGCTGCCGCGGCTTTAGGAATATCTTCCTTGGAAAGACACATAACATTAGACAGGGCCATGTATGGCTCGGATCAGGCGGCATCTGTAGAACCTGCTGGATTGCGCATGCTTGTAGGCGCTATAAGAAAAATAGAAAAAGCGATGGGGAACGGTATTATAGGTATAAATGAAAAGGAAATCCCTATAAGTAATAAATTGAGGGCTCATTTTTATCATGCAGATTGATCACTCATCGGTCATATGATAGTAATAAACAGCAAAGCATTTCATTTTAATTTCAGGATTTAAGCATGAGCACCGATCTCTATGGTCTGACTACCGTCAATGTGGAATTGACAAGCAGATGCAATAAGAATTGCTGGATGTGCGGAAGGAGAAGGATTGACAGGGAATTTCCCGAACTCGCCATGAACTATGGTGATATGCAATTTGATCTGGTAAAGAAAATCGCTGAACAGTTACCCCCCAATATAGTTGTTCAATTACATAATAATGGCGAACCGTTATTATATCCAAGATTCCGGGAGGCTGCATCATTATTTGGTCAACAAATAAAATGTATCGATACAAATGGCAAATTGCTTCTCGAAAAGGCAGACGAAGTCATTAATGTCCTAGATACGTTGGCGATTTCTGTTATCGAAAAAGATGATGAAGCAGATCAACAATATGAAATAATCGCCAAATTTCTCGAATTAAAAAAAGATAAAAGACCATTTACTTTGCTTAGAATCAATGGCGAAGTGGATACAAAGAAATACGAGAAATTCGGATTAGTTATGGCGCATAGGGTTCTTCATTCGGCATTGGGCAGTTTCAATTACGCAAAGCGCAATCCAACCATTCCCGAAATAGGCATTTGTCTTGATTTTCTTCATCATCTTGCCATTAATAGGCATGGTGAAGTATCAATTTGCGTTAGATTTGATCCAAAACGACTGGGCATTATCGGTGACGCAAGGAATCAGCTGTTAAGCGAGATCTGGAATGGCGAGAAACGTATGGCATGGTTAGATTGCCACCTACAGGGAAAAAGAGACCGTATTCCATTATGTTCTTATTGTCATTTTTGGGGAGTGCCGACAGGTGCTCGTTATTCAGAACATAGAAATGCGATCAGTGAAAACGATGTAATGGATAAAATGAGAGAGTGACTATAGATTAAGGACACAGAGGTAAACACAGTGAGTAAACAAAAAATCATAGCAATCATTCCAGCACGAGGCGGCTCTAAAGGCGTTCCCGGAAAAAACATAAAAGTTCTTGCAGGGTATCCTTTAATAGCATATTCAATCATTTCTTGTAGACTCTCAAAGCAAATCGACAGAGTGATAATATCTACAGATTCTAATGAAATAGCAATTACATCAGCCAAATATGGTGCTGAGATACCTTTTCTAAGGCCGTCAGAAATTTCTCAAGATCATTCAACAGACTTGGAGTTTGTTCTGCACGCGTTTAATTGGTTGAAAAATTATGAAAGTGAAGAGCCGGATTATTTCGTACATATTCGGCCAACAACGCCTCTCAGGGAACCAACTCAAATTGATAGAGCTATTGACACAATAATTGAGAATCCTGCATCCAGTGGATTGCGGTCTGTACATGAGATAACCGAATCCCCGTACAAAATGTTCGGCATTGAAAATGGGTATCTTGCTGGCCTTTATCCAGACGATCCAAGACCAGAGTATTACAATCTTCCCCGTCAGAGTTTTCCACCAGTCTATAAACCAAACGGTTATGTAGATATTATAAAACGGGAAACAGTTTACAGTGGTTCCTCTTTACACGGGTCAAAGATGCTGGCATTCATCACACCGACTACCATGGAAGTGGACAGCGCTGATGAATTTCAATACTTAGAATATGAAATCGCAAAGAAGAAATATCTGATTTATGATTATCTCAGAGAGAACTATAAACCTGAAATACAATAAACGATAATAATTGGCGAAAGGGAAAAGTATGTCCGGTTATTTATTTAATATGATACCTAAAGAAGTACCCTTGGTATCGACCAAGTTTCGCAGAATAGTCACATCCATTCCTGTGCCGGAAACACTACCTATATTCAGTGACCTTGATAGGTATGAGTCGCGTTCCATGCATGGGCAATTGCCAATACTATGGGACAAAGCGGAAAATTTCCAGGTTTTCGATGCTTACGGTAATTGCTGGATCGACTTTACATCCACAATTTTTGTGACCAACGCCGGGCACGCAAATCCCAGAATTGAGAAAGCCATCAAAGACATTACAGATCAAAAGCTTTTCCACACTTACACCTTTGCCCATGAAGTGCGAGCAAAATTTCTTAAAAAGTTAATTGAAATAACACCTGATCAATTCCAGAAGGCCTTCTTGTTGTCAGCAGGGACGGAAGCAACGGAATGCGCCGTCAAGCTAATGCGCTTGCATGGACAAGGTATTCATCCCCAAAAAATGGTAATTGTTTCCTTTCAGGGTGCGATGCACGGACGCACTATGGGAGCGGAATTACTTAAGGGCGATCCTCGTCAGTCTGCTTGGATAGGCTTTAAAGATCCCAATATCTATCATTTGCCTTTCCCATATTCATGGACAGAGCGGCAAACATCTGACAGTAAATACGATTGGGCGCAGCATTTCATGGAAGACATAGAGAATCTAAGAAACCAGGGATTGAATTTCGATAATATTGCGGGTTTTATTATTGAATCTTATCTAGGTTGGGGTGCAATTTTTTACCCACCTGCATATATTCAGGAACTGGTAAAATTTGCCAGAGAACATGATTGCCTAGTAGCATTTGATGAGATTCAGGGTGGGTTCGGACGTACCGGGAAGCTCTTTGTCTATCAACACTACGGCGTTGAGCCTGATTTATTATGTCTTGGCAAGGCGATGAGTGGAAGCTTGCCATTGTCTGCTGTTATTGGAAGTCAGCAAATTATGGACCTTCCTGAATATGGATCAATGAGTAGCACCCACTCGGCTAACCCTTATTGCTGTGCCGCTGGTTTGGCTAATTTAGAAGCCATCGAGTTAGAGAATCTTGTTGCAGAATCAAAAAGGAAGGGCATCATGTTACATCAGTGCCTGGATGAACTTAAAAGTAAGTATCGTGATAGAATTTCGTATGTTTTCGGCAAGGGACTACTTGCCGGTATTATTATCATAAACCCCAAAACTGGTGAGCCCGATGGACTATTCGCTAGTCTGGTCTGTGAAAGGGCGATGCAAAAAGGTCTACTCCTCGTGCACACAGGCAGGGAATCGATTAAAATCGGCCCTCCTTTGACCATTTCAGATGAAGCGCTCTTAGAAGGATTAGCCGTGCTTGATGAATCCATAAGCGAAGTTATTAAGGAAAGTTGATATGATTTGATGAAGGCGATCAGGCACATCGGGATAGTTGTGAGTGACTTGGATAAATCTCTCAATTTTTATAGAGATTTACTTGGTCTTAAAATTGTTAAAGATATGAATGAATCGGGGGCCTACATTGACAATATTTCCGATCTTCAAGGTGTACAAGTCAGAACGGTGAAAATGGAGGCGGACGATGGGAATCTTATCGAACTTTTATGCTATTTGTCGCATCCCAATAGTCCCAATGAAAAACGGCAAATAAATCAGATCGGTTGTTCCCACGTTGCCTTTACGGTTGAAAATCTTGACGAGGAGCATAATAGATTGGTGCAGGCGGGCATACAGTTCAATGCTCCCCCTCAGTACTCCCCCGATGGTTATGCGAAGGTGACTTTTTGTAAGGATCCGGATGGGTCGTATATCGAACTTGTTGAAGTGTTATTGAAATGAGCGACTACGTAGCTGTTGTGTATGATGAGACAAGAACGCCTCGAACTGATTATCCTTTCCAAATGGCATCCTATCTGTTTACACGGTTTCAGTTGCATGAAGGACAGAAATTGCTCGAAATTGGCTGTGGCAGAGGAGAATTTTTAAATGCCTTTCAGCAACTGGGAATGAGTTGTTATGGAGTTGATTTGTCAGACCACGGTTTCTGTCATCTAAGCGGTATTCAAGTAGCCCAAATTGACATTTCCCGAGATATACTGCCATTTGAAGACGGCAGTTTTGACATTGTTTACCATAAATCTCTGATTGAGCATCTTTATTCACCTGATCAGCTAATGAGAGAGACTTACCGTGTCTTGAAACCGGAAGGCCGCGTGATAATGCTTACTCCTGATTGGGTAAGCCAGATGAAAATATTTTATGAAGATTACACTCATTCACGACCCTATACCGTGACCGCTGTATCCGATGTACTGAAGGTTTACGATTTTGAAAAAGTAGAGTCTGAAATATTTTACCAATTGCCTAGCCTTTGGCACTATCCAAAGCTGAGAATTATTAGTTTATTCTTACAAATGTTCTTGTCAACTCAAGCGGCACGATATTTAACGAAAGTTACTGGCCTTAAATTTTTTCGCTGGTCTGTCGAATTGATGGTGCTCGGGACAGGTGAAAAGGGAGCACGTGAAGAAAAATGTAGTCCGGTGACGTAAAATGGTAAATAATATTCAGTCATTGCTAATTTCCATGGGAATCTGTTCTCTCGATTCAATTTACGAATTTTATCCATGTGTCAGAGACAGGGACGATATAAAGGTTATGCGTTGTAGCAAATCCGGGGTTATTTTTTTGCAGAACTCTGATCACATCGAAGCTGCTCAATATTATGAAGAAAAAGACAAACTGGAATATTGGGCAGCTAATTCCCGTGAAGAAGCACTGTTAAGTTGTCTATATGATGATAGGCGTCGCGCGGAACAATTCGAGTCAACGATCCGAAATAAAAGATGGTTGGATATTGGTACAGGGGTAGGAGGTATTCTAGATTTATTAGCGCCTCATGCAGCCTATGTTTGTGCTGTTGAGCCCCAGGCAGCAGTGCGTGAAGAACTTAAAGGTCTTGGGTATCGTGTCTATAAGGATATACATGAGGTTGAGGAAGCAAATTTCGATGTAATTACATTTTTTCATGTATTTGAACACATGCCCAATCCCCTCGAAGCATTGCATCTGATTGCATCAAAAATGGAAACCGGTCAAGTGATCATTGAAGTACCGCACGCTAAAGACGCCTTGCTCAACATTTACGATTCGGATGTTTTCAAGGATTTTACTTTTTGGAGTGAACATTTGATTTTACACACTCGAGAGAGCTTGGTGGCTTTGCTGAGCAAGGCAGGATTCAAGGACATTCAGGTTAGCGGCCTTCAGCGCTACCCACTCGCCAATCATCTTTATTGGCTGTCAAAAGGT
Organism: uncultured Solibacteraceae bacterium; assembly: GCA_964415525.1. GTDB lineage: Bacteria > Acidobacteriota > Holophagae > Holophagales > Holophagaceae > CAZPUI01. The sequence goes on from CAYQAS010000075.1 coordinate 9,003, forward strand.
AAGCCAGGTGGTCATAAAGAATGGTCCTTCATGTTAAGTAATGAATTGGACAATGCTTATAGCCAAACATTAGATCGTTTGGATTTTACCGATACACTAATTGCTGTTGCTTGCAAATAATAAGTCCTTCCGCATCCTTCAAAAAGTTGGTTTCATTTGACAATACTTTAAACATGCTTGCCAATCCGATAATGGCTTAATATTTTAATCATTTATGCCCATAGATACTTTCAGCAGGGTTGCATTTTGTTTCATATCAACTATTATTATAGTCGGGAAGAGTTAATAAAAGTTATAACTGGTGATACTTCTACGTAGTGCTTTATGAAGTTAAGCAATTAATCTGATTATAGAGGCATTGTCCAAGTAATGAAAGTTCTACTTATCAGCGCGCCATCGAGGAGAAATACTTTAATACTCCCTATGGGTCTTCTGCAGGTCGGTGCGATTCTCGAAGGACTAGGCCACACGCCTCTGATATTCGACCCCAGCCTCGATAATGCCGACCAGAAACACAATGGATTTGGTACTCTCGATAATATTCTTGACAATTTTAAACCTGACATCGTCGGATATAGCGGTGTTGCAACATCATATGGGAGTGCAAAGCGGTATGCTCTCTATATACGCCAAAGATATCCTAGGATTATACAAATGGCAGGCGGACCACTTGCTTCAATATCATCGCTGTTACTAACTAAAGCATCATTGAATGTTGTTGTTCACGGAGAAGCAGAAGTAAGCCTTCCCCTTCTTATGGAGGAGTTCTGTGGCGGTAGAGCTATACACGATATACCTGGAATCTCTTTTCTCTATGAAAATGGTAATGCAATACGTAATGATCCGGCAAAACAGATTGAGGCCCTTGATGAATTGCCTCTACCGGCGTATCATCTCGTTAATCTTCCAAGATATTTCCGTCGCATGGATAGCATCGATTGTTATAACTTTAAGGATATGATTGACTCCGACAAGCACATGCAGGATATTCGTGACCGGATTGGCACTGACGATCGTTGGATAGAGATAATGACGGGGAGAGGATGCACTCATCACTGTCTTTTCTGCTACCGACATATGAAGGGGGTTCGCTACTTCAGTATTGATTATGTAGTAAGACATCTGAAATTTCTTCAAAATAGTTATGGCATAAGGGGTTTTCAATTTGCCGATGAACTTTTTAATGGCAGTAGAGAACGGGTTTTTGCCCTTTGTGATGCCATAGAGGAAAATAAACTGAATATCTTTTATATGGTTGGTGGTGCAAGAGTTGATAAAATCGACGAGAAGATGCTTTGGCGCCTTAAAGAGACTGGGTGCGTAGAAATGAACTATGGACAAGAATCTGGGTCAGACAAGATTCTAAAGGAATATCGAAAAGGCACTACAGCCAGGCAAAACAAAGAGATAACGATCCTTACGACAAAGAAAATTGGCTTAGGTTGCCCGGTTCAATTGGTTATCGGGTCTCCCGGGGAGACAAATGATACAATCCGCGAGACAATCCAATTCTTGAAAGATGTAGATTCCTATCGATATTCATCTAATTATCTTATCCCTCTGCCCGAGACACCTATCTGGGAGTATGTTGTAAAGAATCAACTTATTGATGATGTGGAAAAATACCTTGATCTTGTATCAGAATTTGGAGGCGCATCTTTAATAAATCTCACAAAAATGCCCGATAGAGTATGGAAAAACTGGGGCGCCATGATGCGTAAAGAGCTCGAACTACATTACTGCAAAAAACGAAGTTTAAGATTCAGGTATTTATATAAATTGACATATTTATCGGTATTACCACTTATACCCCATCAGTTTAAAAGCTTGGTAAAGCATTTGATAAACCTCTGCAAGCGAGAAAAAGGGAATGCGCTTGTCTAGTATTAGCATAATAGGCAGAAACATCAGGTTTGGATTTCTGAACAATATATTGTCGATAATTGTTGCTTTTTTCCTCTTTCCATTCATTGTGAGGCACACAGGGCAGGAATTATATGGAGTTTATCTGTTAGTTATGACGGTTACCGGATACTTCATGCTTCTCGATTTGGGTGTCGGGTCAGCATTGACAAAATATGTTTCCGAATTCAACGGAGTTGGTGATTTGGAGGCAATAAATAGGATAATAAATGCCTCCCTTTCCTTTTATGTCATCATTGGTTTCATTGCAGCGCTTTTCCTCTTTGGATGCTCAATATATTTCAGTCGTATTTTTAGGGTCGAGACACAGAATTTGGTGTTAGTAAGACAACTCTTCACCATAGCTGCCATATATGCTCTGCTGACTTGGCCTCTAAGCATTTTTCGTCTAACCGTTCAAGGACTGAATCTATGGGACATTGATGCGATAGTTAATATGGCTGTCCAGTTATTAAATGTAATTATGGCTATTGTAATTTTTACGTCAGGACATGGGATATTATTATATTTTATTTCCTCGCAGGCCCTGAACATTCTTGCATGTGTGGTCTTTTTCCTAATATCGGGAAAGAAGGTACGTTTCAAGATAACCTTTCCATATCTGGACTTAAAAACATTTAAAATCATATTCAAGTTCAGTTCCTTCATGTTTTTAAGCTCTATCGTTGGTATCTTCATATTTCAGGTACATAATTTTATCATAGGCTACTTTATATCCATGTCTGCGGTTACAATTTATGCTGTTGCCTATAACATTCAGAGCTATTTTCGCACCATAAATTCTGCTATAGGCTCTCCTCCCTATACGATGGCCTCGGAGATGGAAGGCCGGGGAGATTATTATGGTCAGAGAATGCTTGTTTTCAAGGGGACCAAATACATGTCAGCTGTTTTTTTACCCGTGGTCATAATTATGTTTTTCTTCGCCGAGCCTTTTATCAACTACTGGATGGGGCCAGGTTTCCAAGAAAGCGTCTTACCGGCTAGAATAATAATTTTATTTTGGCTGTTTAATGGTACTATAACATCGGCCATGAATATGCTTACAGCAAAAGGGATCGTAAAAACACCATTTTATATTACAATATTGGTGGCATTAACGAATATTGTAATAGGAGTATCGCTGATAAAATTTATTGGGATTAATGCGATAGCCCTAGGATTGACACTTTCGATGATTTTTATAGGTGCGCCTCTATATCTTCGATTGTCATTGGGAAGCTTAAGTATTTCGTTTAAGGAATATTTTACCAAGGCCATAAAAGGCAATCTGCTTTTGTATCTCTTTGTGGTCACTTTATCATTTGTAGTCTTGACCTACTGTTATCCGAAAAACATCTACGTTACATTTTTTGAGATGGCGACAATATACCTCGTTTCCTTGGCGCTGTATTACACTGTATTGCTGAACGAAGATGAAAAATCGGATATTCTCAGGCTTGCAGGTATCGATCAGTTTTGCATTGCATTTAGCAACCGGAGAGCGAGGTGAAACGATTTCTCATCACTACAGCTAACGAAACAAACTGGCGGACCGACCTTCCCGTGTTGTTTCTTGGTGAATGGTGCAGGTTATACAGCAGAAAACATATATGGGAAAAAATAGATTATGAGATTCTTCCTTATCATTGGGATGATAGAACTAAGCTTTACAATGATTATCATTATGTATCTAAATTATATGAAAAATATCTTAATTTAATTTCAAAGAAGCTAAACGAAATTCATAATGTGTCATATCCGACTCAATACTGGCGAATAGTAATTGGTGAGTGGTTACATTTCTTCGTTGAGATATTTTACGACCGATATTCTTCGATAATAGAGGCGATCAGAAGCGACAAAATAGCCGAGACCTGGATATCACCGACCCCCGACTGGAAACTGGTGCCAAATGATTTTACAACCTTTAACAGATATTTTGTATCAGATAATTATAATCATTATTTATATAGCTATATAATAAAGAGGATGGGGAAAATTCCTTTTCAAATAAAAGAGAATGAACAAAAGGATGAAATTGCCAGAAAGGAGAAGGATTCCAAAAAGCACTACTCAAAAAATTTACTAAAGAATGTGATTAAAAGATATCCTTCTTTAGTTCCCAGTATTCTAAATAGAATAGTATTTGTGAACAGTTATTTGCAGACGAAGGATCTAAGAAAATTACTACTTATCATGGGTCAAGCTCCGAATCCTTTTACTCGGAAGTATCAAGATATAGAACATAAACCTGATCCGAATTTGAGGAATAGCATCCTTCTTGACAAAAGCGATTGTCCTTTTGAATCATTGTTGAATGATATAATTTTTAAACAGATGCCGACGGTTCATTTGGAAGGTTATGCTGAAATGCATGACAGGGCTCTTACCAGCTTTCCTAAATATCCTGAACTAATATATACAGCTAATGCTTTCTCAAATGATGAAGGTTTTAAATTATGGACTGCATACAACTTAAACAAGGGTGCAAAGCTTATCATTGGACAGCATGGAGGTCACTATGGAAGCGGACTATGGTCAACAACGGAAGACCACGAGATAAACATGAGTAGCTATTATTTTACCTGGGGATGGAACTTGAATGGAAATTCTAAGACTGTGCCAATGCCATCCGGTAGCCTTATAGGATTAAAAAACAAGAGAAGAATCAATTCCAAAGGCAAAATATTATGGGTTTTGATGTCGTTGCCGAGATACTTCTACTTTTTTTATAGTGTTCCAGTTGGTCCACAGGTAATTACTTATTTTAAAGAGCAAGAACGTTTTGGCAAAGCGGTTTCTCAGGAAGTTCGTAATCAATTGCTCGTCCGTCTCTATCATTATGATTATGGGTGGGACCAAGAAGAGCGCTTAGCTGAAATAGATCCGAACCTAAATATTTATCATGGTAATAAACCGATGAGAGAGCAGCTGCTGGAAAGCCGCATGCTTATTAGCACCTATAATTCGACTACTTATCTGGAATCGTTTGCAGCAAACCATCCAACAATCATTTTTTGGAATCCTAATCACTGGGAACTGCGGGACAGTGCAAAGCCTTTTTTTGGTAAACTTCAACAGGCAGGTATTCTGCATTATTCACCTGAATCAGCTGCTGCTAAAGTAATTGAAGTATATAATGACCCGGAAGCATGGTGGTTCCAACCTGATGTTCAAGATGCTAAAGATCAATTTTGTGAACAGTATGCGCGAACCAGCAAGAATTGGATTAATGAATGGGCGAGGGTAATCGATAAGATACTTAAACAAACTAATAACTGAAAATTATTATGCTAATAAAATAAGGGCAATACAATTATATGGAAATAAAAGATTTTCTAAGTTCCAAGTATAAAATAAGTGATGATGGCATATTCATGGCTGATGTTGAAGGCTATTGGTCCAATCTTAACAAAGAGGACAACAAGAACTTACTTGCATCACTGCAGTATCGTTCTGCACGTGAGGTATTGAAAGAACGACATCCCGTTTTTGAAGACGTAATATTTTCCCCGAAAAGGCAAGCGGGACTTGAATTACTAAATTTGCGGGGAGATGAGACATGTATAGATTATGGTTGCATGTGGGGTGCCATGACATTGCCTTTGGCGAGAAGAACAAAGCTTGTAGTTGGTGTTGATCAGACCCTTGAATCCTTACAGTTTTTGAAAGCAAGGTTGAGAGACGATGGTTTGGATAATGTTGTGCTTTTTCGGAATGACTTACGTAAGATGCCGCATTTACCCAAGCATTCGCATGTTGATGTGGCAATAATCAACGGTGTTCTGGAATGGATACCGGAAGTAGGAGTCATAGAATTGGGAAAGTACTATGGAAAACATCATAAAAAAAAATATTTCGATCATCCTGGAGAACAGCAGAAAGATTTCTTACGCCGTGTTTACGATAATCTCAGCGAAAAGGGAAAGCTCTATCTTGCTATTGAAAATCGTTATGATTTCAAAATGTTTTTTGGTATTAAAGATCCCCATTCATTCACCATGTATACAACTATATTACCGAGAAAAATGGCCAATTTTATTTCCTTAAAAAAACTAGGGAGACCTTATGTGAACTGGATATATTCTTTTAACGGAATTTATTCTCTCCTTAAGGAAACAGGTTTTTCCAAAGTGGATTTATATAGGTGTTCCCCCGATTATCGCTTCCCAGAAATAATTGTTCATCATGACTATCAAATTGATACTTCTCGGTTAATTAGTTCATGGAGGAATGAGAAAGGGAAGATAACCTTCAGAAGAACGGGGGCGCGCATTGCCGAATTTATTGCAAAAAGGGTTCTAAAGATAAAAAGCCTAGCCCCTTCGATAATCGCTATAGGGTACAAATGAAATTAGAATTATTAAGAAACTGTTCGCACGGCAGCGAGATTGCCACATATTTGGCTAAGGATGGATCTGGCGGGAAAATGGTTATAAAAACCTCAAGCACTCCAGCCGGCATTAAGAATCTACACAAGGAAATTGAAGGATGGCGTTGGTATCAAAAGCTAAGATATCCTGACACAATAGAACCATTATGTTCGATACTTCAAGAATATAAATCTTATTTAAGACTGAAAATTAGTTATATCAATGGGGACAAGCCAGTTTACCAGACCGGGCTTGATGGCAATAAAGAAGCAATAAAGAAGATAGTAAAGCATTATTGTCAGATTTGGCCATATTCTTCCGGACTCGCGCCAATGCACGGAGACCTATCCCTTGACAACATCATAATAAATTCGAACGGTGTAAATATTATTGACTGGGAACATTTTACAGATTGCGCTGCTCCCTGGGGCTACGACATACTTTATTTACTGTTTGAGTCATTATATTTTAGTATGTATTTAAGTAAACGTAAGCAGCAAAAGCCCACAGGCGAGCAAATCCAAATCCTATGCGATTGTATTGCGACAATCAATACTTGCCAGCAATTGCATTATGAGATGCTGAAAACACCACTTAAGTTTATTAGGGGATTTATTCTGGCAAATAATCATCTGTGGGGAGAGCAGCTTGCTCTATACCAGCTTAAGCTTCCGATTATCGCGTTTTCCTCCGATGAGATCGCCATGATCGATGAAATGATAGTCGCCAGGATGGCGCAGAGTTTAAACTTAACGGCGACGAAGCCGTGAGGAAACAATATGAAATGATATGGCACGGGATTCCTTTTGAATCTTTTGCCAGGCTGTCAGCGACTAATTTACCCGATTCATCCTTCTACACTCGTTTTTATGAATTATTGCATCATAAATGTCGTAGCATTGATGACCTGGATCAATCATGGGTTAGGCTCAAACGCCAGGTAGCAGGGTTAATAATAAATAATCCAGAGTTCAAGAAAAGCGATAGAATACTGTCAGTAGGATGTGGTTTAGGATTAATTGAAATGGTGTTGTTGCAAGAGGGTTTTTGTAATGTAGAGATTACAGAGGTGTCAGAAACACCTTTAAAATGGGTTCGGCCGTTGTTGCCCGTAAAAAATGTGCATGTCGGGTTCTTTCCCGATTGCATTCCTCATAATGAAAAATATGATTTAGTATTATTAATTAGCGTAGAGTATTTCCTAAATAAAAAAGAATTATTGAATTTACTTCGTTCCGTTCATGACAGGTTAATGCCTGGTGGGGCTTGCTTGCTAGTAAGTTGGTCTTTCGATATCGTGAGCTTTCCAGACCGCTTATTATTAAAAATCAAGGATTATGTCCGTCAATGGATTTACATGAAAAAAGAGCACCATAAAGTGCAGTTTATTGGATACTTAAGACTACCGTCTGAGTTCCGTCGGGCTATGCGCGCTGCTGGATATGTCAATTGTCGCGATGGTATGCTGGATAAAGAAACTCATTGGAATACATATTGGATAAGAGGGAATAAATAAACGGGTAAGAGATTATGAAAAGCAATCTTGTTGTGTTGATCAATCCGAGCCATGACGATGAAGTGCCAGAGAAAATAGCCGTTTCTCATGGAGCTAAATCTAGAAAAGTCAGGAGATATGATCCGCCGATATCACTAATCAACCTTGGGGGATTTATCCGTGACCATGGATACGATGTTGTGATACTGGATACATTCCTAGAATCGAATTATCAGGATAAGATAAAACAACTTTTAAAAGAGAGCCCTTTAATTATTGGTTTTTCAGTGATTCTTGGTAAGTATACAAAAAATGCGATAACGTTGACAAATATGATTAAAGACATGAATAAAGATGTACCCATAGTTTGGGGGGGGAAATTGGTGCATCTGGCAAATCAACTGATTTTGGAACATTTGGATGTTGATTATATCGTTATTGGAGACGGGGAAGCTCCTTTTCTTAATCTACTAAACAATATCAAAAATGGTAAAGTAAATGAAATCCCAGGGGTTGGATTCAAGGAAAAGAATCGCACGGTCATTAAGACAAATGAGAATACTATCGTAAATTTGGATGATATTTACATTAGTAAAGATTTTGGATGGGATCTTGTTAAACCGAATGTTAATGCACGTCAAATACCATATTTTATAAATCTGTATACGAGCAGAGGATGTAAATTTAATTGTTCATTTTGTTATCTCAAGGATATTCGAGGACTTGCAAGTAAGCTTCGGTTCAGAAGAAGATCGTCGAAAAACATAATAAGCGAAATTGATTATCTTAATAAGAACTATGGGATTAATGTTGTGACCTTTGGGGATGATGACTTTCTTTCAGATTTGAATGAAATTAAGCCAATAATCGAATATATGAAAGAGAATAGAATTCTAATAGAGCATCTATGGACTAATGTTTATAATATTACTCCTGAAGCAATAGAATTACTAGCCGGTACATGTCAAACGATCTGCTATTCAATAGAAACCGTGTCTCCTAGATTACAAAAAATACTAAACAAGAGGATTTCTTTGGATAGGATAATTGAAGCTAATAAGCTATTGCGAAGAGCTGGAATAAATACTGTACATAATATACTATTTGGCATACCAACAGAAACAGACGACGAAACAAAAGCCAATATTGATTGTTTAAAGACTCTTAAGGAAATCAATCCTCATGTAAGGGCAAACACATATATCTTGAGTCCTATACCGGAAACACCAATATTTGAATTCGCAAAAAAAATTACTCAGAAAAATATTGAGTGGAATATGGATGATTTAGCAAATTTTCATTTCAGGTATATGGGAAAGACGGCTTCAAAGTTTAGACCTTATCTTTCAGCGGATGAGAATTTATTCTATGAGACGGTGTCTGAGCTTACCAATGAATTATTTACAGAACTGAATGATGAGCCATCTGAAGAACAGCTCAACAAAATACAGAGTGATAAAAGATTAAGCTATTTATTTGGTGATATAGATAAAATTAACAGGCCTACAGAAAAGGTTAGGAAATATATTCTAGACCAAGTGATTGAGGCTATGGATCAAGGACTTTCAATGCCGACAATTGAACCTTTTTAATAATGGACCTATAAATATAAGAGAGGCTGTTTGTGTTTGACTGTAAAGATATTATATATAATAAAAACTGGTATAAAGATGCTCACTTATCCTATAAAGAACAATTAAGGATGCCAATTGTCGATAATCTTTCAGGAGCTGTACGAGATAAAGGTTATAAATATACTACATGCCACGGGCGAGTTAAGATTAATCCGATAGTCTTTAAATCTGGATGCGGATGTGTTCTTAGAGATGTCGATGAAAACCTTTTTTTGGATTTTGGTTCTGGGATTTATGTAACAAATCTAGGTCATTCCCATCCCAAAATAGCTGAAGCAGTATCCCGCCAAGCAAAATCTCTCATGAACTGTCACGATTACATGACCCCGATTAAAGCTGCATTTTTAGAAAGACTGGCCAACACCATTGGCGGTGATTTGAGTAATATTCACCTTTACGATAATGGTACTACAGCAATTGAGTTTGGTATCAGGGCAGTTAGAGCAATAACGGGTAAACATGAAATAATATCATGCTTTTCAGACCACCATGGAAAATCGATGGGATCGTCAGCACTAGGACGTGTCTCTTATATTAATGGGCCAACGAGGTTGCCTGGATTCTATATGGTGCCCAGGCCAGATCGCTACCGCCCAATATGGACAAAACCCGATGGTTCCATTGACACGGACGCTTATATTAATTTTTATGATTTGTTTATTAAAGAAGCAACTACAGGAGCGCTTGCTGCGTATATACTTGAGCCGATTCAGGGTTGGGGGGGCAGCCCTTGATTGCTATCATCTCCTTGATATCAGGATTCTCCTTGTTGGCCTGGTACATGCATTTTCCCAGAAGAATCGTCTTTTTCTTGCCGGGAGTCGGTTTCATTCTTTTTCCTGTCAGGACCTCAACTCGGTCCCACGGCTCCCCTTTCCAGGCATACCTGATGGCAGACAGTATTAACCCGTTTACGCCTGAACAATAAGTGCACATGGACAGATCATACTTGCGGTAGGATACTCCCCTGATTCCCATCTTTGCAAGAGGAAGAGGCAAAGACCCGTCACCGGTTTCACTGTATTGAAAATCATATTCATGCCGGGAGGCAACAGATTCAATTTTCTCTCCGACCACTTCTATATCTGAAAGATCACAGGGCCTCTTTCTGTTCTTTGCCGCATTCAATAGATGCGGAACCTCTGAACCGTCGTATCCTAGAATTTTAGCGCCAACAAGATCGGCGGACAGCACATCGGAAGATGCTGCTAAAAGATTGCTCCTGCGAATGCGTCCGTCGAAGCTTGGTCCCCGTTCATTTGTATAAATACCATCCAGAAGAGTCAACATGGGAGGCATTTTATCGGCAAGTCTTGCCACCATAAAATTCAAGTCTTTTACGGTGTCAGCGCTGTGGCAGAGCTTGCGGGATTTAATGTCTATCATGCCTTTAAGATTTTTAATGCCCAGGCTTACAACTGTTTGATTGTGAGATTTCATAACAGGAATATCAACCACAAAATCGCTGTGCATTATGTCGGTATTAAATGAAAGAGTAATTCCATCCCCAAGATCAACCTTTTCGAAGGGTCTTTCAAAAACATTAATATACTTAACACCATACCTTTTTTTTAATTCTCTATATCCCAGGCTTTCAAAGGCATGAGCAGGAGTTGCCATATCCTTCGGGGCCATAGTAACTGTCCCTTCTCCGATAGTTATATCGTCAATGCCTCTTTCTTTTAAAAGCACAACCATGTCTTCGATGACTCTGGAAGTCGTTATTACGCCCCATTTGGGGAAATTTACAGTGCGTGTCCAGAAGACAATGTTCGGTTTTATGAAAACCTTTGCCTTTGAAGGAAGATGATCAAGGCCATGTGAAAGTTCAACGGCTTTCCTCACGGATTCATATGGTTTTTCATATTTTACAACAGCCACGACCGATTTTTTCATATAATCATTCTCCTCCGATATTTACTCAACAATTCAAATCTGATGGTTTCTTAAAAAGTCATATGCGAACGGATTTGAGATTTTTTGGAAATAGATTTTTAAATTACTGAGCGTTAAAAATCACAAGGCTTTGAGGGCGTCAGCCCCAACCTTCTTGTGATTTAGCGAAGTGATTTAAAAATCCCCAAAAAGCTCATTAAGTGAGCATATTTAGACTTTTTACGATACCATCAAATCTCTCTTTTCCCGTATTCTTCAAGAAAAGCGGGAATAAATTTTTTGAGATCTTCCACTACACAAACATCCGATTCATTGAAAATCGCCGCACCGGGATCTTTATTTATTGAAACAATGAATCCGGCCCCCCGCATTCCGGCCAGATGCTGCGAAGCGCCTGAAATACCGCAAGCCACATAAA
>CAYQAS010000076.1:0-20485 GCA_964415525.1 uncultured Solibacteraceae bacterium
GCGAGTTCGCCGTCACCCGTGAACGCATCCGGCAGATCGAGTCCAAGGCCCTGCGTAAGATCCGTCACCCGCGGTATTCCAAGACGCTCAAAGCGTTCCTAGGCTAGTCAGGGGTCCACCGCTTGAATGGGACGACGGATTTGTGAGCGAAGGCCCCGAAAGGGGCCTTCGTTCTGCCGTTTGGACATTTCTGGATCTGGCAGGGATCTGGGCTCCGAACAGGGAAAGTGCTCCCTTCAGCGGTGGATGCCTTTCATCCCATTTATCCCTGTTCCAACTTCTTTCAAAAGAATGTTTAACAAGGATGAATGAGATGAAATGGATAACAGCAAGCAGGCGTTGCCTGCCCTGGCATTCCGTGCTTGGGAGAGCTTGGGAGGGGCCGCTGTGACCTGGCGGCCAAATGTCCTAACTCCAGACATCCCGAAGGGATGCGAACACGATCCGCCACCCGCGGTATTCCAAGACGCTCACCATCCGACCGGAGCGGAGCGAAATGGGGAGGGGCGGCATCGACAACACCGATGGCCAGGGCGAAACCCTGAGAGCCGGGGCGCTCCCGGGCTAACCCGCAGGCGGCTGGATTTGGACGGTCGGGCATAGAATGGGCCATGCTCCCTTCCATTCTCTCTGCCTGGATGGCCCTGGTTTCTCCGCCCGGGGAACTGGCAGCCCTGGAGGCGCGCGATCGAAGTCTGCCCGAGGCTTGGAGTGTCGAACGGTGCAAGGCCGTGTCGATGATTCGGGCAGATCTCCTTCAATTGCTGGATGCGGATCGGTTCGTCACGGCGGAGGCGCTGCGCCGGGCAGCCTTTCTCAGTCATCCCTCCGTGGAATATTTCACGGCGTGCCGCCAGCACTACGAACTGTTACTCGCGGCCGTGGCCCTTGGAGATGAGCCGGCGGCCCGGTATATCGATCGAGCCTGGGATGGCTTGGTCACCGCCACGGGCCGGAGGCCCCGCGTGAGTAAAGGTCAAGTCCCTGGCTACGCCGAAGGCCATGTTGCCGCCCCTACGGCCCAGGTGGTGAGGACTGTGATGGCCAAACCCCTGGCCTGCCGCGATCGGGCGGCTTTCCTTCCTTCCCACTCGCAGCTCAAGCGCATGTGGGAGGCCGACCAGATATGCCGGAACCAGGACTGGAAGACGATGGCGCCGGTTCAGCGGGAGGCGTCCGTCTGGGCAACCTGGAGGAGGCGGAAGGCCCTGCGGAGGTTGCTGGACCGGGTAGCCCTGCTGAACGCCGCTGACATGATCCGGGCGGCGCAGGTCATGCAGCTTGGCAACTGGTACGAGGACAACGCCCTGGCCCACGAACTCGCCGTCTGTGCGATGCTCCTGGCCCCCGGGGCTGACCAAGGGCTTCTGGCTCAGACCTACGACCGTCTCCTCTGGACCATGGGGCAACCTCAACGCTTGGGGACTCAGCGCCAAAACTCCGGGGAGCCCGTCATCACGGACTCCTCGGGTTTCAACGACACCCTGCGAAAGGCGTTCGGGCAGCTCCCCCGAGCGCGGGAATGACTACGCCTGCTGCGCCAACCAGTAGATCGCGGTGCGATCGGCGGTCCAGGCAGGGGTGATGGTGGGAACCACCAGGCAGGCCTCTTCCAGGCTGCCGGGCTGGGGCTCGTCCACCGTGCGGCGGGGGCGCTTGGTCTTGGCCACCAGGAGGGCCTCCACATGGGGGTTGCGGCGACGCACCAGCTCCAGGTGATCCCGTGCCGCCTCGGTGTCGCCGAGCAGCACCTTCGCGAGGATCCGAACCCACGCCATGGTGAGGGAACTGTCGCCGGGATAGCGCTCCACCATCGCCAACAGGTCCTTGGCCTGGCCGGTGGCCGCGTAGAGGTGGGCCAGCTGGTAGCGGGCGCCGATGTGGTCTGCCAGATCCAGTCGGAGCGCCTCTTCCAGCACCTTGATGGCCATGCGCTTGCGCTGGGCGCGCACGAGGGCGGCGGCCAGGGTGAGGCGGAGCCGCAGGTGGGGACGGAGCTTCAGGGCGGCGTGGAACCGACCATTCCAAGTTCGCAGGAGGAACGCATCCAGGGCGCCATGCACTTCCCGCAGCAGCACCTTCAGAGCCTCGGCCTGCTCCATGGGCTTGGTGTTGCCGGTGGCAGCGAGGACGGTCAGGGCGTCCAGACACTGGCTGTCGTGTTCCATAGCGGACAGGGCCAGGGCGCGGGAGGCTTCCGGATCACCGGTCTCAAGGGCCTGATAGGCCAGCTCCTGGGCGGTCTCACGGGGATCCTCGCCGAGTTCGCTGCGAACCTCGTCCAGGTTGCGGCCTTCGAGGTTCGCGAGGCAGGCGGCTTCTTCTTCGCGGGTGGCAAACGTCCAGCTTCCCTGGAGCCGAGCTCCAAGGCGAAGCAGGCGCTCCGCATCGAACATCCGGTGGGGCCGGGATTCCGGCTGGATCGTGGCGTCTGTCATGGCTTCCCCTCGCGTGTTCCTCGGAACGGCGCAGGGATCAGGTTAACACGGCGCTACTCGGCCTTCGGCATGGTGGGCAGCTGGGCAGGGGCTGCCGGAACCGTCGCCGGAAGATCGCCCACGGCGAGGATCGGGAAGCGGGGCGGTTCGCCCCACATGCCCCGGCCGCGCACCAGGGAGCTGTGGAAGACCCCCCAATGGACGAGGCCGTCGTCGCTCCGGGGATCCAGCAGGTAGAAGGCGAGGCGACCCTGGGGCTGGTTCAGGGGCACGTAGAGGGCGCGATCGAGGTCCTGGGGACGCCAGGGCATGGTGACGCGCTGGGAAGGCACCGGCTCGGCCTTGAACGTACCGGACAGGGTCAGGCCGAAGACACCCTGGTAGGCATCCTTGGCAAGTTCTCGGGCCGATTCGTGGAAGTGCATCACCGGCACGCCTTTGGGACGTGCGGTTCCGGGCAGGACGCGGATGCCGTGGGTCTCCAGCAGCACCCGGACATCCGCGGCATGCGCCCCATCCACCAGGTAGCCGTCCGGCGCGGGAACGAACGCCTTGGGCAGGATGCTCGTCATGATGGGGATCGTGAAGCTCTGGCGGCCCTTCTCTCCGATGACGCGGTTCTGCGCGTCCCGCAGCGGGATGAAGGCCTCGATGGCGGCCTTTTCCGTCTCGGCGGGATCGGCCTTCAGGGGCAGGGTCGGGCGTCCCTTGGCCCAGGCGGCGGTCCAGGTGGTTTCAGCCCGGCCGATCTGGGCCTTCACGTCGGCGGGGCGGGCCGCGGCCCAATGCAGGCAACCCAGGACGAAGCGGCGGGTGATCTCGATGCGTTCTGGGTAGGTCTTGTAGACGAATGCCTCGGAGAGGATGCCCAGGCGATGGCGCAGGGCGGGGTAGTTGGCGAGGTAGCGGGGGCGCGGGTCGAAGGACTCCCAGCTCGTGGGCGTGCCGCCGTTGCGCGCGGGCTCGCCGCCGCCGAAATCGCCGTAGTCGAAGGTGGGCAGGCCCTCGCTCTTCAGCTTCGCCTGCACTTCGCGGAGCATCCGGCGGTTGAAGGCCATCAGCTCGGGATCGCCTCCGGCCACCGTGGCAGGCGCGTGGGTGAGGCTGAACGTGTGATAGCTGCCGTTGGTAGTATGCAGATCCAGCACGAGATGGGGGTCGAAGTCGCGCTCCATGGCCAGGAAGAATCTGGTGCTGGCGGCGGAGGCCTTCATCAGGTCGCGGTTCAGGTCCAGGCCGAGCAGGTTCTCGCGCCGCCCCACGCCGCCCTCGGGGTTCGGCTGATGCTTGCGGATGGCCGGATCCAGCGCATCCGTGCCATCGGCGTTGTAGGTAGGCATGAACACGAAGTCCACCGTCCGGCGCAGTTCAGGGTATGTGCCCTGAAGGAGCTCCCGCACCAGCTGCTGGATGGCTTCCTTGCCTTCGACCTCGCCCGCGTGGATGTTGCCGTTCAGGTAGACCCGGAGTGGTTCCTTGCCGGTGGCCGGCAGCCGCCAAGCCAGGAGCGGCGTGCCTCCCTCTGCCGCCAGGGGCGCGCCCTTGGGGTGGTACGGCTTCAACTCCGGGCAGCGCTTCGCCAGGGCCGTCATGTAGGTCTGCACGTCCGCCACGGTGCTGGTGCGGGTGTGGCTCGTCGCCTCGGGAACGGTGCGCGGCCAGTCCCCGGCGGCGAGGAGGGCGGTGGTGGCGAAGAGGCAACTGCGCAGGTACATGAAAACCCCGGGACGATACCTCTTAGGATGAGGTATCGTCCCGGGGAATGACAGCCTACTTCGCCTGGAGCGCCGGTGCGGCCATGTTGCTGATGGGTGCGGGCTCCTTGACCTTGCCGCCGTAGGTGCGCTTGGTCATCACCACGAAGGTGGTCAGCAGGAAAAGACCGATCACCAACAGGGCTCCGCCGCGCTTGCCTTTGGCGAGGCTCTTGGTGGTGGTTTCAGAGACGCCGAGCAAGATCACCACCAGGACGAGCTTGATGTGCAGGTAGTAGGCCGCGAAGGGCTGTTCCAGGTTCTTGAGCTTCATCCCGAGGATCACGAGCCCGGTGATGAAGGCGAAGCGGAAGCCCCAGGTCACGACCTTGCGCCACAAGGCGGCGGAGAGGCCCTTGTAGGCGGGATCGGATTCCTCGAGCCCCAGCAGCAGCAGGCACACCATGGCACCACCGCCCCCGAGGACGAAGGAGATGAGGTGCACCCACTTGAGGATGTCAGTTGCGATGAAGGCAGGCATGGTCACCATCCAGAGAAAGAGGAATGGCCCCGAGTCTATCAGCCGACGAGGGGGCGTCCCTAGTGGCGGGTCATGGTGCCGGTGAGTCGGTCGAGCGCCAACCTGTGCCCTACAGCGTGTAGCGGCTCAGCTCGATGCCTGCGGGGGCGGGCGAGGTACCGCGGTAGACATTCCAGTATTGGGTCTTGGCATCCGTCAGGGCCTGCCAGAGGGGGTGGCCCTTGTCGGGGCGGTGGTCCGCCAGGATCGTGTTCGCCTCGTCTACCAGTACGAGCCGGTCCGCGCGGTTGAGAATGCCCGCGGTGCCGATGCTGCACACGGCGGCGAGGCCACCGTTCTGG
Source organism: uncultured Solibacteraceae bacterium (assembly GCA_964415525.1). Classification (GTDB taxonomy): domain Bacteria; phylum Acidobacteriota; class Holophagae; order Holophagales; family Holophagaceae; genus CAZPUI01. The sequence continues at coordinate 5,015 of CAYQAS010000076.1, forward strand.
GCGCGATCCACCAGTTCGCCATAGGTCAGGTTGCGCTCCTCGACCTTCACGCCCGCGTCCTTGAGCAGGGCGGTGATGCCCTGGATGGTGACGGAAGGCAGGATCAGCGGGCTCTCGGGGATCTTAACGATGGTGCCGTCGCTGAGGGCGAACAGGGCGCAGGAGCTGTCCCACTCCGTCACGCGGCGGTCCATCAGGTTGCCGTGGACGTTGTCGTCCAGGAACAGCGCGGCGGCCGCTTCATCCACCACGGTGCGGGCGGCGTCCACCGCCTTCACGCTCATCAGGTAGTTGCCGCCGAGCTTCAGGCAGCCGGTGCCGTTGCCCGCCACGGCGCGCACGAGTCCGGGCACGACGACGCCGGTGAAGGGCTCGCCCAGGTAGGCGTCATAGCGGCAGGCCAGGGCGCGGATGCTGGGGCGGGCGGGGAAGGTCACGCCGATGCTCTGCTCCTCGTCCACGGTGAACGGCCGCAGGTAGCCCTGGGCGCCCATGTCCGCCATCTCTTCCAGGAGGCTCCGCATGCCCGGCTGGCCGAAATAGTCGCGGATGAAGAGGTTCTCCATCTCCGCAATGGTCGGCACCAGGCCCTGCTGATCGCGGCCCAGGCCGAAGGCCACACCCCGCTGCAGCCGCTCGAGGTTCTTGCGCCAGTTGGCGAAGATCAGCTCGATCTGGCCTTCCGCGTTGCGCTGGGCATAGAAGCGGATGCCCTCGAAGCAGAGGAAGAGCCCGTAGTGCACCGAGCGGCTGACCGCATAGACCTTGTCATCCGCCCCGGCGTAGGTGCAGGCCTTCGAGCCCAGCTCGTAGCACACCTGCACATCCGCCCACTTGATGCCCTCGAACTTGGCCATGGTGGCTCCTCCCGAAACCCTAGAGGAATAGCACATGGGCCTCGCGATTCGAGGCACAACGCGGGTCGTGGATGCACGAAGCGCACGGAGGGGGCGCCATGGGCCGGGTTCCGTGCGCTTCGGTTATTTGGGACGTGACTACAGCTCGAACTCGGGGTCTGGCAGGCTCAGGATCTCGGTGCCGTCCTTGGTCAGGGCCACGGCGTGCTCGAACTGGGCGCTGATCTGGCCATCGGCGGTGCGCACGGTCCAGCCGTCCTTCTCCACGACGCAGCGGGGACCGCCGATGTTGAGGATGGGTTCGATGGTGAAGACCATGCCCACTTCCATGCGGAATCCGGTGCCGGGGCGCTGATCCGCGAAGACCACCTGGGGATCTTCGTGTAAATCCTTGCCCAGGCCGTGGCCGATGTATTCGCGGACGATGCTGTAGCCCTCGGCTTCGGCATAGGTCTGGACGGCGGTGGCCATGTCCCCGAGGCGCAGGCCCACGCGGGAGTGCTCCACACCGATCTCCATGGCGCGCTTCGTCGTGGCGATGAGCCGCGTGGCGGCCTCGCTCACCTTGCCGATGCCCACGGTGAGGCAGGTGTCGCCATGCCAGCCATCCAGCTTGGCGCCGCAGTCGATGGCGAGGACATCGCCTTCCTGCAGGATGTAGGCCGTGGGGATGCCATGCACCACGCGATCGTTCACGGAGGTGCAGAGCGTGCCAGGAAAGCCGTGGTAGCCCTTGAAGTTCGGCGTGCCCCCGTTGGCGCGGATGTACTGTTCGGCGATCTTGTCCAGCTCCAGCAGGGAGACGCCGGGCTTCGCCGCGCGCGCCGCCACCCGCAGCGCATTGGCCGCCAGGCGACCGGATTCCCGCAGCTTGTCGATCTCGCGGCGGCTCTTGATTCGAATGTTCTCGCGGATGGGCACCCTTCCTCCTCGGAGAGTCCAGTGTACCGGATGCCAGCGGTAGAATGCCTCTCCGGAGGTTCCGATGCGCTCTGCCCTTGTTCCGTGCCTGACCCTTGCCACCGTGCTCTTCGTGGCGTGTGGGCGCGGCATCCCCAAGCCGCCCGCGAATGTACCTGAGGCGGCGCTGTTTGTTCCCGAGGGCGGCCAGGGCTACTTCATCCACTTTGAGAACGTCACGCAGCTGGGCTGGATGGTGAAGATCTACGATGCCAAGAGCGGCGCCGTGGTTCAGGCGGGCGAGTTCCGCGTCATGGGCCTGGCCCGCGCCGAAATCCGCCAGAGCGAGGTAATGCGGTGGGACGGTCAGGCCCTTCACCTCAAGGATGGCTCGCAGCTGGTGCCCTGGAAAAAATGACGTATTCCGGAGCCGAGATCGATTGGGTGGAGGCAGAATGGGCCTTCCACCTGCATGGACGCAGTGCCTTTCTGAGCCGTGAGGACTTTGCCCAGCTGATGGCCTGGGCCAAGCAGGACGTGCCCGCGGACCTCATCGTGAATGCCATGGGGGCCTACTTCGAACGCCGCGAAAAGCAGGCGCGTCCCCGTACCTTCCTGGCGCTGAAGCACCTCGAGAAGGACGTCGCCAAGGGCATGAAGCTCCGGGCGGCCATGGCTCGGGCAGAAGATGCGAAGCCCGTCACCGAGGGCTGGGATCGCGTGGCGGAGCCTCTGCGCAGCGATCCGAAGGCGCGCGCCGCCTTCGAGGCCTGGAAGCGGCTGCAGGGGGCGGCGCCCGCTCCGGACAGCCCGGGCTTCCTGGATCACTTCGACGCCGAACGGGCCGCCCAGCGCGCCTTTGCCGCCCTGGCGGAGGAGGCTCTGGGGGCCCGTCGCGGTGAGCTGGAGGCGCAGCTCGCCGGGCGTCTGACGGAAGCGAACGTGACTCCCAATGGCCCAGTGTGGAAGCGCGCCTGGGAACACCACTGGATCCGCATGGTCTGCGAAACCTGGGGGGTGGCACTGTGAGTTGGCTGGCGGCGCTTGAACAGCCCGGACCAACCTTCCTGGCGGCCTGTGTCCGCCGCCTGCTGGAGCCCGGTGGTGCCGAGGGATTCACGGTGGAGGCTCTGGACTTCTTGGCGCCCCGCATCGGCTGGTCCGAGTACGGCGCGCATGTACCGCTCGGCTTGGTGGGGTTGCGGTCCGTTTGGCGGCTGCGATCCGTGCTTCCAGAGGCGAGTTTTCACCGTGCCCTGGGCCTGCAGCTGGCCATGGCGGCTCGGGAGGGCAGGGGGGCGTCGCCGATCGCCTTCGAGCCGAAGCCTCTGCCGGACCTCTGGCCCGACATGGCCACCATGGGCTTCAAGCCCGTCTTTGCGCAGCACTTTGCGGACCTCGACCAGCGACTCGGAAGCCCCGGGCGCCGGGAACCCTTGGTGGCGCACCTCGCAGAGCTCATCGCCCCGGATACGTTCTGGCACCGCCTCGCCACCCGGCGTTTGGAGCGGGTGGAGGAAACCTCGGACCTCGGATTGGTGGACGCCATCCTCGACCTCGGCGTGGTGGAAGCCATGGCTCGGCTGGTGGCCCATCTGCGGGAGGGGCGGGAACCTGCGGCGCTCCTGGCGCCCCTCGTGGAGGCGGCCTGCCTGCGGCTGCTGGATGCGGAGCGGGAGCTGGAAGGCAAGACCACCTGGCTGCTGGTCTACTTGGCGGCCCTGGCGGAGGCTCGGCCTACAGACCCTCGTCCCTGGCTGCAGGCGGCGGCCCTGGTGAATTTCTTCCCAGGACTCGATCTCGAGGAGCGCGGCCAGACCGCTCGTCCGCCCCGCCGTCCCACCACCCTGCTGGATGCGGTGCTGGATGGCGAAACAGAAGATGCCCGTTTCCTGGCGGAGCAGGGGGGGGCGGATGCGCTCTCGGTTCTGGCGGAGGCTTCCACCCGCAACGATCCCGCCTTCAACCACGGTCGCCAGATGATGGCGGTGGCGGCGGCGCTGGATCTGGCGCCGCACCTGTCGGAGGCCCTAGTCGCCCGCTTGGTGGGGGCTCTGGCGAAGTCTCTGGCCCACAGCCAGGGCAGCTGCGATCAGGCGGTGCTGATGGATCGACTGCTGGGCGCCTGACAGGAGGGTGCGTTCGAAGGCAGCACCGCACGGCAGCGCATCGTGGGAACCGATCGCTGGGGATTCGGTCCGTGGACCCATTCCCAAGCGGGAGCGGGTTTGGAAGCCGGGAATGCGGATCGGATCGGGCGAACGCGACTCCTGCCTGAGCTGCATGAACTTGCCCGGGAAGGTCCCCCTGCCGTTGAAACAAGGGATGGCGGTCCTGGCGGCCCCATCCCTGTCCCAGGGCGGATCGGGACACTACGCAGGAGGTATCCATGCGCATCGGAATCCTCACCGGCGGCGGCGACGTCCCAGGGCTGAATCCCTGCATCAAGACCCTGGTCTACCGGGCGGAAGAGGAGGGCATGGAGGTCCTCGGCATCCGGCGCGGTTGGGCGGGATTGCTGGAGTTCGACCGCAGCGATCCAGAGAGCTTCCAGCGCTGCTTCATGCCGCTGGACATGCAGAACACCCGCACGGTGGACCGCTCCGGCGGCACCTTCCTGCATACGAGCCGGACGAATCCCGGTCGCGTGCGGACGAAGGACGCTCCCGCCTTCCTGCGTCGCGCGGCGGTGGGGGACGGCCCTCACGACTTCACGCCGCATGTCCTCAAGAACCTGGAATACCTGGGCATCGACATGCTCGTGCCCATCGGTGGGGATGACACCCTGTCCTACGCGGAGCGTCTCCACGAGGAGGGCTTTCCGGTGGTGGCGGTGCCCAAGACCATGGACAACGACATCCATGGCACGGACTACTGCATCGGCTTCTCCACCGCCGTCACACGCTCGGTGGAGTTCATCCACCAACTCCGCACCTGCGCCGGCAGCCACGAGCGCATTGCGGTGGTGGAACTCTTTGGCCGCAACTGCGGTGAGACGAGTCTGCTTGCCTCCTACTTGTCGGGCGTGGAGCGAGCCATCATCAGCGAAGTACCCTTCGATCCCGAGCGGCTGGCGGATCTGGTGCTCAAGGACAAGCGTTCCAATCCCAGCAACTACACCATGATCACCATGAGCGAAGGCGCCCGCATGACCGGCGGGGCGGAGCTGGAATATGGCGACGAGGACGCCTACGGCCACCGCAAACTTGGGGGCATAGGTCAGACCACGGCGGAGTTGCTCAAGAAGATCACCGGTGAGGATGTGCTCTACCAGCAGGTGTCCTACCTCATGCGCAGCGGCGCGCCGGACAGCCTGGATCTCATGGTGGCGGTGAACTACGCCAACATGGCCATCTCGCTCATCAAGCGCGGCGTGGGCAACCGGCTTGTGGCGCTGCAGAACGGCACCTATACGAGTGTCCCGCTGACGACCATCAGTCAGGGGGTGAAGCGGGTGGATGTGCCCGAGCTCTATGACGTCGATAACTACCGCCCCAAAGTGCGCCATGTGGATGGCAAGCCGATGTTCCTCTACTGAGTTCTTCCGGTAGGTGACCTCAAGCTGTTTTTGTGTAAGTTTCCTAGATTTGTCGACCAGTGTTGTCCGAATGGCTTGGTGTGGCTCGATTCTTCTGGACGCGATGGCGTGTAACTAGCCAACATGTACCGGGTCTTGTGACCGGATTCAGGCATGTCGCCATCCGGGTGCAACCCGATGGAGACCTTCCCATGCGTGGATCGATCCGGACCCTTCTCGTGGCGGGCGCCCTGGGCGCAACGCTGCCCCAGGCTGCCTGGGCTGTGGATTTCCCAGGCAAGCAGCCGGGCCAGGCTAAGGCCTCGGAGACCGCGGGACAGTATCTGTCCCTCTCGAACGGCGCGCTCTCGGCGTCCTGGAGCATCTTCGGGGGGCGGCTCGTGCCTGCGACCCTCAAGGACAAACTTGCGGATCGGGATTTGGACGCGCCCAAGGAGGTCTTCGCCCTGGAATTCCAGGACGGCACGCGCCTGAAAGCCAGCCGCATGAAGGCCACGGCCTTCAAGGTGGAGCGGCTGACGGGGCGTCCCGAGGCCCTGACGGAGGCCGAGCGCCTGCCGGGTCAGCAGGTGAGCGCCGTGCTCGAGGGACGGGACGTGCGGGTGACCTGGAAGGCGGTGCTGCGGGATGGTTCCAACTACGTTCGCCAGCACGTTGCAATCCAGCCTCTGAAGGGCGAGGCGGATATCGCCAAGGTGGTGATGGTGGACCACTGGCTGCGCGGCGCAGAAGTCGTGGGGCAGGTGGCCGGTTCGCCGGTGGTGGCGGGCTCACTTTTCACGGGTTTTGAACACCCCATGTCCACCACCATGCTGGAGGCGGGCAGCGCCCCGAAGATCGTGCCGGCCCCTGGGACCGAGGACGGACCTCTGGCGCCGGACAGCGCCACCGCCAAGGATGGCCGCGCCGCCGAGCAGCGCTGGGGCAAGGCCCACGCCACCAGCTGGTTGGAACTCTCCCTGCCGCTCCAGCCGGGCAAGACCTTCGAAGCTTCTTCCGTCGTGGGCGTGGTGCCGGATGGCCAGTTGCGCCGCGGCTTCCTGCACTACGTGGAACGGGAGCGCGCCCACGCCTACCGGCCCTTCCTGCACTACAACAGCTGGTACGACATCGGCTACTTCACGCCCTACAACGAAAAGGACTGCCTCGGCGTCCTCAAGGCCTTCGGCACGGAGCTGGTCGAGAAGCGCGGCGTGAAACTGGATTCCTTCCTCTTCGACGACGGCTGGGATGACACCTCCAAGGGCGGCCAGTGGCGCTTCCACAAGGGCTTCCCCAACGGCTTCACGCCCGTGAAGGAGGCCGCGGCGAAGATCGGCTCTGAACCCGGCGTGTGGCTCAGCCCCTGGGGCGGCTACGGCCCGCCGCGCACGGCCCGTCGCAAGAGCGGTCAGGCCGCCGGTTTCGAGACCGTGGTGGATCCCTGGGAAGCGGATCGCGAGTACGGCCAGCTCTTCGCCCTCTCCGGACCCAAATACTACGAGCAGTTCCACCGCGCCTGCCTGGAGATGGTCACGAAGTACGGCATGAACCAGTTCAAGCTGGATGGCACCGGCAGCATCAATTCGGTGATGCCCGGGAGCAAGTTCGGCAGCGACTTCGAGGCCGCCATCTCCCTCATCCGCGACCTCCGCAAGGCCAAGCCGGACCTCTTCATCAACCTCACCACCGGCACCTGGCCCAGCCCCTTCTGGCTCACCATCAGCGACGCCATTTGGCGGGGCGGCCAGGATCACGACTTCGAGGGCGTGGGCAACGACCGCGAGCGCTGGATCACCTATCGCGATGCGGACACCTTCGAACGCGTCGTGAAGAACGGGCCGCTCTACCCGCTGAATTCGGTGATGCTCCACGGCATTCTCTATGCCAAGGGCGCGCACGGCCTCAACACCGACCCGGGCAAGGCCTTCACCCACGAGGTGCGCAGTTACTTCGGCACCGGCACCCAGCTCCAGGAGATGTATGTCTCCCACGGTCTGCTGACGCCGGAGAACTGGGACACCCTGGCGGAAGGTGCCAAGTGGTCCCGTGCGAATGCCAGCACCCTGGTGGATACGCACTGGATCGGCGGCGACCCGCGCAAGCTCGAAGTCTATGGCTGGGCCTCCTGGTCCACCGCCAAGGGCATTGTCACCCTGCGCAACCCCGCCGGAGAGGCGCGTCCGTTCATTCTGGACTTGGCCAAGGCCCTGGAACTGCCGACCGGAGCGCCATCCACCTTCACGATCCAGGCACCCTTCAAGCAGCGGGAACTGCCCGAACTGAAGGGCGTCCTCAACGCCTACAAGCCCGTCACCGTCACCCTGAAGCCCTTCGAAGTGCTGGTGCTGGAGGCGCATCCGGTCCAGAAGTAGCGCGACTCTTCACGAAAAGGGCTCCGGCTTTCCGCCGGGGCCTTTTTGTTCGGGAGGCGTTCAGCGTTTGACCGCGCCTTCCACCACTTTGCGCAGGTCCTTCAGTAGGTAGGGCTTCTGCAGGAAGCCCGCGAGGCCCTTGCCCTGGAGCCCCTCCACGCTTTCCGCTTCCTGAAAGCCGCTGGTGAGCACGACGGGAATTTCGGGGCGGAGGTGGCGGATGCGTCGGAAGGCCTCTCGGCCATCCATGGTGGGCATGGTGAGGTCCATCAGCACCAGGTCGATGCAGGCGCCCTGCTGCTCCACGCGAGAGACGGCCTCTGCGCCATCCTTGGCCTGCAGGGTGCGGAAGCCGATCATCTCGAGGGCCTGGCTCGTCGTTTCGAGCACGCTGAATTCGTCGTCCACCACGAGCACCGTGCCCTGGCGCTGGTCCTTGCGGGGATCCGGGGCGCCTTCGAGTTCCTCTGAACTCAACGCGGCCGGGAAGAAGAGCTTGAATGTGGTGCCGCGGCCCGGCTCGGAATAGACCTTCAGACCGGCGCCATGACCCCGCAGGATGCTGAGCATGGCCGACAGGCCCAGGCCACGCCCGCTGGCCTTGGTGCTGAAGAAGGGCTCGAAGATGTGGGACAGGACATCCGGTGTCATGCCGCAGCCGTTGTCGGAAATCTCGAGCATGGCGTGGGGTCCGGGCTGGATCGGCCAGCCGGGCAGGGTGGTGCGGATGAAGTCTTCGTCCAGCACCACGGATTCAGTCGTGATGCGGATGGTGCCGTCGCGATCGCCGATGGCGTCGTTGGCGTTCGTCACGAGATTGAGGAGCACCTGCTGAACTTGCGTGGCGTCCGCCTCGATAGCAGGCAGGCGTTCGGCGAGTTGCAGACGCACGGCGATGCGCTTGGAGATCACCACGGACAGGAGGTGGTGAATCTCCTGAACGATCTGGTTGATATGGTGGCGCTGCACGACGCAGCGACCCCGCCCCGAATACGCCAGCATCTGTCGCGTGAGGTCCGAGGCGCGCAGCAGCGTGCGTTCCAGGCTCTCCAGGTGGGGGTGGGCGGCGGATTCCGGGGACAGCTTGAGCTGGGCAAGGTTCAGGTTGCCGATGGCCGCGGTGAGGATGTTGTTGAAATCGTGGGCGATGCCCCCCGCCAAGACGCCGAGGCTCTCCAGCTTCTGGGCGTGCAGCATCTGGCGTTCGAGTTCTTCCCGCTCGTGCTGGGCGCACCGCAGTTCTGTCAGATCCTCCAGGACACCGAGTGAGCGGCGGGGGCGGCCATCGTGACCCGCCAGAATGCGGCCTCGCAGCCGCGCGCGCCGGGGGGTGCCATCCCGGTGCATCAGCCGGAATTCCGCGCTGTAGCCCCGGCAGGACTGGATGGCTTCGAGCATGGTGTGGAGCACCGCATGCCGATCCTCCGGATGGATGCGCGCCTCCAGCACCTCGGTGCCCAGCCCATGAAAGGCCTCCTCTGGATCCCCGGTCAGCCCTTCCAGATCGCCTGCCCAGGCCACCTGGCCCGTGGGGAGGTCTTCATCGAAATACACATGGCCAGTCAAGCAGGCCAACAGGCGATGGCCCTGCTCCAGGGGGGTGGATTCCGGGCGAGGGTTGGGCAGGGGCACGGTGATGCTCATGCTTGAGTCATCGGTGACTATGCCTCGCATCATGAGTTCTCTTTTTTTAACAGGTCGAGCTCTGTGCCCATATTGGCGCGGCGCTATCATGGGTGATGGCCAAGTCTTCCCCCACCTTTGAATGTACAGCCTGCGGGGCGCGCTATCCGCGAATCATGGGTAAGTGCGGGTCCTGTGGCGCCTTCGGCACCATCGAGGAGGTGAAGGGCATCTATCGGCAGGAGGCCCGGCGGGGGGGCAGCGCCTACGCGAGTAGCGCCTACAAGGGGCCCGTGGGGCTGCTGGATGTGGACGTTACCGAGACCACCCGTCGCTCTACTGGGATCACGGAATTGGATCGTGTCTTGGGGGGCGGGGTCGTGCCGGGAATGGTGTCGCTCCTGGGCGGCGAACCGGGCATCGGCAAGAGCACGCTCCTGCTGCAGTGGGCCGCCAGTGAACCCGGCACAGTCTTATACGCCAGCGGCGAGGAGAGCGAGCGCCAGATCCGACTTCGGGCCCAGCGTCTCGGAGCGGAGCAGCCTACCATCCAGCTTCTGGCGGAGACGGACGTGCGCGCCATCCTGGAAGTGGCGGATCGCATGAAGCCTGCGCTGCTGATGGTGGATTCCATTCAGACGCTCTACGACCCGGACTTCGAGAGCGCTGCCGGCAGCGTGACCCAGATTCGCGGCTGCGCAGGGCTCCTGGCGCGCTGGTCCAAGGCCACGGGCACGCCTTTGGTGCTGGTGGGCCATGTCACCAAGGACGGCAGCCTCGCCGGACCCAAGGTGCTTGAGCACCTCGTGGACACGGTGCTGGCTTTCGAGGGCGACCGCCACCACCACCACCGTCTGCTTCGGGCCTTGAAGAACCGCTTCGGCGCGGCCTTCGAGCTGGGGGTCTTCGCCATGACCGAACGCGGGCTGATCCCCGCCGAGGGCAATCCCTTCTTCCTCGAGACCGAGCCTCGGCCCGGTTGCGCTGCCACGGTGGTGCTCTCGGGCACCCGGCCCATGGTGGTGGAAATTCAGGCCCTGGTGGCCACCGCCGGCCTCGGCATCCCGCGCCGCACGGCCCTGGGGGTCGATGGACAGCGGCTGGCCATGCTCTGTGCCGTGGGGGAGCGGCGCGGCGGCATCCAGCTTCACGACCGCGATGTCTATGTGAATGTGGCGGGTGGTTTGGAGGTGGAGGATCCGGCCGCAGACCTCGCCATCCTCGCGGCCCTGGCCAGCAGCGCCACGGGGCGGCTCCTCAAGGACAAGTGCCTCTTCCTCGGCGAAGTGGGTCTCACCGGCGAGGTGCGTCCCGTCAGCCAACTGCCCATGCGGCTGCAGGAGGCCTTGCGCCAGGGTTTCAGCAGCGCCGCCGTGCCCCGGCACGGTTTGGACGGCCTCACCTCTGCGCTGGAGCTGTATCCCGAGCGCCACGTGGAGCGGCTGCGGGCCAAGAGCTGGCTGGGGAGTGCGCCGGAGCAGGATGAGGGCTGAGCCTGCCTCTCGCTGCTGTTGACGCGGCTCAATTTGATTGAGGAGGATGGGAGTTCTCCAGAACAGGATTCCACCTCTCATGTTCCTCAGCGTGCTCTGCCCGGCCTCTCCTGGTCCCGCCATCGACCTCCTCACAACCTGTCTGGAGCAGTGCCCCGGGGCATGGGAAGTGCTTCTGCCTGACCCGGGCGGAAGCCCTGCAGATCCGCGATGGCGGGCCGTCGCCATGCCGGAAGCCCTGGATTTGACAGAGCGTTGGGCGCGGCTGGCAGAGGAGGCCGCGGGCGCGTGGCTGCTCTGCGTCGGGGAGGATGGTTCCCTGCCTGCGCCCTGGACCTGGGGCGGAGATCACGATGTGGTGGGCTTGGATCCTTCGGATTCGGCGCTGGGGAATGCTCCCTGCTTTTTCCTGAGCCGGGCGATCTTGAGGGCCAGTGGAGGGTTCGGGGGGCTGCTCGCCGGTTGCGAAAACCTGGATCTGGTGCTGAGGCTTTCCGAGGCGGGTGCCCGTTTCCGTCGTCCCCCTGACTGGCCCGGCTCCCCCTGGGGGCATTCCCCTGCCAGGGACCTTCCCTCCCTGTTCATGCGCCACCCCACGCGGGTAACCCTTGCCCTTGCGCTGGGATGCGGAGGTTCGCCCGATCTTGCGACCCTGGAATCGGCTTACCGGGATGCCTGCGGATCGGGAATTCCGGCACACCCGCGCTTCACGGTCGGGGAGCTGGCGGAGTATTTCGCCGAGAGAACCACGCCGCCGCTCCGTGCTGTGGAGGCCTTGACCGAGCGATTGGAGAGGGTCGCGAGGCAGGGGTTGTGGGGTGCGAACGGGTCGGACGCGCCTCGCTTCGATCGCTGCCAGGCCGCGAATGAACTCTCCTTGCACACGGACTTGATGGAGGCGGAGATCCTGCGGTCCCCCCTGCTTCGTTATCCGGCTCCAGAACTTCAGGAGATCCCTTGGGAGGTGACCCTCGAGGGGACCTACACCGTCGACATTGAGCCGGACGGCTTGCGCCACCTCGGTTCTCCGCGGCTCGTCCTGCCGCTGCCCACCTCCTGCGCAGAGCAGCGAGAGGTGCAGCTGACTCACGTTGAGCCTGCCGACCTCGAGCCCTTCTTCATCGATGCAGGGGATTCCGTGGCATTGCCCCTGCCCGAGTCACCGACGAAGGTCGTGAGGGTGGCCTATGGGTTCCGGTGCAAGGTCCGGGCTGGAGGACTCCTGCCTTCGATTGAGCCCGTATCATCGCCTCCCGTCCGGCTCTCCGACCGGCTCCAGACCAAACTGGAGCAGATGCTGCGTGCCATCTTTGGGGGAGGTCAGCCAGATCCTGCCCCCCGGGATCGTGCCTACCGCATCTATCGGTGGATGCTGCAGCACATTCCCTATTTCCAGTCGGATCGGATGGGGCCCGCGGCCCTGGAGCTCCAGGGCGGAAATTGTCAGCAGCGCGTCCGGTTGTTTGCCCTCCTGGCCCGCCGGGTGGGTCTGGATGTGAGAGAGCGTGCGGCGGCCCTTGCTGGACCGATGACCGAAGTGGGGAGCGATGATGGCTGCCGTTGGGCGCGGACGGTGGTCTCGGAACGCGGGCAGCCCCTCTTCCATGTATGGGGAGAGGTGCTGCTTCCGGGGCTTGGCTGGCTTCCCTTCGACTTCATGGGCACAGACTGCGGGGCACGTCGCGCGACTCCGCAGAACCTGCCCTCGGATTCGGTTCGGGAATGGCTGGAAGCACAGACTCCGACCCTGGAGGCGCGCAGCTTCGGTGAAGTGGATCCCTATCGCGTGCATTATGCGGCCGTGCCTCGCCCCTTCATGGGGGTTCCGCAGGGACAGGGCGTGGAGGATGTGACGGCGCTCTGGCAGCGGGCCTGGTCCACCCGGCACACCCTGGAACTGACCCTGCGGGGGCTGCCTCCAGAAAATCCTCGGGGACGGCCTGATCCTGGCCGTTAAACCGGGGAGGGTGGCTCCGACGCTTCAGCGGCCGGGAGGTGTCCAGGCGGGTTTGCCTTACCTGTCCCGCAGAGTCAGCGTGTCTTTGCCCTTGGTGATCTCTCGGGGCAGGACCATGTCGCCACGAGGGGTTTCCGGCCTCACGCCCACGTTGGTCACGGCGTCGCCCTGGGTGGCAGAGCGCATATGGGAAACGCCAGGGCCGGGGCCAGCTCCACCGTGGACCCGAATCGACCTTCCCGGGTTGAATGAACGTGAGGAGTCCGCCATGCAGAGCATCCAGACCGACCGCGCCCCGAAGCCCGCGGGACACTACAGTCAGGCCATCGTTCACGGCGGGCTGGTCTTCGTCTCCGGACAGGTGTCCATCGATCCAGCTACCGGGGAAAAGGTAGTGGGGCCCATCGTTGTTCAGACCGAACGGACCCTGCGAAATCTGGAAGCCGTCCTCCAGGCCGCAGGCAGCGGTTTGGACAAGGTGCTCAAGGTGACGGTCTTCATCCCCGACATCGCGCTCTGGGGCACGGTAAATGAGGTCTATGGCCGGGTGTTCGGCGACCATCGCCCCTCCCGCAGCGTGGTGCCCATCCGGGACCTCGCCCACGGCTACCTGATTGAGATCGAGGCCGTCGCGGCGCTCTGAACCGAGGGTGCATTCGAAGAGGGTGATGTGCGGCAGCACATTGCGTGAAGCCACGGCTTGGGAATCGGCTGAGGGGTCAAATACTGAACAGAGCCACTTCGAATGCCCGGTCTGGAGACCGGATCCGAGGGGTGCAACCTGGTTTGAAAGCAATGCATTGGTACCGAAAGACATGGCGCAAGGTTCAGGTTCATCGTTTCGTTTCAGGTTTCGCCACCGCGTGCGCCAAACGCGCAGCAGACACTCCCCATTACGAATACCTTGCGAATCCACGGCGCGAATTAGGCGCCGCCAATGCGCACCATGGCCCCATCCCGCCCCCTCGCAAGTCGGGATCGAAGGCCTGCCGCAGAAAGCCCCGAGACCTTTTGGTGTCGGGGCTTTCCGTTGTGGTGGCTGAAGACAGACTCGAACTGTCGACCTAGGGATTATGAGACCCTCGCTCTAACCACCTGAGCTACCCAGCCGTAGCAGCTAGTCTAGCGCGGGTTGGCGCCGAGGTCCAGGCTGGATTTTGAGGGGGCGAGGACGCGTTCGTAGATGGCTTCGTACTGATCGATCACGGGCTCTTCGGCAAAGGTGTCCAGGGCGCGTTTCCGGGCGGATTCGCCGAGGCGCTTTCGCAGTGCGGCGTCCCGCAGCAGGGTCAGGGCGTCTTCCGCCATGGCCTGCACGTCTCCTACCGGCTCCAGGAAGCCATCCACGCCGTGTCGGACCACTTCCGGCAAGCCGGCGGTGCGGCTGGCGATGACGGGCACGCCATAGCTCATGGCTTCGAGGGCGGCGAGGCCGAAGCTCTCCGTGGAGGAAGGCAACAGGAAGGCATCGCTGCAGGCCAGCACGGAGCCGATGTCCAGGGTCTTGCCGGTGAATCGCACCTCGTCGGCAAAGCCGTGGGAGATCGCATAGGCCTCGGCCTCGGCGCGATCGGGGCCATCCCCCACCATGACGAGGCGGCAGGGATGCTCCTTGCGGACGAGTTCGAACACCTTGACCACATCCAGAACGCGTTTCACCGGGCGGAAATTGGAGATGTGGGTCAAGACCGCGGTGTTGCACGGCGCCAGCCAAGCGCGGCAGTCGGGCCGGGGCTCGGTGCGGGGCGGCACGAAGTTGGGCACGACGTCGATGAAACGGTCCACGCCGAAGGTGCGGTAGGTCTCATCCCGCAGGTATTCGCTTACGGCGGTCACGGCGTCGCTGGCACGGATGGCCAGCCGGACCATGGGCAGGTAGCTGGGATCGCTGCCGACCACGGTGATGTCGGTGCCATGCAGAGTCGTCACCACCTTCAGCTTGTCCTCCAAGGCCATACGCGCCAGCAGGGCGGAACTGGCGTGGGGGATGGCGTAATGGGCGTGCATGATCTCCAGCCCGTGCTTCTCCGCCACATCCGCCATCTTGCTGGAGAGGGCGATGGTGAACGGCTCCGCCTCAAAGAGCGGGTAGGGCCGCGCCGAGACCTCGTGAAAGAAGACGCGATCCTCGAAGCCCATGAGCCGAGGCGGCATGGCTGGGCTGAGGATGTGGACCTCGTGCCCCCGCGCTGCCAGCGCCTTGCCGACCTCCGTGGCGACGACGCCCGACCCCCCAAACGTCGCGTAGCAGCTGATCCCGATTCGCATGGCTAGTGACCCCCAAACGATGTGGCGTCGTCGCCGAATACCCCCCGATCGCACAGGCCATCTAGGTCTGTGCTCCCACTCCCGCTGCGCTCTCTCGCCGATCGCAGGCCGCACCGCAGCCTGCTCCTGCCTCGCTCCTCCCTTTGGTCGTCGCTTGGCTGCGGCGGGAGGCTTGCGGTTGCGGAGGGGGCCCCGTCCACGCCCGACCCTCCAAACGTCGCGTAGCAGCTGATCCCGATTCGCATGATGTGTCCCTGTGTCGTCAGAAGGATATGATGGCCTTCTTCTGCAGGTCTTCTGATGCTCATTCTCTTTCTCGTAGATCTGGTTTTCCGAGCGCTATACGTGCTCCTCATCGTCTATTCGGTGATGTCGTGGTTCAGTCCCTACCCGCGCCATGCCTGGCAGCGATGGGTGGCAGCGCTGGCCGAGCCCCTGCTCCTGCCCTTCCGGAAGCTGATTCCGCCCACGGGCGGCATGG
>CAYQAS010000077.1:0-20279 GCA_964415525.1 uncultured Solibacteraceae bacterium
CGAGGGCACCCGTTTAAAAATCGTGGAGATCCCGCCCGGTCCGCCGGTGATGGACACCCTGGTGGCGGAGGTCTACGGCCCCACCGAGGGCGAACGCATCCGCTTCGCCCGGGAGATCGAGCAGACTTTCCGCAGTGTGGAAGGCGTGGTGGATGTGAACAGCACGCTGAATCCCACGAGCCCGAAGCTGAGCCTCATCGTCGACCGTGAGAAGGCCGCCCTCCATGGGGTCGCCCCGAGCCACGTGGTCCAGACCCTCTACATGGCGGGCCAGGGCCACACGGCTGGGAGCTTCCACGTCCAGCAAGGCAGCACCCAGGTGCCCGTGATCGTCCAGCTGCCCTCCGCCCAGCGTCAGCGTCTGGACCAGATGCTTCAGCTCACCGTGCCTGGCATGCGCGGCGCCGTGCCCCTCTCGGAGCTGGTGCGGGTGCAGGAGGGCCATGAGCAGGCGGCCATCCATCACAAGAACCTGATGCCCGTGAGCTATGTCTTCGGCGACCTCGCCGGGGTCATCGAGAGCCCGGTCTATGCCCTGGCGGCCCTGAACAAGAAGATCGACGCCCTGAAGGGCAGCGACGGGGGACCCGTGGCGCGCCTGGGCCTGGCCCACCCTGATCACACCGAGAACCTGGTGATGAAGTGGGACGGCGAGTGGCACATCACATTAGAGGTGTTCCGGGACCTGGGCCTCGCCTTCGCCGCGGTGCTGGTGCTGATCTACGTGCTGGTGGTGGGCTGGTTCGAGAGCTTCGAGGTGCCCTGGGTCATCCTGGTGCCCATTCCGCTCTCCCTCATCGGCATCATCCCGGCCCACGGGCTGATGGGCGCCTTCTTCACCGCCACCAGCATGATCGGCTTCATCGCGGGCGCCGGCATCATCGTGCGCAACAGCATCATTCTCGTGGACTTCATCGAGCTGAAGCTGAAGGAGGGCATGGCGCTGGAGGCCGCCGTGGAAGAGGCCGGCGTGGTGCGCTTCCGTCCCATGCTCCTCACGGCCGCCGCCGTGCTGGTGGGCAGTGCCGTCATGTTGGCGGATCCCATCTTCCAGGGCCTCGCCATCAGCCTCATGGCCGGCGAAGTCGCAGCGACCCTGCTCAGCCGCCTGGCCGTGCCCGTCCTCTACTACCTCGTCGCCCGCCGGGGCCGCGCCACCGAACTGCAGCGGCAGGCCCTCGGGACCCAAAACCTCGAATTCTGACCCAAGGAGGTCTCTCATGAGCACGGAGCAGGAGCGTAGTGCCACTTTGCCGCAGGCGAAGCCCGAAGGGGGCGAGCCATGGAGGGCTCGCATGAACACGGAGCAGGAGCGTAGTGCCACTTTGCCGCAGGCGAAGCCCGAAGGGGGCGAGCCATGGAGGGCTCGCATGAACGCCGACCGCATCATCCACACATTCGCCGGGACGCTGATCCTCCTCAGCCTCCTCCTCATCTGGCTCCACAGCCATCACTGGATCTGGCTCACCGCCTTTGTCGGGCTGAACCTCTTTCAGAGCGGCCTCACCAACTGGTGCCTGGGTACCCGGATCCTGGCGAAGCTGGGCGTGAAGACCGAGGGAACCTGCGGCTTGTAGTGCACGGTCACGGGATGGGCGGCCTCCGAGGGGGTCGCCCATCGCTATGATGGCGGAGCCCCGGAGCCTCCATGCGCCTCTGTCTGCTTCCCCTTCTGCTTCCCGCTGCCCTTCTGGCCCAGGCTCCCGCTGTGACCTGGAAGGCCGAGGTCCTGAAGGCCCGCCAGGAGAAGGATGTCGAGTTCCGCTCCGGCAAGACCTCCCCCTTGGCGGGGCTTCAGCGGCTGACGGTGGAGGCCGGGAAGCCCATGGGGCTCCGGGTGAAGGCCGATGGGCTCGGACCGGTGGAGGGCGAGGCCGCGGTGACGGTCCGGCAGAAGGATGGAACGTGGCTCTGGTGCACAGCTTCCGGTGAAATGCCCATGGCCGGGAAGGTGTTCGACCTCGGGCGCTTCCATGTCCAGGGCCAGCTGGGGCCAGACCGCGCCACGCTCCTGGTCTTCGATCCTGAGCGGCCTGAGGTGAAGGGCTTCAAAGGCCTGCGCTATTTCGCCCCGGACAAGGCTTTCGCGGTGACCGCGATCCTGGAGCCCGTGACGGCCGCCGAGCCCATCACCCTCACCACCACCCGGAACCTCAAGAAGACATTCACACCCTTCGCCCGGGTGCAGTTCAAGCTCGCGGGGAAGCCCCAGGCCCTGACCGCCTACAAGGCCCCGGGCGACGACACGATGTTCATCCCCTTCTCGGATACCACCACGGGCCAGGAGACCTACCAGGTGGGACGGTTTCTCGAGATCCCGGCACCGAAGGGGAAGACCTTCACTCTGGATTTCAACACCGCCTTCAACCCGCTCTGCAACTACTCGAGCATCTGGAACTGCCCCATCCCCCCCGAGGAGAACGACCTGAAGGTGGCCGTGAAGGCGGGCGAGAAGGCGTACCCGCACCACTGAGACCTATACTGGCTCCCGCCCCTGAGGAGCCCGCCATGTCTGAACGCCCGCTGCCGCAGAAGTACACCGATTTCATCGCCAAGTACCCCGAGCTCGGTGCGGTGTGGGATGCGCTGCATGCAGCCGAGGCGAAAGGGCCTTTGGACGGTCGGATGCAGCGGCTGCTGAAGTTCGCCGTGGCCATCGGCGCCCAGAAGTCTGGCGCGGGCAAGGCTGCGGTGCGCAAGGCGCTGGAGGCCGGGCTCACGGAAGTGGAACTGGGTCAGGTGGTGGTGCTGGCGGCGTCCACCGTGGGGCTGCCGGGCGCCGTGGCCGCCCATGGCTGGATCCAGGACGTGCTGCAGAAGGACTGATTCGTGAGCTTAGGCCTACTCCTTCTCACCGGCGGGGCCGCCTCGCGGCTCGGCGGGCGAAAGTGCGGGCGGCTGCATCCCGATGGCGGCACCTGGGGCGGCCATCTGGTGAGGACCTTCTGTGCCGTGTCGGAGGGGCCGATCTGCGTGCTCGGGGATCTGGTGCCCGATCATCCCGAGCTGCGGCGTCTGGAGGATCCCCGGGAAGGCCCGGCGGTGGCGCTGCGTGTCTGGGCAGGCACGAGGCCCGAGGGTGCGGATTGCTGGTGGATCGTCGCCTGCGATCAGGTGCGCTGGACAGCGGATGTCCTGAAGGCCTGGAGGGAAGCGGCGGAGGCTGCGGATCCGACCGGTGAAGCCTGGGTCCTGGCCCAATCCGAGGGCATTCGGCAGTACTTCGGCAGCCTCCTGCCCGCGTCCCTGCTGCCCCGATTGGCGGAGACGCCGGGCACGTCCCTTCGCGCCCTGGCGGATGCGCTGCCCACAGTCATCCTCGATTGGGAGGCCCCCGCGTGGCGGGACCTCGATACGCCCGAGGATCTGGCTACCTACGAGCGGGAGCGCTTCCCGTAACGAATCACCAGGGCCAGCACGGCGGCGGCCAGCAACAGCGTGATGCCGTTGGTGATGATGATGGGCCACGCGCGGAGCATGACGCCGTAGGCCACCCATAGCGCCACCCCGGCGGTGAAGAGGCTGTACATGCCAAGGCTGAGGCCGCTCACGTCCTTGGTCTTCCAGGTGCGGATCACCTGGGGCAGGAAGCTCACCGTTGTCAGCGTCCCCGCGATCATCCCCACCAGCGTTGCGACTTCCATGGCGCCTCCTGGCGTCCAGCGTACCCCGTGTCGGCGGGTGCCGCGGGCTTCACTGATCCCGACAGGGCGCGGGTCGCATATAACGGAGGGGTAGCCCAGCGAAAGGGAACCCATGACCGGACAGGATCTTCTCGAGACAGGCGCGGCGCTGGTGCGGCTCCGGGCCCAGGCGCCGGTGGTGCACAGCATCACGAACTACGTGGTGATGAACACCACGGCGAATGCGCTGCTGGCCCTGGGCGCTTCGCCTGTGATGGCCCACGCGGAGGAGGAGATGGTGGACATGGTGGCCATCGCCTCGGCCCTGGTGCTCAACATCGGCACCCTGAGCAAGGCGTGGATTGCCGCGATGTTCAAGGCGGGCGAGGCGGCGAAGGCGAAGGGCATCCCCATCGTGCTGGACCCCGTGGGGGTCGGCGCCACGCCCTACCGCACGGATACCGCGCGCGACCTGATGGTGGCCCTGCGCCCGACGATCCTGCGGGGGAATGCCTCCGAGATCATGGCCCTGGCGGGGGGCGTGGCGAAGACCAAGGGCGTGGATAGCACCGCCGCCTCGGGGGATGCCCTGGGCGCGGCCCGGGCGCTGCACACTGAGTTCGGCAGTGCCGTCTGCATCAGCGGTCCCACGGACCACATCGTCGGCGCGAATGCTCACATCCAGATCCACAACGGCGATCCGATGCTTCCGCGCGTGACGGGGCTGGGCTGCACCGCCACCGCACTCTGCGGCGCCTTTGCCGCCGTGACGCCGGATCCGGTCCGTGCGGCGGCCCAGGCCATGGCGGTCATGGGCGTGGCAGGCGAACAAGCCGCCGCTCGAGCCGAGGGCCCGGGCACGCTGCAGCTGCATTTCCTGGACGCCCTTTACCAGCTCCACGAGGAGACCCTGGCGCAGCGGCTGCGCGCGCAGGTCTGAGGTGAAGGGCCTCTGTCTCGTCACGGACCGCGCCCTCTGTGGCGCGCGTTCTGTGGAGGAGGTCGTCCGTCTGGCGGCGCGGGGCGGCGTGGCCTCGGTCCAGTTGCGGGAGAAAGACCTTCCCACCCGGGCCTTCATCGAGGCGGCGCTGCGCCTGAAGGCCCTGCTGGCGCCCTTCCGCATCCCGCTCATCATCAACGACCGGGTGGATGTGGCCCTGGCCGTCGGGGCCGAGGGCATCCACGTCGGACAGGACGACATGCCCTGCGAGCTGGTGCGGCGCCTGATGCCGGATGCGATCCTCGGCCTCTCCGTGGAGACCTGGGAGGACGTGGTGCGGGCCCAGGATCAGCCGGTGGACTACCTCGGCGTGAGCCCGGTCTTCGGCACGCCCACCAAGACCGACACGAAAGGCGCGTGGGGGCTGGAGGGCGTGGCGCGCATCCGGGCCTTCTCTCGCCATCCCCTGGTGGCCATCGGCGGACTTCATGGAACCAACATTCTCGACGTGGTGCGGGCGGGGGCCGAAGGCATCGCGGTGGTGAGCGCGATCTGCGCCGCAGCGGATCCCGAAGCCGCCACTCGGGCACTGGCGGGCTGCTTCCCTGATTTTCTCAAACCCGACGAAGGGCCCCATCGGCGGTGATGAACGGTTTGACAGGCGCTGTCGGAGGGGGAACCATGGCCGCATCGGCCCCGTCCCCATGAGCCTGTGCGACCTGTGGAGGGTGGCTGTCTGGAGGAATCATGCTCCGCTTCCTGGCCCTCGCCTGTCTCGTCACCTCTGGAGCCATCCAGGCCGCACCACCTGAGGAGCCGCTGGCCAAGGTCTTCGAGGAGTGGAGCCATCCCAACGCTCCTGGCGGGGCCGTCCTGGTGTGGAAGGGTGGCCAGACGCTCTTCCGCAAGGCCTCGGGCCTGGCCTGCCTCGAGCGGGAATTGCCCATCACGCCCGCCACGGTCTTTGACGCGGGGATGCTGGCCCAGCCCATTACCGCCATGGCCCTCGCGCGCCTCGAGGAGCAGGGCAAGCTGAGCCTGAAGGACGACGTTCGCAAGCATCTGCCCGACCTGCCGGACTACGGCACGACCCTCACCCTCGAGCATCTGCTCGATCAGTCCAGCGGCCTCCCGGACTGGATGGTCCTGTGGGCCCTTCGGGGCGGCCTGGAGGAGGACGTGATCTCGCGGGATGCGGTGCTGGGCCTCCTCCGGCAGCAGAAGACCCTGGCCTTCACGCCGGGCAGCCGCACCCAGGCCTCGGGGTCCAACTACGTGCTCCTGGCAGAAGTGGTGCGGAAGGTCACGGGCAAGAGCTTCCGGGAGTGGGCCACCAGGGAGCTCTTCCAACCCCTCGGCATGAAGCGCACCACCTTCAAGGATGAGCCCCTGGAGCTCATGGACTTCCGCGCCTTCAACTACGGATACAACCGCCAGGGCTACCGGCGCGGCCCCGACAGCCTGGGCGTGGTGGGCAGCCATGGACTCTGGACGACCCTGGACGACATGGGAAAGTGGCTGGCCAGTCTGCCCACGTCGGCCCTGGCCAAGGTGAAGGTCGTGCCAGAAAGACCCTGGCAAGCCGGCTTCAAGGTGGACACCTGGCGGGGCGCCCCGCGTCTGACCTGCCTCAACACCTGGGGCGGGGGCCTGATGGCGAGCCTCGAGTACTTCCCGGAACAGGCCTTCGGCGTGGTGGTCCTTAGCAACTGGAACCACAACTTCTACGATCAGGACACCCAGCTGCAGGAGATCAACAAGGCCTTCCTGCCACTTCCGGAGCCGCCGGTCGTCCCTAGGCCCCCGGTGGCGGCCCCCTCGCCGGATCGCCTCGCGGCCCTCGCGGGGGAGTTCCGCATGGGCACCTTCCCCGCCACGATCGCGGTGGAGAAGGATCAGCTCTGCTTCAAGGTTCAGGGGCAGACCTACCCGCTGGCGCCCGTGGGTGAGGACCGATTCACCCTGGCGATCGCGGGAGCCGAACTTCATTTCCTGCGGGAAGGGGATGGCACCGTGCGTCGCTTGGAGTGGACTCAGGGCGGGCGCACTCAGGTGGCCACCCGAGCCCTGGCCCAGCCGCCGAGCGCTGAGGAACTCGCGGCCTTCACCGGGGACTATGAGAACGCCAGCCTGGAGGCCCGATGGCAGGTGCTCATGAACGGGCCGCGTCTGGTGCTGCGCCATTGGCGACGGGGGGATCGGCCCTTGATGCCCGTGGGGAAGGACGCCTTCACCGCAGCGGATCCCTTCGGAGACGTGGTCTTCGAGCGGGATGCCCAGCAGCGCATCACGGGCTTCCGGCTGACCTCTCCGGAGGCCGCAGGAATCACCTTCAAGAAGCGCTGAGGAGTCGCCGTGCAGACCTCTACCCATCTCGTGCCCCATCTCGTCCTGGCCCTCAGTGCCACCCTCTCGGCCCAGAGTCCGCTGCTGGAGCCCGCGCCAGCCGTGGCGGGCTGGACGGCCGACGCGGTGAAGTCCTTCGACCGGACCACGGTGTATGCCTACATGGACGGTGCTGCGGAGGTCTACATCGCCTATGGGATGAAGGCGCTCCACACGCGGATCTACCGCAAGGACGGCGAGCTCCCCATCGACGTGAGCATCTTCGACATGGATGCCCCCTCCGGCGCCTACGGGGCCTTCAGCTTCGAGCGGGTGGATGAGGAGGCCGGCATCGGCCAGGGCTCCGAATACGGCGGCGGCATTCTGCGCTACTGGCACGGGCACCACTTCGTCTTCATCCAGGCCCAGCGCGAGTCGGAGGCTTCCCGGGAGGCGGTCATGGCCCTGGGCCGCCAGATCCTCGGTCGTCTCGGGGAACCGGCCCCCCTGCCCACCCTGGTGGAGGCCCTGGACAAGGACGGCCTGAGGGCGAAGTCCCTGCGCTACATCGCCACACCGGGGCTGCTCTACTCCACCGACAGCTTGATGATGGACAACGCCCTGGGGCTGCCCGACCGCTGCGAGGCCGTGGTGGCCCGCTACGGGAAGGTGGGCCGCCCGGATCGCGTGATCCTGGCCCGGTTCCCGGACGGTGCGCGGGCCATCAAGGGTCTGGGCACCTTCCTGCGCGCCCGCACGCCCCGGCCCTGGCCCGCCGGAACACCCATCCAGGCCGAGGGCGGCTGGTGCCTCGCCGGGACGAGCGGCGTGATGGCCGTGCTGGTCCTGGACGCGCCCGATGCCCCCACCGCCCGCAAACGCTACGACGCGACCCTGCTCCGCCTTAAGGAGGTCCTCAAATGACCAGCCGACTCACCCGCCGGGAATTCATCCAGACCAGTGCCGCCATCACTGCATCGGCGGCGCTGGCAGGCCGCCTGGAGGCGCGCTCCCGCGCCGTGGCTGCCCCCACCGGCCCCAGGGCCAAGGTCGTGCTGATCCGCGACCCGAAGGTGCTCACGGAGACCGGCGCCGTGGACAAGGAGATCATGGGGCGCATGCTGGACCAGGCGATCTGCGCCCTGTTTGGCACGAAGACGGCGGAGGAGGCCTGGAAACAGCTCTTCAAGCCCACGGACAAGGCCGGTATCAAGACCAATGAATACCCCTACCTACGGACCCCCGTGGAGGTGGAGGCCCTCCTGAAGACCCGGATCGCCACCGTGGGCATCCCCGAGGCCCAGATCCCAGTGGCGGACCACAAAGCCCTTCAGATGCTCTCGGACCGCACCGCCCTGGTGAACGTCCGACCTGTGCGGACCCACCACTGGTCCGGCATCGGCGGCTGCATCAAGAACATGATCCTCTTCTCTCCGACGCCGGACGCCTACCACCCGGACTCCTGTTCGTCCCTCGGGGCCCTCTGGCACCTTCCCGTGGTGAAGGGCAAGACGCGCCTCAACATCCTGCTGGTGCTGCGGCCCCTCTTCTACGGCCGCGGGCCCCACAATTTCGACCCGCGCTTCCAGTGGAACTACGGTGGGCTCTTCATGTCCACGGATCCCGTGGCCCTGGATGCCCTGGGGGCGGAACTGCTGCGGCTCAAGCGCATCGACCACTTCGGCGAGGATCGTCCCGTCACTCCCACCAAGCACGTCCAGAAGGCGGAAACGGAGTACAAGCTGGGGGTCTCTGACCTCAGGCGCATCGACCTCGTGAAGCTCGGCTCGAAGGAGGACATCCTTCTTGCCTGACCTGGGCGATTGGGCGACCCCTGTTTGACTGACATTCGGGACTGCATCGATCTTGGTGCAGAATGTTCGGCGCTGGCCGTCGTTTGTCGTGCAAAACGGAAGACGATTCGATGGTTTGCCGACCCTTCGCGGCCTACCTTGTGAGGCGGCCGGATGCCCTGGAGTGTCCTGCGCCCGGGGAGAACCGCATGCCACACACCGTGAAGCCTCAGACCTCCATCTTCAGCAAGGGCTATGACCCCCAGCGCTCCGAGGGTGCGGCCATTCCGCCGGTCTTCCGCACCTCGACCTTCCTTTTCAAGAACGCCGAGGAGGGCAAGCGCGCCTTCGAGATCGCCTATGGCCTCAGCCCCATGAAGGAGGGTGAGAGCCCGGCCCTCATCTACACCCGGGTCAATAATCCCAACACGGAAATCCTGGAAACCAAGGTCACGGGTTGGGACGGGGCAGAGGAAGCGGCGATCTTCGCCAGCGGCATGGGCGCCATCAGCAGCACCTGCCTGGCCTTCCTGCGCCCGGGCGACACGCTCCTCTTCAGCGACCCCGTCTACGGTGGCTCGGAGTATTTCTTCCGCCACATGCTGCCCCTGTTCGGCATCAAGACGAAGCCCTTCGCCGCCGGTGCCACCAAGGCGGAGATGGAAGCCCTGGTGAAGGAAGATCCCTCGGTGAAGGTGATCTTCATCGAATCCCCCGCCAACCCGACGATTCTCCTCTCCGACATCGGCGCCGCGCGGGAGTTGGCGGATGAATACTCCACGGCCGATCGCCAGATCCTGGTGATGGTGGACAACACCTTCATGGGCCCCATCTTCAGCAGCCCGCTGAAGCTCGGTGCCGACCTCGTCCTCTACTCCGCCACCAAGTTCTTCGGCGGCCACTCGGATCTGGTCGCGGGCATCACCATGGGCTCCAAGGCGCTCATGGGCCAGGTGAAGGTCTTCCGCACCATC
Source organism: uncultured Solibacteraceae bacterium (assembly GCA_964415525.1). Taxonomy (GTDB): domain Bacteria; phylum Acidobacteriota; class Holophagae; order Holophagales; family Holophagaceae; genus CAZPUI01. The sequence continues at coordinate 9,656 of CAYQAS010000077.1, forward strand.
CTGGGTTCGATTCCGGACCCGGATACCACTTGGCTCATCCATCGCTCCCTGGCCACCCTGCAGATCCGCATGGAGAAGCAGCAGGAGAGCGCCCTCAAGATCGTGGATTTCCTCCTGGCGCACCCGAAGGTCTATGACCTGTCCTACCCCGGCCTGCCCCAGATGGGCGAGCGCCAGCTGGAACTGTGGAAGAAGCAGGCCACCGGCACCGGCAGCCTCATCACCTTCAAGGTGAAGGGCGGCGAGGCGGAGTCCTTCCGCATGCTGGACGCCATCCACCACATGAAGCTCGCCGTGAGCCTCGGCGGTGTGGAAAGCCTCATCCAGCACCCCAGCTCCATGACGCACTCCGACATGAGCCCGACCGAGAAGGCCCACGCGGGCATCACCGAGAACATGATCCGCATCAGCGTGGGACTCGAGGATGTGGGCGACCTCATCGCCGATCTGAGCCAGGCCCTCGACGCGATCTGATCTCGGAAAATCCTCGGATCACGGAAGGGCGGCCTCGGCCGCCCTTTCACATGGGGGTGGATCCGGCCGGGTGCCTTTGTCTACTTGGCGTGTCGCCGAAACGCCGGGAGGTGGCGTTCCTGGCTGGCCCACTGCAGCCGGTGGAAGACATCCTTTACGTCGGGCTCCTGCACGGTCTTCAGCAGGCGATCGTACAGAGCCACGTTGTCCATCTCTGCCTGGGCTGAGGCCTCGGCGGCGGCTTTAAACGTGGAGGGCACCGTCGGGACTTTGAGCGGGGTCGGTGCGGGTATCGCAAGCCCATGGGCCTCGAATAAGGAGAGGAGGGCCTGCTGGTGTCGGCGTTCAGCCTCGATGATGTTGGAGAACGGGCGCCGTTCACCGAATTTGGCCATCACGGCGGCGTAGAAGGCTTCTGTCTGCCGCTCATCCGCCAAGGCCAGGGCGAGGGCTTCTGCGGTGGCGTTGGGAAGGGGAGGCGCCGCAGCTAGGAGGCTGCTGAGAAGACAGAGAATCGCGATGCTATGCATGGGGGCTCCTATTTCAGGGGTTGCGGAGGAGGCGGTTAGGTCGTGGAGGCCATGTGCCATGGATTCAGGTCAGGGCACGTATGCCCTGGCCAGAATCCATGCGGGTGCGGCGAGGACATCGAAGGAACGCAGGGTGGTCAGAGCCTCGGCGTGGGACAGGTTCAAGGGACACCTCCGCTTCCATGGAGCCCGGGTTTGCCCTCGACGTTGGGCGCATCTGCAGGATGCAGCCACGGGTGGCTGAAATGCAGCAGGACTCAGCTCAATCCCAATCTCGCCTTCAAGGTCGGGGCGGCCCCGCGGCTGACTTCGATCGTCGCGCCGCCCTGGAGCCGGACGAGGAGCTTGCCGAACTCGCCGGGTTTCAGCCCCACCACCGACTCCGGACGCAGCAGCAGGTGGCGATGTCCCCGAACCAGGGTGCCTTCGGGGAACGTGCCCTCGGCTTCGGTAAGGCTCTTCCACGGCGTTCGGTGTCGCTCCCCGGCGACATAAGCCCAGACGACCTCATCCTCCACCTCGAAGTGGGTGGTACGGGCGAGGTCCATGAGGACGAGCCCTTCCCCGGCGCGGATGGGATACCGCAACGGCCCCGTGGGCCTCGGGGCGAGCGGTGCGGCACTGCCCAGGCGCTCCCGCAACCGTTCCAGGCTCATCGCGAGGCGTTCCGCGGTGGCGGGTTTCACGAGGTAGTCCAGGGCCGCGGTCTCGAAGGCGCGCACGGCGTGCTCGGCGTAGGCCGTGACGAAGACCACCGGCAGTCCCTTGGGGAGGTCCAAGGCGACCTCCAGGCCCGTGGCGCCGGGCATCTCAATGTCGAGGAAGACCGCATCCGTGTGCCCACCCGCCTCCAACCATTCGATCACCGCCGGGCCATCCGGCAGTTCCGCCACCACCTCGCAGCCCGCCTCCCGCAGCAGGCGCACCAAGCGTTTGCGGTTGTAGGGTTCGTCTTCCGCCACCAGGACCCGCAAGGCTTCATGCACGAGACACCTCCACCAGGAGTTCTGCCACGGTGCGAGGTCCTTCGCTGCGCAGGGCAAGGGTGATACGGAGGCCCTGCACCAGCGCGATCCGGCGGCGCAGATGGCCGAGGCCGAGGCCTTCGGGGCGCTCGGCATCCAAAGGGCGGCCCGAATTGGACACCCAAAGTCGCATCCGATCCGGGGAGCCCTCCAGGCCGATCTCCACATCGCCGCCTTCCCGACTGGGGGCGATGCCGTGCTTGAGGGCGTTCTCCACCAGGGGCTGGAGCAGGAGGGGTGGGAGCGCAGCGGTTTCGAGGGTGGCATCCCAGCACCAGCGCACCTGCAGGCGGTCTCCGAGGCGGAAGCGCTCCAGGTGGAGGAAGCCCTCTACCAGGGCGCGTTCTTCGGACAAGGGCACCCAATCTTTGCCCGCATGATCCAGCAACCGGCGGAGCAGGCCCGCAAGGTCCACCAGGGCGGATTCGGTGGCGGCGCCGTCCTCCCGGGCCAGCTCTGCCAGTCCACTCAGGGTGTTGAAGAGCACGTGGGGGCTCATCTGGGATTGCAGGGCTCGCAACTGGGCCTCTCGGGCGAGTTGAGCTTGCTCGGTGGCCCGACGGGCTTCCCGGTCACGGTCCGCCAGGATCCACCCTGCCAGGAGGTTCAGGGCGGCCGCGGCAATCAGAAGCACCAACATCCGAGGCGGCAGGTCCGGGAGGAAGTCCGCGGTGCACTGGACGCGCCCACCGTGTCCGGGGAGCAGCAGGCTGAGGGGTACCAGAAGCAGCACGGTCCAGGGCAGGGCCTGTGCGAGTCCGCGCCACGTGGGGACCTCGGGACGCTCATCCCCCGTCCATTGCCAGGGCAGGGAGGATAGGCCCAGTACCTCGATCGCCAGCAGGAAGGGAAAGGCCATCTCGCCGAGGGACAGGTAGACCGGCCCTGCGAGGAAGCGGAGCACGTTCCAGACAGTGCCGAACAGCAGCACGACCGCCCAGGCCCCGGGCCGGCGGAGGCGTTCCGCCGCGCCATGGAGAACCTGGGCTGCGCGCATGCTCCCCAGTCTATCGGGCGCTCCACGGGAGCGCCCTTCCGCTCTGCGCTGCATCACGGAGCTGGGGCCCCCAGTCTACTTCTTGGGTTCGGCCTTGGGGGTCTTGGGGCAGTCGGGCGTGCCGCCCTTGGGGCCGGTACCGTCCTGCTTGCGCACGCCTTTGCCCTGGCCGGGGGTAGGGCAGGAGCCATCGCGCTTGCGGAGCTGCTGGCCTTCGCAGGTGGGCTTGCAACTGCTGCGGCCCTTGTTCCCGGCACGCTGGGCGTGGAGTTCCGGGGTCGCCAGGGTGGCGGCGAGGGCGAGGGCGGAGAGGAACAGGATGCGTTTCATGGGAAACCTCCGTGGGAGCTGCGGGAGCGGACTGCCCACCGCACTCTAAGGGACCATCCGATCCCTGCGACGTTGCGGGTTCGCCGCGAGATGCAGACCGAGGCCGCCAAGATGCAGGATCAGGGGGGCGTACGCATCCGGCGGTGCCTGGAAAGCCCTGGCACCGCCGTTGAACTCCAATCGTGCCGTTGGAGTAGCTGACCGGCACAGGCTTGGGCGAAGCCCAAACTGTGCAGATCTGCGGCTCCAACTGCCGAGCCCTGCCGTCCGCCTTGAGAAGAACCGATCAAGCAATATCCGGGTTGAAAGAGCGTGTTCCGCTCAGAACTGGATGCTGTAGCCCACTTCGAATTCCCACTGGTCCATGCGCAGGGCGAGGGTCTGCTTGCCGGGGACCTCCAGGGGGTTGGGACCAGTGACCTCCTTGCTGAGCCCGCGCAGCAGGGACATCGACAGGGCCTTGCGGCCTTCCAGCTTGCGGGAGAGGCCCAGGGTCACCTGCTGCTCGATGACGCCGGGGGCGAGGATGTTGAACATCACTTCGGAATCGGGAATGGGCTGCTTGGCCACACTGAGGCCGCCTCGTACTGTCCAGTCGGCGTTCACGTCGTACTCGACGCCCAGCTTGGTCACGTCCATGTCCTTCCAGCCGAAGCCTGCGCCACCGCCTTGACCGAGCTTGGCCATCATCAGGTTGGGCAACATGGGATTGCCGATGGACTTCACTTCGCTGTACGCGATGTGCTTCTGGTCCAGGGCAAAGGTGAGGCCCTTCACAGGCGTGAACGCCACGCCGATGTTCCAGGTGGAGGGGATGTCGAAGGCGCCACCTTCGGCGTAAAGACCCTTGTACTTTGAGAATTCCCCCATCTTCGTGCGGGTCTGATAGCTGGCACCCACGGTGAACGTGTCGGAAAGGCGGCCCAGGTAGCCCACCCGGAACCCAAAGCCGAGCGCGGTGTCGTTGCCGTTGTTGGTGAGGTTCGCGGGATCGGAGCTGAAGCCCATCATGCCGAACGCGGCCAGGCCCTCGGCCTTGAACTTCTGGTGGGCGAGGATCACGGCCGCCCCCAGGGCGTGCCGGTCACTGACCTTGTAGCCGAGGCTCGTGGAGATGAAGAGCTGCTCCAGGTTCACGCCGGTGCCCTTCTGGCCGAAGGTCGGGGCGTCGTAGTCCGTGTTCATGCCGCCATTGCCGTAGACCGCGACACCCCATGTCCAGTCTGCGCCGCCCTTCCAGGTGGCGCCGAGGCTGGGGATGAGGAAGCTCTTGGAGCCGCTCTCGACCTTGCCTGGGGCAAGCCCGAAGGTGCCCGGCATCATGCTGGGATTGCCCGTCACCGTGTAGTCGCGGTTCGGAGAAAACCAGGCCAGGCCGAGGTTCAGCTGCGTTCCGAGGAAGGCTGCGGAGGCTGGATTCGTGGCGACCGAAAGGCTGCACTGGGAGAGGGCGGTGCCTGCTCCGGCCATGCCCTTGGAGCGGGTGCCGTAGCCGTGGGAGAAGTAGCCATCCGTGGCGGCGAGGGGGGCGCCGACCACGAGGGCGGCCAGGAGGAGGGAGGCGGAACGGGGCATGGCGACTCCAGACGGGCTCAGGCCCGTCGAGATGGGGAGAGGTGGGGAGCGTCCGGCTTCAGGGCCGGGGATACGACGGAAGGGTCAGTGGGCCTGACCGGCCATGACGAAGACCCAGCGAAGGGCGTAGCCTCCCACCAGGACCAAGACGGGGGCAAGCACCGTGGCCTTCAGGGCGAGTCGGTGCTCCAGGAATTCCAGGAGGAGGGGCAGCAGCAAACCGGCAAGGACCACCAGGCTCCAGAACACGGCAGTGAATCCGCCGCCCAGGATGTGATGGAGAGCCTGAGCTCCCCCGGCCCCACTGGTGCCAAGGCCCACGAAGACCAGGATCAGCAGCAGGATTTCGGCACCCATGGCCCAGAGATCCCACCGTGCGGCGGTGTGGTGCTCCTCCTTGGAAAGGGGGAGCAGGCGGAGCAGGGCCGCCCCGGCCGAAGTGCCGGAGGCCAGGAAGAGTGGGCCCAGCAGGGCGGAGTTCCAGACCGCCCGGGCGCCCAGGGTGGAGAGCAGGATGCCGGTGTAGATGCCCAGGGCCACGCCGAGCCCGAGATGGACGCCCCGCAGGCGGTCAAGATGGGCAAGGGCCAGGGTGCGGGCAGAGGCCAGCAGTGAGGCCACTCGAGGGCCCAGAGGCAGTCGTTCTGCCTTTCCTTTCAGCCAGCCAAACTGGTCCTCATCCAGTAAAGCCAGGGCGAAGAGCAGGGTGGCGGGGTAGACCAGCATCAGGATCCAGGAGCCCCAGCTCATGGGCGAGGTGATCTTGAATGCCAGGTAGAAGCGCCAGACATGGACCTTGTAGGCCAGGTCCAGGAACAGCGCACCCATGCCTGCGCTCACGAGAGCCGGGGCCAAGAAGCCCAGCCACCGCGCATTGCGGGAGAGCGCCCGGTGGCTCAACAGGCTCGTGAGCACCATCGCGCCCGCAGCCATGCCGCCGAGGAAGAGGTAAACCACGACCTCCCAGCCCCAGATGTGGAGGTGGGGATCAATGGAGAGGCTGTGGCGTGCGACCTCGAGTTCAGGCATGGGAGGCACCTCGGGGGGAGACGGCAGACATCAGCAGATCGAGTGCAAGGAAAGGAAAGAAGGACCATCCACGGATGAACACGGATTCACACGGATGAAAGCCGGAGAGGGAAAGGGAAAAACCGCGGGCTGGTGGGGCGAAGGCCCTTGGGATTCAAGGGATTGTCCCTGTGGAGGCCTTTCAAATCCGTGTTCATCGGTGTGCATCCGTGGAAGACCTGTTTGTGGTTGGGTCGTATTCAGCCGCCACACCCGCCGCCGCCCATCTTCCGGGGGGCGCCGCCGGCGGCCGCCGCGGGGGGTGGTGGCGCGGCTTTCATGCCGGTGAGCCCCGCCTGGATGCCCGCCTGGAGCTTCCAGGCGATGACGGTTTCCGGGCTCGCGCCAGGGGCCAAGGGTGCGGGGGCGGTGAGCACCTCCCGCTGCCAGGCGGCGAAGCCGCCCTTCAGGGCATAGACCCGGCCCGGGAACGTGGTGGCGGCAGGGGGAACCGCCGCCAGATCGCCGTCCACGATGAGGACGAGGTCTCGGCTGGCGGGGGCATCCCCCAGTCCGAGCTTCCCAAGCTGGGCGGGTGCCACGGACTCCGAGCCTGGGATGCGGCTGGAGGCGTAGGCTTCCGCGCTGCGCAGGTCGAGCACCCTCAGGGACCAGGGGGCATCCAGCACACGGCGGGCGAGATCGAGGGAAGAGATGGACGCGGGGGTCGGGTTGGGGACGGCGCGCGCGGGCGCCAAGGCCAGCAGCAGCCCCAGCAGGGCGGCGGCGCCGTAGCCGATGAAGACACGCTTCCCGGGGATGCCCGCCGGGGTGGGCATGGCGTCGACGGTGGCCCGGGCGCGGAATGTCGCCTCCAGCTTCTCCACCATCAGGAAGCAACCCACCGCCATGGCGGTGACCCCCACGGCGAGGACGGCAGGCCCCACACGATCGTTCAGCTTGAAGAGCTCCCAGAGGTAGGTGTGGCCCAGGTTGCTGCTGGTGTGGAAGCGAGCGAACCACCCGAGGTGCTCCACTTCGGCATAGAGCAGCTGGCCCACGATGACCCCACCCACAGTGGCGAAGCCGTCCCACTTGCCGCTGGCCATGGCCACCACGGAGGTGCCGGGGCAGTAGCCGCTGATGATGAAGCCTGCGCCGAGGGCGAGGCCGCCGAGGATCATGGGCCAGAGGAATGTGGCGCTCACCACCTGGTCGGCGATGACCTTGAACGTGGAAAAGCCCAGGCCTGAGAGGATCACGGTGCCGAGCAGGGCCGTGACGATGGCGCCGAACATGACCTTGAAGACCGTGAGGTCCGTGCCGTAGAACTGCGCCGCGAGCTTGGGGGCGCGGCCGAAGCCCGCGCGCTCCAGGACGAAACCGAATCCGAAGCCGATGAGGACGCCCACGAGGAGGCCCCACTCGCGGCCCGTGCCGGAGAGGAATTCGAAGGGGAAGGTCATCGCCACTCCTTCCGCAGGAAGTACGCCAGAGCGTAGCCGCCGCCGAAGACGCTGAACATGAAGGCCCAGCTGCCCAGGGAGAGCAGGGCGCCGCCGGTGAGGGCCTGGCCGGAGGTGCAGCCCCGGGTCAGCTTTGCGGCGGCGCCCATGATCAGACCCCCGAAGACCGCGAACACGATGCGCTTCACCGTGGTGGTGTTCGGCCCCTTCAGGGTCTCCAGCTTTAGGCGGCCCGACGTGAAGGCCCCCACGAGGCCGCCGAGGATCACCCCCAGCACCTCAAAGACGAGCCAGTTGTTCAGGGGGTGACCCTCCGACAGGGTCTTGGCCAGGGCGGGGGTGGCGGCCACATGGGAGGGCACGACGGCATCCAGCGCGCAGACGCCCGCCCGCAGCGAGGCGCCCGACGCGCCCAGCCCCTTGCCCATGATGGCGAAGGCGGATAGCAGGACGAGGCCCAGGGCGACGCCAGCCACGTAGGGATTCCAGAAACGGTTTGGATCTCGGTTCATCGACACACCCCGGCGGGTAAAGCGCAGCCACGAAGAGAAGACAAGAAAGGGTTTGGATCAGGGCAAAGACCGGCAGGCCCATTCCGATCCGTAGGGTTTTCATTCGTGGTCCTTCGTGGCCCTTCGTGGCTCATCCTTTCCTCGTTCATGTCAGGAAGAAGACCTGCGGCTCGTTGCCGGACTCGGGCTGGAGCACCTTGTGCTTTCCGCCTGAGACGGCCTTCGAGACAGGGGAGCTCGCATCATTCAGGTCGCCAAAGGCGAGGCTCCGGGTGGGGCAGACGTCCACACAGGCCGGCTGCAGGCCCTTGGTGGTGCGGTGGGCGCAGAAGGTGCACTTGTCGACGAAACCTTCGGGGTGCACGTAGCGGGCGCCATAGGGGCAGGCAGCGATGCAGGCCTTGCAGCCGGTGCACTTCCGGTGCGTCACGGCGACGATGCCGCCTTCGTTCACATGGCTGGCGCCGGTGGGGCAGGCGGTGACGCAGGAGGGGCTTGCGCAGTGGTTGCAGCGCTCCGAGCGGATCTCCATGGCCAGGTTTGGGAAGGTGCCATGGGTGTCCGTGGCGATCCAGTCCCGGAAGCCGCTGTTGGGCAGGGCGTTCTCGGTCTTGCAGGCGATCACGCAGGCGTGGCAACCCACGCAGCGCCGCGTGTCGTGGGACATGGCGAAGCGCTTCTTCATCGCGGGCTCCGAAAAGACAAAGGCTCACCACGGAGCACACGGCGCTCACGGAGCAGGGAAGGGTTCACCACGGAGCACACGGAGCACACGGAGCTCACGGAGAAGAGCACTGATAGAGATGGGTGATGCGTCCCGGATCGCAGGAAGGCGGCTGCCTCGGGAAAGGCGTGTGCGCGTTGGACTCGGGCCGACAACAGGCTGCCACCCTGGGTCAGGCGGGCCTTCCGCCCTTGGGGGTTTTCTCCGTGGGCTCCGTGGTGAATCATCTGTTTCCTCATCCCACCGCCTCGATGCGCACGAAGTTCACGTTCATCCCGGTGCCGCCCATGAGCGGATCCACCTTGGCGCGGGTCATGAGGGCGCTGTCGCTGGCGCCCCTGCCATGGGCGTACCGCTGCTTCGGGGCGTTCTGGCCCCAGCCGTGGACGAGGTAGACGCAATCGCCGCGGATGCGCTCCGTGACCTTGGCCCGCACGGGGCCGGACTTCACGCCGTCCTGGTTGATGAGCCAGACGCGGTCGCCGTTCTTCAGGGGCTTCAGGAAACCCGGAAGCGACTGCGCCACGCTCGCGTTCACCCAGACCTCGTTCTCGGGGTAGGGCTCGGAGAGCAGGCGGTTGTTCACGGTGCGGCCGAAGGTGTGGGTCGGCGCGCGGCCGTTCAGCAGGCGGAAGGTTCCCAAAGGGCCTTCTTCCTGGGGATAGAAGGTCGGGAAGGCATCGAAGCCGAGCTTGGCGGCCTCCTCGCTCTTGAGCTGGATCTTGCCGCTGGCATGGGGGATGGAGATCGGCAGGCCGTCCTCCTCGCACGAGACATCGGGCCTTCCCAGCACCACGCCCTTCACCCGCACCACTGCAGGGTTGTGGCCCCCGGCCTTGAGGCGGGTGTCCACGCATTCCACGGCGTCCTTCCAGGGGAAGGCATCGCCGAGCCCGAGGCGTTTGCCCAGCTCCTTCGCGATCCACCAGCCGGGCTTGCTCTCGTACATGGGGGGCACCGCTGCCTGGCGAAGGGCGAGGAAGGGCTGCTTCCACGCGGCGCCCGCGAGGTCGTCATCCCGCTCCAGATAAGTCGCTTCCGGCAGCACCACGTCACTCCACCCGCAGATCTCCGCGGGAAGCACGTCCACGCTCACCAGGAAGTCGAGGTTCTGGATCGCCTTGATCGTCTCCTGACGGCTGGGGAGGGCCTGCATCAGGTTGCAGCCATAGGCCATCCAGCCCTTGATGTCGTAGGCCGCGGTGCCGGGGATGGCGGCATCCCGGAGGCCGGATGCGATGACTTCCGAGGCGAACGGATAGCCTCCGCCCTTGGGGCGATCCGCCACGGGGCGGCTGGGGTGCGGGTAGGCGAAGGTGTTGGGATAGGCCGGGGCCCCAAGCCGGGAGAGCCCGATGTAGCCGCCACGGCGTCCCCAGTTCCCCAGCAGCGCCACCAGAATCGCCATGGCCCGCTCGCGTTGGGTGTCGTCGCCGTACCAGACGGTGTGGCGTCCGGGGTGGATGAGGGAGGCGGGACGTGCGGAGGCGATGAAGCGGGCGCTGTCCCGGATGAGGTCCGGGGCAAGGCCGGTGAGGGGATAGGCCCACTCCGGCGATTTGTCCGCCACGTGGGCTTTGAGCTCATCGAGCCCCGTGGCGTGCTCTGCGATGTAGGCCTGGTCGTAGAGGTTCTCCGCGAGGAGGACGTGGATCCAGGCCAGGAGCAGGGCGATGTCGGTGCCGGGCTTGATGGGCAGCCAGAATTTGGCCTTGGAGGCGGCCACGGAGAACCGAGGATCCACCACCACCAGTTGGGCGCCCTTGCCGATGGCATCCGCCAATTCCTGCACCTGGGAGTTGTGCATGTTTTCGCCCAGATGGCTGCCGATCAGCGTAATCACCCGGGCGTTGGCGAGGTCCAGGGGCTCCGGGGAGCCGAGGCCCGCGCCGAAGGTCATCAGGAAGCCCGCCTCGCGGGGGCCGCGGCATTGGGCGTAGGAGGGCGCCCCCACATTGGGACTGCCGTAGGCCTTCATGAGGT
>CAYQAS010000078.1:0-20219 GCA_964415525.1 uncultured Solibacteraceae bacterium
GGGGCTGTAGGTCTGAAGGATCACGCGGCCTGACAATTCGGCCCGCCCGGCCCGGCCCGACACCTGGGTCAGCAGGTGGAAGGTGCGCTCGGCGGCCCGGAAGTCGGCCACCTTGAGCCCGAGATCCGCGTTGAGGATGCCCACCAGGGTGAGCTTCGGAAAGGTGTGGCCCTTGGCCAACATCTGGGTGCCCACCAGGATGTCCACTTCGCCATGCTCCGCCGCTAGGAGCCCCGCTTCCAGGGAACCTTTGCGGGAGGTCGTATCGCGATCCAGACGCAGGATGCGCGCCGCGGGAAAGAGGGCCTGGAGCTGGTCCTCGATCTGCTCGGTGCCCTCGCCGACACCCCGCAGGTGTTCCGCCGAACAGGCCGGGCAGGACTCCGGCGGCACCGCCTCGAAGCCGCACATGTGGCAGCGCAGGCGATAGGAGCCCTTGTGATACGTCAGGCTGATATCGCAGTGCGGGCAATCCAGGGGCTTGCCGCAGGCCCGGCACATCCAGAAGTTCTCAAAACCGCGCCGATTGAGCAGCAGCATCGCCTGCTCGCCCCGCGCCACGGTCTCTCCCACCGCCTTCAGCAGCAGGGGCGAAAAGATCACGCGCTTTCGCGTGGCCTTGTAGGCCTCCCGTAGGTCCACGATCTGCACCGTAGGCAGGCTGCTGCCCGCCGGGCGCTGGGTGAGCCGCAACAGCTTGTAGCGACCCTCCTTGGCGGCATGCCAGCTCTCCAGGCAGGGCGTAGCGCTGCCGAGCACCACCGGACAGCCCTCCAGCTGGCCGCGCTTGATGGCCAGATCCCGAGCCTGGATCCGCGGATGCTCCTCGCTCTTGTAGGAACCCTCCTGCTCCTCGTCCACGATGATGAGCCCGATGTCCCGAAGCGGCGCGAGGACGGCGTTGCGCACGCCGACGAACAGCGGCGCCTCATTGTTGAGCAAGCGGATCACATCCGCCTGCTTCTCCGTGGCATTGAGCCCCGCGTGTCCCACAGCCACCTGCCCCGGGAACCGGCCCTCCAGACGGGTCAGGAGCCGGGGCGTCAGGCCGATCTCCGGCACCAGCCAGAGCACCCGCCGCCCTTCCGCCAGCACACGGCCTGCCAGTTCCAGGAAGACCTCCGTCTTGCCTGACCCAGTCACGCCATAGAGCAGGTGCGTCGCAAACGTCCCGAGGGCCACGCCCTCCACTGCCGCCACCTGTTCCGCATTGAGCACCACGCGGCGATCACCCATGTCTTCGCGCCGTTGGGACATGAGATCCACCCGGCGCATGCGCTCCACCACGCCATGGCGCTCCAGGGTCGAGAGCACCCCGGCGCTCACCTTGGCCGCCGCCAGCAGATCCGACTCCAGCATCGCCCCGCCCGCCTCTTCCAACGCCAGCAGCACCTTGGCCTGGGTGGACGTGACCTTCGTGGGATGGGGCTGGACCGTGCGCCGCACTTCCGTGAGCCCGGCGCCCCTCAGGGAGCGGCGATGGAAGAGCGTCGGCAGCTCCAGGGCACCCGCGTGCCAGGCCTCCCCGAGTGCGGCCAAGCGCGTCCAATCCCCCGCATCCCGCAGATCCGACAGCCGCTGTCCATCCTTTAGGAGCCCGTCCAAGTGTTCAGTCGAGACCAATTCATTACCTGGACGGGCTCCCAGAGCCGTCTCCCACTCCACCTGGACCGCCTGAGGCAGACAGAGGGCCATGAGGTGGGCCTCCCCCGCCGCGTAATAGCGGGACGCGAAGGTCAGCAACTCCCGCATCTTGGGCGGCAGGAGCGGAAAGGGATCCAGCACCGCCACCACGGGCCGCAGCTTCACCGCCGGGGGCGCCTCATCCGGCCCCAACACCACACCAAATGCATCGCCATTGCGCAGCTTCACGCGGACGCGGCAACCAGCGGGCACGCCTTCCGGCGCGAGGTACGTGAGGGGCGGCAGGGGGCGCGCGAGTTCGATGCGGGTGGGAACGAGGCGGATCACCTCCGCAGTTTACCCGCGCATGAATGGCTCCCCGATTTGGCTGGCGACCCGCGAACCCCCACAATAGAGGGATGTGGATCCTGGGACTCGAGTCCTCCTGCGATGACTGCTCCGCCGCCGTGGTGGAGGAAACCCCTGCCGGGCCGGTGGTACGGAGTCTGGTGCGCAAGAGCCAGGACGAGCTCCATGCGCCCTATGGCGGCGTGGTGCCGGAACTCGCCGCCCGGGAACACCTGCTCCAGGTCCGAAAGGTCATCCGGCAGGCCCTGGACGAAGCGGGCATCGGGTTGGACCGCATCGACCGCATCGCCGCCACCCAGGGGCCCGGCCTTGTAGGCAGCCTGCTTACGACGTTCTCCGCGGCCAAGGTGCTGGCCTGGCGCCACGGCATCCCCTTCGTCGGCACGCACCACGTGCTGGGCCACCTCAATGCCGCCCGCTTCGGGGCGCCGAACCTGCTCTTTCCCGCCCTTTCCCTCATGGTGTCCGGCGGTCACACCCATCTCTATCTGGCCCAGGACTGGACCCACCTGGAGCTGCTCCAGAAGACCCGGGACGACGCCGCGGGGGAGGCCTTCGACAAGACCGCCCGCATGCTGAACCTCGGCTACCCAGGCGGCCCGGTGGTGGACGCCTGCGCCCGCGTGGCCGCGAAGGCCGCTCAGCCCTTCACGCCCCCAAAATTCCGCGATGGGAAGCCTGCCTGGAGCTTCAGCGGGCTGAAGACCGCCATGAAGCTGCGCATCGAGGCAGATCCCGGCGTCGAGATCGCGGGCCCCGAAGACCCGCGCGTTCAGGGCCTCTGCCGCAGCCTGAACACCGCCGTCGCCACCTGGCTGCTCAAGCCCATCGCCGGGTATGCGGACGCACACGACGTCCGGAGCCTCGTCATCAGCGGTGGTGTGGCCTGCAATTCCGAGTTGCGGACGCAGGCCCAGCTCCTCTGCGATCGGCTCGGCCTCAGCCTCGCCCTGCCGGAACCCCGGCTCTGCACGGACAACGGCGCCATGATCGCCGCCGCAGGCGCCATGCTGGAGCCCGCATCCGACCCTCTGCCCCTGAACGCCGACGCCGATCTGAAACTCACCTGAACCGGAGCCCCCATGGACGTGACCCGCGAGGATGTACTGCGCTGCGCCCGCTTAACGGACCTCCAGCTGAAAGAGGAAGAGATCGAGCCCCTGGCGCGGGACATGGCCCGGCTGCTGAGCCATGCGGAGGGCCTCGCAGAGCTGGACCTGACGGACATCGCCCCCATGCGCCACGGACTCCAACACCCCCTGCCTTGGCGAGACGATGAACCGCGAGCCAGCTTGGCTCAGGTCGAAGCCCTGGCCAACGCTCCCGCCCAACAGAACGGGCACTTCCTGGTGCCCAAGGTGATGTAGATCCTGAAACGACGAGGCCCCCGGAAACGGGGGCCTCGTCCTGTCGGTCTACCAATCGCCACCGGAATCGCCGCCGGAATCGCCTCCGCCCCAGTCGCCGCCACCGGAATCCCAGCCGCCGCCGCTGTCGCCGCTGGAATCGCCGCTGCTGTCCCAGTTGTCGCTGGAGCCGCCGCCACTGGCGCTGTTCCAGCCATCGCCACCGCCATGGTTGTGATGGTTGCCGCCGAGCATGGAGCCCAGCATCATGCCGGTCATCACGCCGCCAAGGCCGCTGCCCAGGCCGCCGCCCATACCGTTGCCGCCCTGATAACCCGGCGGATAGGCGCCGTTCTGCATGCCACCGTCCAGACCGAGCCGCTGGCGGGCGCTGGGGGGCAGTTCCTCATCCGTCAGCTGCTGCACCTGGGTGTGGCCGCAGTAGCCACAGGACCAGCTCACACTGCGCAGGCCGTCCCACTGCTGCTTCTGCTTGTCGGAGGACGCCCCGCAATTGCCGCATTTGGGGAAGGGGCAGGCGAAGGTGTGGGGCTGAACGGGGCTAGTGGGCATGGGACGAGCCGAGGCACCGTCCACGCGGCGCTGGTTCCGTCCGCGGAAAACGAGGAAGAGCACCAACCCCAACCCGATCAGGACGAGAAAACACCCCACAGGGGCACAGCCTCCGCCTGAGGTGGATTCGCCTCGGCGGGCCAGAAGCATGGCGATGGGAACAATGGCGGCGAACATGGATCACCTCGTGAAGCAGGTTGCACCCTCAGGTTAGCCAGAGACCGCGCTCCCGTAAGAGCGGATCGGCGAACGGCAGCGCTACGCCGGGGGTCGGTGGGTCTGGCATCATGCCCCCATGACCGCCCTCCGCCCCCAGGCCCCTGCCATGCGCGCCACAGTGCGGGACGCAGCCCTTCCCGGGAGCCCTCAGCCGTGAGGTTCGCGCGCTGGCTGGACCACCTTCCGCCCTGGCTCGCCTGGGCCGCCATGCTCTCGACGGGCATCTTCGAGCCGCAAGAGCTGGTGGCCATGGCCCTGCCCCTGGCCCTCGCTCTGGGTGTCGAGGCCCGTCGGCTCTCCCTTGGGCGCTTCGAACGCTGGATCAACACCGGCGCACTGGTCTACGCCGTGGTGCTCATCCTGCTGCGGGTGCAGTTGCTCACCGGGGTCACCCATTTGCTGTTCCTCCTCTGCGCCTCACGCCTCGCCCTGCCGCGCAGCCTCGGGCAGCGACGCCAGATCCTGCTGATGGGCTTCCTGCTCTTCCTCATCTCGGCGTTGGCGGTCTTCGATCTGGTGTTCGCCCTGTGGCTGGTGCTCTGGCTGATCCTCTCTATGACCCTGCTGATGCAGCAGGCATGGGAGCAAAGTGCCCGTCACCATCCCACTCCGCCCCCCTTCAAGCGTCTGCTGCCTTTCACCCTGGTAGCGGTGGTGCTGGGCGCCGCCTGCTTCGTGGCCATGCCCCGCGTCACCTTCGGGATCCGCTCCCCCTGGCTCGGTGGTCTGGGATGGGGACGCAGCACCGCCGGTTTCAGCGATCGGGTGGACTTGGCGGGTGAAGGCCCCGTGGCCGCCAATGCGGAGGTGGTGCTCCGCATCATCCCGTTACAAGCCTTGGCGGAGGATCCCGCCCTGGCACGCCGACAATTGGGTCTGCTCCGCGGGACGGCCCTGGAAGAATTCGAAGGCGGTGCCTGGCAGCCCTTGGACGCCACGCCCCGGACGTCCTTCACCCAGCACCCGTTTGCATCCGCCACGCTGGAAGCGGAGTTCTTCCTCTCCGCCTCCCCCAAGGGTCTGGTCCCCCACCCCTATGGCATCCTTCAGCTTCCAGGACAGGATGACCTCAGCATCGAACCATTGAGAGGCGGAGGTTTGCGGCTGCGGCAGGCTTCTCGTCAAATGGTGCCGCTATCGGTCCGCTTCCAGCCCATTCGCGGGATGCTGCTGGAGGAGCCCCCACCCACGGGCCGTCGCCGGGCTTTCCTGAAGCATCCAGGCGAAGGCACGGAGCATGTTCACCAGTGGGCCCTCGGCATTGTCCCGGAAGGCACTCCCGCCCCGGAGACCGCAAAGGCTCTGGCGGCGCGCCTTCGGACCTTCCGCTACACCTTGGACAATCCGAGCGGCAAGGCGGAGGATCCCTTGCGGGACTTCCTGTTTCGCACGCAAGCAGGCCACTGTGAGTATTTCGCGTCTACCCTGGCCCTGGCCCTGCGGCACCGAGGCTTTCCGGCGCGGGTGGTGAATGGTTACCAGTTGGGGGCCTGGGTCCCAGAAGGCGGTTACTACGTCGTCACCCAGAACGAGGCCCATAGTTGGGTGGAGTACTACGACGAGGGACTGCATGGCTGGAAGGCCGTGGATGGCACACCTCCGACCCCTGGCCAGGCGTGGGCCGCTGAGACCTTGCGCGCACGCATGCAGCGCTGGGCGGACGCCGTGCAGTTCCGCTGGGATCGCTACGTGGTGCGCTTCAGCGACGCGGATCAGGTGGCCGGATTCGCGTGGTTCCAGGGACACCTCGAGCGCCTGAAACTGCCCGCCTCCCTCGCCGATCCCCTGCGCCCGGTCGGCTGGGTGGCCCTGGCGCTCCTTGCCATCCGTCTGGCCTGGCGCTTCAGAAGCCACGGTTGGCGCTGGTCCTCGGCGACACCCGGCCACCTGCCGGAACTCCGCCCCCTTGTCCGGCGCATCGGAGCCCTGGCCCCCCCACTTCCCGGTGAAACAGCCCGGGGCTGGCTCCTGCGTCTGGCAAACCTTCGACCCGAACGAAGGGAGTCCCTTTCACGGCTCGCGGATCTGGCGGATCAAACGGCCTACGGCGATGCCGTCGGTTCAGAACTAAAACCGATCACACAGACCGAAACCCAGGCCTGGCGCGGCTGGAAGCCCTCCGCCCCCCGCGCCTGAACCGGAAATTTGGGAAGCGGGGGTTGACGGCGGAATCAACATAGACCATTTTGAGTAGACCAACTTGAGTACAGACATGACACCCACACCGCCCCCCCGTCCCACCGAAGCCGAGCTCAAGCTCCTGAAGATCCTTTGGGAGCTCGGCCCAGCCTCCGTCAAGGACGTCCATGCCGCCCTCAGCCGTCAGCAGGACTACACCTACACCGGTTGCCTACGCATGCTGCAGGTGATGTTCGAGAAGGGGCTGGTGGCCCGGGATGAGAGCAGCCGCAGCCACATCTATCGCGCGGCCCATCCCAGGGAGGCCATGGAATCGGGTCTCGTGTCGGACCTCATGGACCGGCTCTTTGGGGGCTCCGCCCTGGCCCTCGTACAGGCGGCCCTCCAGACCGGCGCCGTGCCGGAGGACGAGAAGGCGCGCATCGCCGAACTGCTCGGCAAGAAGGCGCCCCGATGAGCCTCCCGCGCTTCGTCGAGGCCCTCGGTTGGGCCCTGGTGCATTCCCTCTGGCAACTGGCCCTCTTGGGTGTCGTGACCGCCTTGGTGCTGCGTGGCATTGGGCATGCCCGACTGCGGCTTCAGCATGCCTTGGCCTTCGGGGCCCTCGTGCTCTGCCTGATCCTGCCGGTGGCGATGTTCCTGCGGGCCTTTCTTGCGACTCCCGTGCCTACCGCCGGTCTCGTCTTTCCCTTGGACGTGGCGCCGTTGTTGGGCACCCAGGTCCAGCTTGCTCCGGCCTCTGCGCCCTGGACCGCCCGCGCCTTGGAACGGCTCACGCACCTGCTCCCGTGGGTCGCCTCCGCCTGGGCCGTAGGCACCGCCTTCATGGCCCTGCGCCTCACGGGCGGCTTCTTCACCGCCCGGGACTGGCGCCGCCAGTCTGAACCCGCGCCGTCCGCCTGGGAGGCCCATCTCCAGGCCCTCGCCGAAGGCATGGCCCTCCGGGGCCGCGTGGCACTGAGGGTCTCTGCGCGCCTCGCCAGCCCCATCGCCATGGGCCTCTGGCGACCCGTGGTGCTGGTGCCTCTCGCTTTCTTTACCGAACTGCCCGAACCCTACATCGAGGCGCTCCTGGCCCACGAACTGGCCCATGTGAAGCGCCGCGACTACCTCCTCAACCTGCTGCAGAACGTCATCGAGGTGCTGCTGTTCCACCACCCGACGGTGTGGTGGCTCTCCCGGCGGATCCGGAACCTCCGGGAGCACCTCGCGGACGACCTGGCGGCCAGGACCATTGGCGAACCGCGGCGCCTGGCCCTGGCCCTCGATGCCCTGGACGACCTCAAAAGCGTCCCGTCTCCCCATCCCCATCTGGCCCTCGCGGCCCGCGGAGGAACCTTGTTCGATCGCATTCATCGTCTCCTGATCCCACCCACCCCCAAGCCCCGTCCCGCGTGGCTTCCGGCGGCCCTCCTCACCCTCGCCCTGCCCTGCGCAGCCCTCAGCCTGAAGGCCGCCACAAACCCGCCCATCCCCGGCGATCCCCAACTGCTCCAAGAACTCGACGCCCTGGCAGCCAAAGAGAACATCGACCCCCAGCTCCTGCGGTCCATGGCCTGGGTGGAGAGCGGCCTGCGCCGGAATGCCAAGAGCCAGAATGGCGCCCTCGGCGTGCTCCAGGTGATGCCGGAGACCGCCAAGAAATACGGCGCCACGGATGTCAAGGACCGAACCCAGGTCATGGCCGCCGGCGTGAAATACCTGCGTTTCCTGCTGGACCGCTACCCCGGCGACACCGCCAAGGCCGTCGCCGCCTACAACGGCGGGGAAAAGGCCATCGATGCAGGAAAGCTCAGCGAAGAGACCCGGGCCTATTTCCCCATGGTCATGAGCGTCTACCAAGCCAAGGCCGTGCAGCCGGCGCCGACGCTCCATGAGGGCGGCGTGGATGGTGTCGTCCGCGCCCTGTCCGATGGCACCTATCAGATCAGCTTCCGCATCAGCGCTCGCAGTGGGCTCAAGCTGGAGGTGGTGGAGGACAGCACCCACGGGGCCATCCTCGGGACCCTTTCCGTGGGCTCACAGCCCGGCGAGGCCAGCACAAAATGGAGCATCTCTTCGCCTGTGCTGAGGATTGAGAAACCAAAGACAAACGCCATTGTGTTCCGCTGCAGCGATGACGGCATCGGCATTACCGGTGAAACCCGCCTCATCCTCGACGCCCCCTGGAAGGCCTTCGCCTTCACCATGAAACCCAAGGCCTGAGGTCCTCTCCACAAGAGGATTCCTACATTCTGTTATCCCCTTCATCCCCTCCATCCCTGTTCATCGGTCTTTTCAAAAACAGTTCGAACAGGGATGAAGGGGATGGAGGGGATGAAAAGCAAAAAACCGTGCAGGCCAAGTCACTGTGAATCTCCCACTCCAACCCCTGTCCCACCTTCTCCCTTTCCTGTTGCCCCTGTCCCTCCAGGCGCAGTCCATCGCCCTCACCTTCGACGATGGCGCCAAACCCGGCGGGCCGCGCATGTCGGCCCCAGAGGTGAACGCCGCCATCCTCAGCCACCTGAAGGCCGCCGGTGTCCGATCCACCCTATTCTTCACCGTCGGCGACGGCTCCCCGGAACGACTGGCGCTGGCCAAGGCCTGGGGCGAAGCGGGGCACGGGGTGGGCAACCACACCGTCAGCCATCTCTCGCTCAATGCGACCAAGACCACGCTCGCGGCTTTCGAGGCAGAAGTGAAGGCCTGCGACGCGGTGATCCGCACGCTGCCGGGCTACACGAAGCGATTCCGCTTCACCTACCTCAAGGAAGGCAACACCGTCGAGAAGCGGGACGGATTCCGCGCCTTCCTGAAGGCCTTCGACTACCAGCCCGCGCCAGTGACCGTCGACGCCAGCGACTGGTACTACAGCATTCGACTCATCCAGCGATTGGAAGCGGATCCTCAGACCGACCTCGCACCCTGGCGGAAGGCCTACCTCGCACACCTCTGGGACCGAGCTCAGGCTTATGAGGCGATCTCACAACAGGTCGCAGGTCGGTCCGTGAAACATGTCCTGCTGCTCCACGCGAACCTCGCCAACGCCCTCTTCCTGGGAGACGCCATCCAGATGTTCCGCGAGAGGGGCTGGACGATCGTACCGCCCGAGGCCGCCTTCGCAGACCCGATCTACCGTGAGCAACCCCAGATCCTCCCCGCTGGGGAGAGCCTCCTGTGGTCCCTCGCCAAGGCAAGGGGCATGACGGACCTGCGCTACCCGGCAGAGGACGATGTCTACGAGAAGCCGATCCTGGACAGGCTGGGACTCTGACCACCCCTTGCCACCCATGCCCCGAGCATCCAATCGCACGCTCGGCGCATGGTTCTAAAGTCACCATCCCGCATGGACGATAGGCCCGTACCGTCCTAGGACACCAACGCGAATCAAAGGCCGAATCCACCGGTCTTTTCACATTCAAGGGGCCGTGACATGGGAATGCATCGAAACTTCGGCCTTGCCGCCATCGTCCTGGCAAGCCTCGTCGGCTGCCACACGTCCGATGAAATCCGGACGGAGCCAGTCAACCTGCTCCAGTCCTATTCCGCGAGCACGACCACCAGCGACCGGACCAAGGTGGCGGAGGTTGTCGCTCCGGGCGGTTCCAAGCTCGTGGTGGACGCCCAGGGGGTCGCCAGCCTTCTCGACATGTTCAACAGCACCGGGGTGAAGATCGACCTCTCCTGCAACGAGCTGAGCAAGCTGCCCAGTGGAACTCAGGAAACCCTGGGGAGACTGGAGTCGAACCAGTTCCTGCTGGGCTATTTCATGATCGAGGCGACGCCGGTCAATGTTCCGCCCGCGCCCGAGGCCCCTCCCGTCGCCACCCCGGAAGCGCATCCGTCAGCGACGGAGGCCCAGGCGACATACCCCGTTCCCATCCGGTTCTACTACATGCCGCCCACACCCGCCCAGGCCATCCCCGCCGGCAGCGTCGATGTCTTCATCAGTTCGGGTGGCGGGTTCACCAAGGTGGGCACCCTGAGCATCACCGCCGACCTGCCCCAGCTCATCAGTGGGACGCTCTCCATTCCCGCAACAACAGGGCGGCTCACCCTCATCTTTGTGGCCAAGGGCCGGACGCCCACCGGTGCAGGTGGCGGTAGCTGAAATCACCACGCTCCGGAAGCAGCGGAGGTGTCCGGGAGATTCCGGCACCTCCGCTGCTTCGTTGGGGTATTCAGCGACCTCAGGATCCCGGAGCGGGGTTCGCCCCCCAGGTGAGAAAGGCCTCCCTCAAGCGAAGCAGATTCGCCTTGAGATAGGCCTCCCCCAGGCGGTCCTGGTCGTAGAGGCTGCGGCTTAAACCATCCAGGCCGACGGGGACCGAACCCATCCCGAAGGTCACCGGATTGCTTCCATCCGCCCGCTGCACCACGGTGCTGAGGCTGTCCACCCAGTGCTCGGAGCCCCTTATATTGAGCCAACCCGGGCGAAGGTCTCGCCTGGGCGTGAGGGGCAGGCCCAGCGCAAACCCCAGCAGCTTCTCGTTGGTGTGGGTGAAGAACAGCCGCAGCGACACATCTCGGAACCAGCGCCTCGCTTCGAGCCGATAACCCCGATCCTGGTTGTAGAAGGTGCCTGCCGTGGCTTCGAAGGTGGCGTCCAGGGGCGCGTAGTGAAAACGATAGGAGCCAAGGGCCACCCGGCGGTCCGCCGCCTTGTCCTCGCGATAGAGCCCGCCCAGGAAGGAGAACCGATGGGTGCCCTCCGGCGAGCGCCACTGGGTCTCATTGAAGGCCGCCTTCACGCCCTGATGGTAGAGCCCCCCCCCGAATTGGGTTATGAGGCCGGGGGCAAGGGGCAGGGCCTGGCTGAACAGGGCCCGCTGCAGGCGGGTGGATGGAATGGCCTGATGGGCAAAGGCGCCTCCTGGGCGGAAGTCGTCCGTGCGAGCCAAGGGAATGTCCGTCCCGAGTTCCAGGGTGGCTCCGGCCCAAAACTGCGTGAGGGTGCCCACCCGAAGCAGGGTCTGGTAGTCCAGCCGTCCCACTTCCGTTCCCACGGTGTGGGTGAGGCCCGGCTGGAGGATGAGGCTCGTGTGGCCGCGGCTGGGGTTGGCCCTGGGACCGTTCCACGCCATACCGGAGGCTTCGGGTTGAGCTTCCGCAGGTCGGAGTTGGAGGCTGCCGGCCAGGCGACCCGCCGCCACCGAACGCTCGCCTTCGGGAGCTAGAAAGAAGGCTTGAAGAGCCTCGAGGGGCGCGTCCACCGCCACGACCTGCAGCGCCTTCTTTCGTAGGATGAGCTGGATGTGCTCCGTGCCTGCCCCAGCGACCTGCGTCGCGCAGCCCAGCGCCACACCGAGACCATCCAGGGCGTTGTGGTTGAACCGGTTGTTCTCCACTTCCACGCGGAGGGTGCGCCCCACATGGCCAACCCGGACGTTCTCGAAGCCGAGCGCCACGAGGCGGGGCACCAGGACATCAAGCCGATCCTCACGGACGGCTTGGGGTCTCGAAACGGGCACCACCGATGCCGACGCCGTCGTAACAGCCTGGCGCTTCCTTGACCGACCGAGGTCGAAAGGCACCCGGAGCGTGCCCGCGATGCTCAGACGGTGCTCCCGCGCATCCAGGCTCCACTTCGTGATGAGCCGTAGGTCAAGGCCCCAGGGCAGGCTATCCGAAGGCGCACCCAGGCGCAGACCGACATTCCGCTCGGAGGTGTCGTGCTCCGCCAGCAGGTGCAGCCAGGATGCCGCCCGCCACTCCGCCCCGCCAAACACACCCTTCAGGCGATCCGGTCCATGACCGTACCCAAGGCTCAGGTCCAGTCCCCCCAGCCGCTGGGTGGCCACGGCATACCGGGTGCGAAAGTGAGCCGCGGCGCCCCCCACATCCTGGGCCCCGAGTGCGATGCGGGGAAACCATTCCGGGAGTCCGGGAAGCTGAGCCTTGAAGGACATGGACAGATCCCCACCGACGGCTCCCGGTGTCTCCACGAAGCTCAGCGTGCTTTCCGCAAAGGGCAGAAACCCCGCCGTAAAGCCCGTCTGCTGCGACCAGCGCTGGACTCGGAATCGGGGATCCACCTGGTTGTTCCCGAAGGCCGTCAGGGTCCCATCTGGAGCGGTGAAAGCATTGGGGATGTTGAGCAGGCCCGTGTAGCCCTGCAGCGACACGCTGTTCTCCTGCGCCATGGCCAGCGCGGGGAGGAAGAGCGGAAGGAGACGGCGCATCCGGACTCCAGTCAGGTGGAAGGAACATCAGGGGTGGTCTTTGTCCTGATCGGGCGCGGGAAGTACGCCCTGAACAATGGGCCAATTCCTCGTGTCACCTCGTTCCTTGGCCATCCGACCAACTGATTCAGGACGCGCTCACTCCCGCCCTCAGCAACCCCACTCCTGATGTAGCACTCCCGGGGCGGGCCGCCCCGCATTGAAAAGGAAGGGGCCATGCAGGAGAGTCCTGCATGGCCCTGAATACCCTTCCTAACAACCTCGGGGGTCAGTGGAAGCCCAGGTAGTTCGTGGTGCCTTTCGCGGCGGAATAGGCCAGTCCGAGGTTGGTCGTGCTGAGCGCGGCACCATCCAGAATCGTCCATTCACCAGTGGTGAACGTGGCATTGGGCGACACCACGCTCTTGCTGCGCACATAGCAGCGATCACAGCCCATCGATTTGGCATAGGCGGGGGTGTTCGACGTCCCCGTGGCTCCCGTCCAGCTGCTGGCATTCTCGCCGATGACATCCGAACGACTGGCAAAGGCCGCGGGACCATTGCTACCGCTGACCGCTTCGGACAGGAACACGAGGTCATCGCCGTTGAACGTGAGATTGCCAGAGGCGATGAGCGTCCCAGCAAAGTCGTAACCGACGGGCAGGCTCGCCGACGAGTTTCGGACCACGAGGCTGGCGCCCGGAGCCAAGGTACCCGTCAGGGCGATGGTGCTGTAGGTGCCAGCGGTGGCGTTGTAGGGGTTCATCCACAGCCAGAGGTTGATCGGTCGGACGGCTGCATCGTACGTCGTGGCTCCGATGTTGGTGACTTCAAGCCACTTGTTGTTGCTGCCGCCTTCGTAGTATTGGCTGATGATGAGCTTGGGCGCGATGGATGCCGTCAGCGTAAAGCTCTTGACCGTCTTGGCGCCATCCAAGTCCTCTGCGGTGACCTGGATGGTCGCGGTACCGGTCTGCCCAGCTTCGGGGGTCAGGGTCAGGCTAATGACACCTTCATTTCTCTGCACCGTGATGCCCGTGCCGTTCTTGACCAGTGTCTCGTTGTCGGAGGTGGCCGTTACCACGATGCTCCCGGCGGGGGTCACATCATCAGCCACGGTGAAGGTCACGACCTTGCTGACGCCGGGATCCGTGGAGACATTGGGCAGCGTCGAGGGGGTGAAGGTCGGCCCCGCATAAGCAACGGTGAGGATGAAGCTCTTCGTCGTGACCGCGTGGTCGCTGTCTGTGGCGGTCACGGTCACCTGGGCCGTGCCGACCTGACCGGCGGTGGGTGTCAGAGCCAAGGCGCAGCTGCCTGCGGTGTTCACCAGTGCGATGTCCGAATCCTTCAGCAGCGCCTGGTTATCCGAAGTGACCGTCACTTGGGCGGGGGTGACCACGTCGTCATCGGACACGGTGAAAGCGACATTCTTGACCGTGCCGGGGGTCGTGCTGACCGCCGGCAGAGGATCCGGTGCGATCACGGGTGCCGAATTGGCGGCCACGGCGAAGACAAAGGTCTTCGAGGTGCTGGCCAGACCATCGGTAACGGTCACGGTGATCGTGCTGTTGTCGATCACACCCACCTCAGGAGTGACATCGAGCCGGATCGACCCGTTGGTGTTGGTCACGAGGATGTTCTCGTCCAGCACCAGGGCGTGATTCGCGGACACCACAGAGACACCTAGACTTCCGGCCGCCGTGGTGTCATCCCCCACAGAGAAGGTCACGGGAATCGGCGCGGTCGTGCCGACCCGGACGGTCTTGTTGGAGAGACCCGAGATGGTCGGCGCCAGGTTACCGGCGGGGTCCACCACAGTGATGGTGCGGGAGATGCTGTTGGTGCGGGCGTCACTGTCCTTTGCGGTGAAGGTGACGGTGTAGGTGTTCGCGCTCGCATAGGCGTGGTTGGCAGTGAAGCCGCTGGCCGTCGCACCGTCTCCGAAGGTCCAGGTGGCCTCGGTGATGGTGGCGGCTCCATTGCTCACGTTCGGTGTGGCCGCGCCCTCGAAGGCCATGGGCGTCCCCACCGCCAGGGTGTCCCCCTTCAGGATCGGGTTGGTCGTCATGGGCACGTAGTCCCAGCTGGGCTTGATCATGTGGACATTGGGCCCGGAGGCCTTTTCGAAGGTGGCGCCCCACCCGCGCACATCGACGTTCGCCTTCCACGCATCCAGCGTGCCGCCGGCAGGCAGATCGGGGAAGAAGTCCAGACCGGTCATCTCCTCCACCCGCTTGACGGAGGTGGCGTATTTCCAGATGTCTGCGCTCTCCGCATCCCCGTATGGGCGGTTGGAGGACACCCACGCCATCACCCGGGGCAGCGTCTGACCGGAAGCGGGCTCCGCCACCATGATCTTGTAGCAGGCAGTGGGCATGGCGATGGTCAGGGTGTTCGGGGGCAGGGTGGCAGGGGTCTTCGTGTAGAGGTTCTGAGACGGGATGAAGTAGTCCGTGGCCCCGGTGAAGATCGGACCCGAGTAGATCCAGACCCGGCCGAAGATCTCCGACAGGCCATTGTTGAAGCCGCCGGTGATGATCTTGCCGCCCACGGCCTCTTCCAGATCGTTCCAGAGCTTCTGGTTGTAGTAAGAGACCTGAGGCACGAGGTTCGACATATAGGTGGCGTAGTCGCCCGCAGCGCTGCCGTAGCGGTAGGACACGTCCGAACGCATCACCATGTGGCCGCGGTCGAAACCCTGGCCGTTGGTGAGATAGAACGTGTTGCCGTGGGTGCCCATGTCCCCCTTGCCCACCTGGGGGAAGGCCAACCGTGTGTCGGTCTTGTAGTCGCCTCCGCCGTTGGGGAAGTTCGTGTGGATCTTGAAGTCGGCATAGGCGGTCCAGGCCGGGTTCTTGAGGCTCTCGTCGTATCCGAGGATGAAGGCGCTGGCGGGGAATTTCTCCGCGTCCACACAGAGGCTGGGCAGCACCGTCAGGGGACGGGCGGGCTTCGCGATGGGCTGGCCCGCAGGCTGGTAGAAGGGGTGAGGCGCGACCACCTTGAAGGTGACGCTGTTGCTTTCGAGGCTCATCACACCATCGTTCAGCACCACGGTGTAGGAACCGGGCACCGTCTTCAGGTCCGTGAAGTCGCCAAAGGTGTAGGTCGCTCCCTTCGCGCCATCGATGGCCACGCCATCCTTCTTCCACTGGTAGGTGATGGTGCGCGCGGCCTTCCCGGCGACGGTGAAGACCGGGCTATCGGGTGCGGTGACCGTCTGGTTCTGGGGCTGGCTGGTGATCTCCAGATCTGTGGTCACCACCAGGGCTGCGGAATTGCTGGTGGTGCTGCCGCCGGGACCGGTGGCAATCACCGTGTAGCTCCCGGTGTGGCTTCCGTCCAGGTTCGACAGGTTCAAGCTGCTGCCCGTAGCGCCATCGAGGGACGAGCCATCCTTCTGCCACTGGTAGGTGAAGGGTCCAGTGCCCTGCACCGAGCAGGTCAGGGTGGTTGTCGTACCTAGGGCAGGATTTCCGGCACTGGGGTGCGTCACGAAGCTGGGCTTGATCGGCAGCACCGTCAGCAGGGCTTCGGAACTGGTGGACGACTTCGACGCACCGTTGGTGACCACGACGGAGAATTTCGCGCCGTTGTCGGCGGCATAGATGGTGGCAGGCAGGGTGTAGGTGTTGGAGGTTGCGCCCTTCAGGGGCGACCCGTTCCGGAGCCACTGGTAGGTGAAGGGCAACGTACCCGTGGGGGAGGCGGTGAAAGTGACCGACGCGCCATCCTGCACCGACTGCGCCAGGGGACCAGCCAACACCGTTGTCTTGGGGATCACCTCCAGCGCCGCGGTACGGCTGGAAGTGACCTTTCCCACCACGTTGATGACATCCACCGAGTACGTTGTGCCCTGGTCCAGGCTGTAGGTCACCGTCGCCAGACGGAACTTATTGCCCAGGCCGCCGCCGACGGCCACGCCATTCCGCTTCCACTGATATTGGAAGGGGCCGGTGCCCTTGACATCGACCTGCCACGTGTGAGAACTGCCATCCGTCACGGTGGCGTCCGCGAGCCCTTCCACCACGGTGGCCCTGGGCGTCACGATCAACCGAGCCTCGTTGCTTCGAAAGCTCTGACCGCTGGGCCCCGTGACCATCACGGAGAAGCGCGCAAGGTTATCCATGCCGTAGACCACGGTGGGAATCGTGTAGCGGGCACCCTCTGCTCCGGGCAGCAACACTCCCTCTCGAATCCATTGGAATTTGAAAGGACCCGTGCCAGAGGGATTCGCAACGAAGGTCGCGCTGGCTCCGTCTTCCGCCGTCTGATCCACCAGCACCCCAGGCACCGCGAGCTGCGCCAGCACGGTCAGGGTCGCCTTGGCACTGGTGGTCACCGTTCCGGCCCCGTTGGTCACAGCCACATCAAAGGTGGCGCCGTGATCCTGGGCAAAATTCGTGGAAGGGAGCACGAGGCTCTCCCCAGAAGCACCCGGGATGTCCTTCTCATTCCTCCGCCACTGATATTTGAACGGCCCCGTTCCGGTCGCCAGGACACGGAACGTGACCCCTGAACCATCCGGTGCGACCTGGTCCCCAGGGCCGCTCAGGACGGTGGGCTTGGCCTTCACAGTGAGGGTCGCGGCACCGCTGCTCACCTGCCCGGTGGAATTGCTGACCAGCACCGAGACCTTGGCGCCCTGATCCCCAACGAAGCGCGCCGAGGACAACGTCCAGCTCGCGTTGGTGGCACTCGGGATGGGCGAACCCTCGCGTTGCCATTGATAGCGAAGACCCTCGCCCTGGGCGGAGACGGAAAACGTGGCAGCTTCCCCGTCCATTACCACCTGATCGGTGGGCGACGTCACGATCACCGGCGCAGCCAGCTTCTTGGCATCGCCACCGCAAGCAAGGTGAATCACCAAGGCCGAGGCCACCGCCATTGTATATAAATAATAACTGGTTGCGGCACCAGACAAACCTTGCCTGACCCTGAACAGGGTGCTGTGCGTGCTCATCGTTGCTCCTATAAATCACCCAAACCGTTAGGTTCGGGAGATTGAAAACGACGATTAAACGCAGCAATTTCGTGACATTTCGGTGAACTGGATGCCAATCAGGAAAGTCGTCGTTTTTTTCCACATTTTTTATTGTCGCAGTAAGTAATTTTTTGCTTCTTTTATTTATTAATATTTTGCTCGAGATAATCAGCCTACGCCAGGCTCACGCGCGTTCGGACGCCCAGACGTCCCCGCGACCTACGTTTCGGGTCTTTCGCGCAACTCGCGGTTCCATCGCTTTTGACTGAGGCAGACAGATAGGCGGGAAACCTCATTTCCGCCAATTCAAATGAAGCGAGAGTACGCGGTCATCCTGCCTCGGGGCCCGCTATCATGGCGCATCCCCTGCCCTGCCATGCGCCGAGACACCGTCCTCGCCATCCTCCAGAACCATCGCACCGACCTGGAATCCCTGGGTGTGACGACGTTGTCCCTCTTTGGTTCCACCGCCAGGGACGAGGCTCATGACGACAGCGATGTCGATCTGCTTGTGACCTTTCAGCGGGTTCCGACGTTCCTCACCTACATGGAGGCGAAGGCCGCCCTGGAGGGCTGGCTGGGCACCAAGGTCGATCTGGTCACGCAGGATGGCCTGCTCGCACGGGTGCGCCCCAAAGTCATGGGGGAGGCGATCCATGTCCCGTGATCCCGGCCTGTACCTGGATGCCCTCGTCACGGGCACGACAAAGGTGCTGGAAGCCACACGCCACCTGGATTTCGAGACGTTCTGCGAGGATTGGATCCTGCGTGACGCCGTGATCCGCAACCTCGAGGTGATCGGCGAATCCGCCCGCCGTCTGCCGGCGGCACTGAAGGCCCGACATCCCCAGGTGCCCTGGGACCACCTCGCCCGTCTGCGCGAGATTCTCGTCCACAGCTATTTCCAGGTGGACGACGCCATCCTCTGGAGCCTGATCCAGGACCACCTGCCAGACCTCAAGACCGCAGCAGAGGAGCTCCTGGCGGAAGTCCCGCCAGGGCCAGCTTCTCCCCGCGGCTGAGCCGCTTCACCACCAACTCCCGGCGCAACGCATCACCCCGGGATCCCACGGACTCTCGGTGGATCACTTCCAGGCCCCCGCGTCCCCGTGTGTACTTCGCGCCCTTGCCAGTCCGGTGCTGCGTGAGACGCCGTTCGACGTCGGTGGTGATACCCACATAGAGCGTTCCGTCCCCACACCGCAGGATGTAGAGCCACCAGTCGCCCTCGGCCACCATCACACCAACCCTTCCCAGCCTCGGCCCGCCACAAGGGAGCGTAGGCTTGGCGCACCGGGATCGAGAGGCAACACGCGCACGTCAACCCGCTGGCCCGTTTCTGCCAACTCCTGTCGCATATCCTCCGCATCCAGCCATTCGGGATGTTCCGTCCAGATCCGCACGGAGAGGCTGCCGGCGGTCGAGGCAAAGCCCACCCGCGTCTCTCCTAAACGGCTCAGGTGTGTGCCCATAAGCAGCCGCACGGGCCCATCCGAGGGACCTCCTGGGGCCTCACGATCCTCCTCCCACTCCACCCAGAGCTGCATGGCCTGTCCCAGGAGACCAGGCATCGGCAGTTCAAAAAAGGCCGTCTGTTCCCGGGCCTGGAGCACATGGAACGGCGCCTCCTGAGGCGAGATGCGGGGATCGCCGAGGGCCCTCAGCCCCTCTCGAATCCAGGTTTCCAGTGACGAGGCAGCGGGTGTATCCCGAGCAGTGACCGATGTCGGGGCGAGGGATGCCATGGCCATCAAGGCCCGCTCCGCCGGAGTCTCGCCCGATTTCACACGCTTCTCAGCGATCTCGGGCGAAGGATTTGCCGATGTGGCCGCTGGCTTGGCCTCGCCGCGACGAGTCGACTCCGAGGCCCGCTCCGCCACCGTGCCACGCTCCCGCGGCGGCCGGGTCATCCGGATCAGGATGTCATTCAATTCCATGGGCAGATCGGGATGCGACGCGAGAAAAGTCAGGATACGGGAGGCGACCTCCCCCCGTGTCAAGGCCAGTGCCGGAGCGGCCTCCGCGGGAATCGCCAGTGTTCCTAGAACCGTGGAACCCTGAGCGGGGACAGCCGTCGAAACCGGAGCTTCCCCTGCGGGGGATTCTGCAACCAGCCGCACCGCCAGCTCAGAAGCAGAGGCTTGAGGCGGAAGGCCCAGGACCCGACTCAGCGTCACGCGCACCGCCAGGGGAAGCGCCTCCAGAGCCGCTGCCAGGGCTGTCCGAGATGGAATGACCTGGGGTGTTTCAGAGAGCATGGGCGTCGCCGCTGGCGTGGGAGATCCGGCCACTGGAGCCTTCGCCGGACTCGCCTCCTGCGATGCAAGGAACTGGGCCTGCAGTTCCTTGAGCGGAAGGAGACCAGAGCCCTCATCCGCCGCCAGGAGACGCTGGAGGAGGCCGAACGCCTCGCCCTGGAACAGCGGCACCAACAGAGCGGGTGGTGCCGGTGG
The DNA here is from genome assembly GCA_964415525.1 of uncultured Solibacteraceae bacterium. Taxonomy (GTDB): domain Bacteria; phylum Acidobacteriota; class Holophagae; order Holophagales; family Holophagaceae; genus CAZPUI01. The sequence goes on from CAYQAS010000078.1 coordinate 19,853, forward strand.
GCGGGCCTCCAGGGTCTGAAGCCTTACCCCACCCGTCCCATCCTGCGCCGGACTCACCCGCACCTTCAGCGAAGTCCCCTCAGGAAAAGGCAACTGCCCTTCCGCCGTGATCACGGGCCCCGCATCGAATCGGATCCGCGTCCCCGTGGGTGTGAGCGCCTCCAGCAGGCCATCGAGGTCCTGCCCCAAGTAGGCCATGAGCAACTGCCCGTCCGGAACTGGCAGCTCGCCCTTCGACAGTACCTGTAGGCCCTGCAGCGAATTGACGACGGTAACGCCCACGGGATCCATGGCTAGAGGCTCAGCACACGACCTGCCCGAATGGGGCGGAAGAAAAGACCTGGCGGAGATCCCCCAGACCCCATTT
>CAYQAS010000079.1:0-17736 GCA_964415525.1 uncultured Solibacteraceae bacterium
ACCCCGCCGTGGAGGACCAGGCCAGCGACCGCGCCCACCGCATCGGCCAGACCCGCCCCGTCACCATCTACCGCCTCGTGGCCAAGAACACCGTGGAGGCCCGCATCGTGGAACTCCACCACCGCAAGCGCGAGCTCGCGGACGGCCTGCTGGCGGGCACGGGCGAGGCGGTGCGGCTGGACCCGGAGGCGCTGATGGGACTGCTGCGGGAGAGGTGACACGAGATGGCTTGACCCGTGGCCGTGCGAACCGGTCCAATGAACGCCCCTCCCGGAGTGCGCATGGATGAAGCCCTGAAGCCCGAAGCCTTCGGCGAAGCCGACTACGCCCTGGAATCGGCGGTGAAGTGCCCTTCCTGCGGCGAGCTGATCCACACCGTGTCCGTGGTCCGCCTGTTGCGGGCCCGAGTGAATTTCATCAGCACCCTGCCCCGTCGCGGCTACGTCCTGGCCTGCCCCCAATGCCGGAGCCTCCTCGGGGGCGAACTCGGCGGATTGGCCTGAATTCCCCGACCTGTTTATCGGCAAGCCTCAGCAAAAAGCAACGGAACCGCGGAAATCGTGAAGGACGCGAAAGCCCAATGTGGAGGCCCGTCCCTCATCCCATTTCGCGCGCCCGAAGGGCGTTTCGCGCATTTCGCGGTTCATTCATTCTCGATTCTCTGGCTGAAGTTTCCCGATAACCAGGTTCCCCGAATATCTCTTATCGTTTCCCCATGGCTGCGCATCGTTCCCGACGCCCCTCGACGGCCTCCCAGACCCGCCTCGCGCTGGTGGTGGAGGATGACGCCACCACGATGCGGTTTTTCGAGGTGGGCCTGAAGCGGCTCGCAAGCGAGGGCTGGGACCTCCGCTTCGCCCGGGACGGCGCGCAGGCGATGGGCGTCCTCAGCCAGGAGGCCGTGGACGTGCTTGTCACGGATCTGCAGATGCCCGGCGTGGATGGCTACCAACTCATCGCCCATGCTCACGCCCACTATCCCGGCATGCCGATCCTCGTCATCACGGGGCTCCCCGCCATGGAGGCACATCCCCAGGCCCTTCAGCTCGGCGCCCTGCACGTCTTCGCCAAACCCGTGCGGCTGCCGCAGCTCATGGAAACCATCGTCGAGGTGTCCCGCATCCGGCCGGACGCCTTCCTGCGGGGCCTGCCCCTGGCCAGCCTGCTGCAACTGCTGGAGTGGGAGGAGAAGTCCTGCACCCTCAAGGTGAGAGAAGGCGAGATCCAGGGACACCTCTACATCCAGCACGGCCAGATCGTGCATGCGGAACGGGCCGGCATCCAGGGACCGGAGGCCGCCCGGACCATCCTGCGCTGCGAGCGGCCCACCATCGAGATGCTCGAGACCTGCCGCGTCCCCGGCTCCTTCCGGCTGCCCATCACGAGGGCCCTCATGGAGGCGGCGGTGCTTCGAGACCACGAAGCGAACGATACGCCGGAGGCCTGATCACCGCCGCATGTCGGGGGAATCTCCACCCTTGTAAGATGAATTTCATTTACCGTGGAGATTATGCCGGCATTGATTTCCCCGCGTCCTCTCCCCATCCGCCCCACACGGCTGGCACTGATTGCGGAGGACGACCCCACCACCCTGAAGTTCTTCCAGCTCGGCCTGAAGGGACTGCAGGCCCAGGGTTGGGACCTCCGCTTCGCCAGTGATGGTGCCGAGGCCATGCGGCTCCTCAGCCAGGAGCTGGTGGATGTGCTGGTGACAGACCTCCACATGCCTGGTGTGGATGGCTACCAGCTCATCGCCCACTCCCACGCCCACTACCCCGGCATGCCGATCCTCGTGATCACCGGGCTTCCGGTCCAGGAATCCCATCCCGCCGCCCTGCGACTGGGGGCGCTCCAGGTCTTCTGCAAGCCGGTGCGCATGTCCCTCCTCATGGAGGAGATCGTCCGGGTCGGCCAGATCCCCGCGGACGGCTTCGTGCGGGGCCTGCCCCTGGCCAGCCTGCTCCAACTACTGGAGTGGGAGGAGAAATCCTGCACCCTGAAGATCCGTGCCGAAGGCCGCCAGGGGCATCTCTACCTCCATCGAGGCATTCTCATCCATGCCGAAACCGGCGGCGTCCATGGGGTCGAAGCCGCTCACATGGTCCTGCGCTGGGAGCGGCCCGAGATCGAGTTCATGGAGACCTGTCGTGTGGAAGGCTCGTTCCAGATGCCCGTGACTCGGGCGCTGATGGAAGTCGCCGTGCGCCGGGACCACGAGGACCTCGCCCCGGCCTAGGTGCCCGCTGGCGGTGCATGTCGCCCGTGGGCCAGAATGGAATCTGCGGCGCCCTTTTGCTGCCGCCCTGAGGTAGCCCATGCTCGACCCTCAACGCCTCCGCCAGGATCTCGACACCGTCGTGCAGGGCCTCGCCTCTCGCAGCTTCGCCTTCGACACCGCCACCTACCAGCAGCTGGATGAGACCCGCCGAGGGCTCATCAACGAGCTGGAGTCCCTCCAGGCAGAGCGGAACCGCGTGTCCGATGAGGTGGGGAAGCTCAAGCGCGCGAAGGAGAACGCGGACCACCTGATCGTGGCCCAGCGCGAAGTGGGCGAGAAGATGAAGGCACTGGAGGCCGCCCAGAAGGACGCCGACGCCGCCTTCAAGGACTTCCTCAGCCGCATTCCCAACATCCCCCACCCCAGCACGCCAGCGGGCGCCGATGAGCACGGCAACGTGGAAGTCAGCCGCTGGGGCACGCCCCGGGAGATCGCGAATCCCAAGGACCACGTGGACCTTGGGACGGCGCTCGGGATCCTGGACTTCGACCGCGGCGCCAAGCTCAGCGGCGCCCGCTTCACCGTGCTGAAGGGCCTGGGCGCCCGCCTGGAGCGCGCCCTCATCAGCTTCTTCCTGGACCAGAATACGGCGGCGGGCTGGGGCGAAGTGCTCGTGCCCTACCTCGTGCTGCCGGAGACGATGTACGGCACCGGGCAGCTGCCGAAGTTTGAGCAGGACCTCTTCAAGACCTACCGGGGCGAGGACGCGATGTACCTCATTCCCACGGCGGAAGTGCCCGTCACGAACCTCTACAAGGACGAGATCCTGGCGACGGAGACCCTGCCCCTGCGCCATTGCGCCTTCACCCCCTGCTTCCGCAGCGAGGCGGGCAGCTACGGCCGGGATACCCGTGGCTACATCCGCCAGCACCAGTTCCACAAGGTGGAGCTCGTGGCCTTCACCACCGCCGAGCAGGCGGAAGGGGAACTGGAGCACCTGACCCGCCAGGCGGAGGTGCTCCTCGAGGCCCTCGGCTTGCCCTACCGCCGCATGGCGCTCTGCACCGGCGACATCGGCGTCAGCAGCCAGAAGACCTACCACCTGGAAGTCTGGCTGCCCTCCCAGAACACCTACCGGGAGATCAGCTCCTGCAGCTGGTTCGGCGACTTCCAGTCCCGCCGCGCCAACCTGCGCTGCAAGGCCAAGGACGGCAAGAAGCCCGAGCTGATGCACACCCTGAACGGCTCCGGCCTCGCGGTGGGCCGCACCCTGGTGGCCATCCTGGAGAACTACCAGCAGCCTGACGGCAGCGTCGTCGTGCCCGAGGTCCTGCGGCCCTACGTCGGCGCCGACGTGATCCGCTAGACCGCATCCGCACGCCAAAGGTGTGATCCCGGACAGGCCATGCCCGAGTCCAACGCCAACCATCCCCTCCTGGAGGCCCGGTTCCTGGGCTTCCGGCGAGGGGATCGCTGGATCCTCCGGAACCTGTCCCTTGCCCTGAACCCCGGCGAGGCGCTGGGCATCGCGGGCCCCAGCGGGTGCGGCAAGAGCACCCTCGCGCGCCTGCTCCTGGGCCTCCTGAAGCCGCACGAAGGTCGCATTCTTCTCGAAGGACAGCCCTGGTCCGGAGTGCCCGAACGCCTCCGGCGCCGCCGCCGCGGAGCCCTCCAGGCCCTGTTCCAGGATTCGGCAGGGAGCCTGCCACCCCACCAGTCCAGCCGCCGCATCCTGGCGGAGGCCTGCGGTCTTCACGACGACCGCACCACCCCTGAGGCACTCGCCGATCAGGTGGCGTTTCCCATGGGAAATCTTGAACTTCTGCCGCACCAGCTCTCAGGTGGCCTGGCCCAGCGCCTCGCCCTGGCGCGGGCACTCACTTCGGGGCCGCGGATGCTGGTGCTGGACGAGCCCTTTGCCGCCCTCGACCCGACCCTGGCCCAGCACTTCCTGCACCTCCTCCTGGAGCTGAAGGTAAGCGGGGTGGGAATGGTGGTGATCGCCCACGCACCGCAGCTCCTGGACCACCTCTGCGATGAGGTACGGGAACTGGAGCCCCTCGGCGAGGTCGCTCCAGCCCACGCCTGAGGGTTCGCACACCATCGACCAGAACCTTGTCGATTCGTCCGGGGCTGGCACGCCTCCCCCCCCTAATGGCATCCCACGGCATGAAGGAGAATTACCCATGGCCACTGTCACCCTCAAGGGCAACGTCCTGAACACCGCGGGCGAGCTGCCCGCCGTCGGCACCGCCGCCCCCACATTCGCCCTCACCGGCGCCGATCTGTCCGAGGCCACCCTGGCCACCTACCCCGGCCAGCGCCTCGTGCTGAACATCTTCCCCAGCGTGGACACCGGCGTCTGCGCCGCCTCCGTGCGCGCCTTCAATGCCAAGGCCTCCGGCCTCGCCAACACCACCGTGCTCTGCATCAGCGCCGACCTGCCCTTCGCCGCCGGCCGCTTCTGCGCCGCCGAGGGCCTGGACAAGGTGGTCACCCTCTCCACCTTCCGCAGCCCCGAGTTCGGTCAGGCCTACGGCCTCACGCTCGTGGATGGCCCCCTGAAGGGCCTCCTCGCCCGAGCCGTGGTCGTCGTCGACGAGACCGGCAAGGTCATCTACACGCAGCTCGTCCCCGAGATCGTCGAAGAGCCCAACTACGAGGCCGCCCTGGCCGCGCTCAAGTAGGCTTCGGGGTCAGACACCACCCGAAGGGCCGCGCGAGCGGCCCTTCGGCGTTCAGAACCGCTCCTTCAGCACCTTCAGATACGGCGCGCTCACGGGCAGGGGTTCCTCGCAGCCCTTCAGGTGGATCAGCGCGCCTTCGCCGTCCCCGCGCTCCAGCCAGGCGATGGCCCGCAGGTTCACGATCGCGGAGCGGTGGACCTGCTGGAAGTGGCGCGGATCGAGACGGGTCGCGAGGTCCTTGAGGGGCTGATCGATGTAGTGGGCGCCATCCGCACATTGAACGCGGGTGAGCTTGCTGTCCGCCTGGAAGCTGCACACCTCGTCCACGGGAATGAGCCGTGTGCGCCGCCCCACGGTGGCGCTGATCCACTGGAGGGGTGCCGGTGGAGGAACCGGGGCGAGGCGCGTCAGCAGGGCCTCCAGATCCACCGTCGGGCGCTCCCGGAGCCGCTCCAGGGTCTTCCCCAGCCGCTCCGGCGTGATGGGCTTCAGCAGGTAGTCCACGGCGCCCGCCTCGAAGGCGGCGATGGCATGGGCGTCATAGGCCGTGACGAAGACGATCCGCACGGCCTTGGGCAGGCGTCCCGCCAATTCCAGCCCCGACATCCCAGGCAGGCGGATGTCCAGGAAGGCCACGTCCGGCAGATCCGCGGCCACACACGCCAGCGCCGCTTCCGCGTCCTCTGCCGTGTCGATGCGTCGCCAGGGATGCCCGGACTGCCGCAGCAGGTCCACGAGCCCCTCCCGCAGCCGCGGCTCGTCCTCGACGACGAGGGCGGACCAGGGGGCGGGTGCAGGGCTCATGATTCGATCCTACCGCCCGCTCATTTCGCCGCATTTGGGAAGCTCTGGGTCACAGCCCCCTTTTCGTCCAGGAACTGCAGCATGGGCTGGCCTTCCGGCGTCACCAGCATCATGATCCTCGGCTTGCCCTTGGCATCCGCCAGGATCACGGCGGAGGACTTGCCCTTGGTCTTACCCACGAAGACTCGCTGGGTCTGACGGCCGCCGGCGGCCTCCCACTTCGCCTTCAGGGCTTCCTTCTCCGGGCCCGCGGGGGCCTTCGCCATGGCATCCCAGAGCGGCTGATAGTCCTTGGCGAGACCGCGATCATAGACATTCAGCCCCGTGTCCATGAAGCCGTTGCCCTCGTAGTGGCCCAGGGCCAGCTGCTGGTCGCCGCCGAAGCGGTCCATGGAGAAGTGCATGCCAGAGCTGGGCTTGCCCTTGGCGTCCAGCTTGCCGTTCCAGATCAGTCCGCCGCACTCATCGCCCGCCTCGTTGTAGAAGATCAAGCCGGGCATGCCGCGGTCGTCCCCCCCTTCCTTGCCATCCACCACGGCCTTCGGCAGGCGGTCGCGATTGGCGAGCACGAGCTGCCGCTTGCCGTCCTTGCCGATGATGTTGATGCGCTCCACATCGATCTCCGTGAAGCGGGTCCGGGCCTCCGAGGCGGCCACACCGAGGACGACGGTCAGGACGAGGCCGCCGAGACCGAGGGCGGTCTTGAGGAGGCGGTTCTGCTTCTGCAGGGACAGGACGAGGTCTGGGCTCATGGCGAGCTCCTTGGAAAGACGCGGTGGGGGGGCTTGGCTTGCCCACCGCGTGGGGGTCAAAGCGAGTTGGATGGGAGGTTAAACGCGAGGAAGGGTGATGCGGACGTGGACGCCGCCTTCGTTGCGATCTTCCACGGTCAGGCGGGCGGCATCGCCGTAGGCGAGCCGGAGGCGCTGGCGGAGGTTGGCGAGCCCCGTCCCCGTGGGCGGATCCGGGGGCAGCCCCACCCCGTCATCGAGGATGTCGAGCACGAGGTGGTCGTCCTGCACGACCGCCACCACCCGGATGGTTCCGCCGCCCTTCTTGGGTTCCACGCCGTGTTTCACTGCGTTCTCCACGGGAATGAGCAGGGCGCCCACGGGGACTTCCACGTCCAGGACATCCACGGTCGCTTCCACCTTGAAGGCCAGGCGGTCCGGGAAGCGCAGGCGCATCAGCTCCAGGTAGCGCTCGATGGTGGCCAGCTCTTCCCGCAAGGGGTGGCTCACATCGCGGATCCGCTGGGTCGCCGTGCGGGCATGGGCGACGAGGGCATCCACCATGGTGAGGGCCGTCGTGGTATCGCCGGTGCGCACCAGTTCCCGCAGGTGGGCGAGGGTGTTGAAGAGGAAATGGGGCTCCACCTGGGCCCGCAGGAGCAGCAGCTCCGCCTGGGCGAGCCGCGCCGCCTGGGCATCGAGGCGGTGGGCCTCCTGCTCCGCCCGGCGTTCCGCCGCCAGGCGATCCGCCACGAGGGCCTGGAGCCGCGTCAGGCGCTCGAAGTTCCGCCCCCGGTCCACCCACAGGGCGTTCCAGAGGCCGCTTGCCGGGTGCATGCGGACCTCCAGGCTCCCCTCCCCGACCGTCACGGTCGCCTCGTCCGTGCGCAACCGGCGGCGCCACCTCTTGGCGAAGGGCAGAAAGTGGGTGTGGAGGGAGGCGCCCCGGACCGCCACCGCCTCCGACCCCAGGGCGGGCAGGAGGACGGCGAGGGCCGCCTTGGATTCTTCCTCGCTCCAGGGCACCTGGATGGCCACGCGATGGCTACTCGCAGAGGGGCCCCCCGCACGCCACTGGAGGAAGGTGCCGACGAGGGCGAGGAGGGCGGCGGTATAGGGGAACAGCATGACGCCCCCCATGAAGCCGGCCATGAGGCCCGCTTCGCTGACCAGCACCAGCCGTTCCTGGGGCAGCATGCCGGACGCAGATCCGAAGATCCCCACGAGGGCCCCGACCAGGGTGGCCAAGAGCACCATCCCGATCACCTGGACCAGGTACCACGCCACCGCGAGCCGCAGCAGCAGCCCAGCGTGGGTCCAATCCAGGGTGCGTCGCATGGGGGTGCCTCCGAGATCCAGGGTGGAGGCTGCCGACCCGAACCACCATCCCCCTTCCGACGAAGGCCCGGAAAGGGCCGATGAAGGCAGGATGGACACGAACGAGCATGGAGTCCCGCTGACGGAGGGGATGGACAACGCCCACCCCGGAACGATGGTGAGAAAGCTGACCTTCGTGGGTCCGCCTTCGAGGGGCATCGACATCCCAGATCGCAGCCGGATCCGCCAAGGCGCCCTTATGTGCAGACAGGCCCTGGATAGCCAAGAGGCCTTGGCATACCGTGCCGACGGAACGCGGTTCCCTCGTTCAGGGCATGGTTTCGGCCTCGGTGCTGATGCGCCCCAGCCTCCGCAGCCGGGGCATCTTCCACGCCACGAGCCCCACGGTGCCGAGGGTCATGCAGCCGCCGAAAACCACGCTGTTCACGAGGCCCAGGAGCTGGGCCGCCAAACCGCTCTCGAAGGCCCCCAGCTCGTTGCTGGAGCCGATGAAGAAGCTGTTCACGCTGAGGACGCGGCCCATGAGGGGCTGGGGTGTGAGGGTCTGGGTGATCTGACCGCGGATGACCATGCTGATGCCATCGAGCCCACCGCCCAGCGCCAGCAGGAAGAGGGACACGGCGAAGCTGCGGCTGAGGGCGAAGGCGATCCAGGTGAGACCGAAGAGAGCGACGCTAGCCAACAGGGTCCGCCCCACGTTCTTGAGGGGAGGTCGGTGGGCCATCCACAGGCTCGCCACCACGGCTCCCACACTGGGGGCAGCCCGCAGCAGCCCGTAGCCCACCTCGCCCACGCCCAGAATCTCCACGGCGAAGGCGGAGAGTACGCCGATGGCGCCGCCGAAAAGGACGCCGAAGAGGTCGAGGCTGAGGGCGCCGAGGATCACCTGATTGGAGAAGACGAAACGCACACCCTCCAGAAGCCCCTCTCCCAAGGCGCCACCGGTACGCTGCCTCGGCCGCGCGGGCAGGGTCAGGATCACGGCAAGCCCCACCAGCAGCAGCGCGCACATGGCGCCATAGGTGAGCTTCGCGCCGCCGAGCGCAAGCAGGAGCCCCGCCAGGGCGGGACCGCTGATGGCGCTCACGGTGAAGACCGTCGTGCGCCAGGTGGCGGCGCTGGGCAGATCTTCCGCAGGCACGAGCTCCGTCCCGTAAGCCACGGAAGCCGGGCGCAGGAAGGCCCTGCCCAGCCCGGAGAGCGCCTGCACGGCATAGAAGGGCCAGGCCGTCTTCGGGGGGTGCACGCTCAGCCAGAGCAGCCAGATCCCCCCTGCCAGCACCACGAGCAGGCTGAACAGCGTCAGAAGTCGCCGATCCACCTGATCCGCCATCCAGCCCCCGACCAGGGTCAGGGCGAGAAAGGGCACCGCCTCGGCCAGTCCCACATAGCCCAGGCTCAGGTAGCCCTGCCCCAGCTGGAGCACCTGCCACTGCACCGCCGTGGTCTGGACAAGGGCCGCGAGGAAGATGGCCACCATCGCGATCATGAAGCGACGGAAATCGGGGCGGCGCAGGGCCAGGTAGGGATCGTGGGGCGCGGTCATGACTGGAGCCTGCTCAGCCGCTCCGCGGCATCCCGAAGCAGTCGACCTTGGTAGCAGAACACGTTCTCCCCTTGATTCAGCACATCCAGGCCCAGGGCCGCCGAGGCCTCCTGGAAGCTCCGTGAGGTGCCTTCCCAGGGCAACATCCAGTCATGCAGCTCCAGGATGAAGAGGGGAAAATGCTCCATCCACGCACGGTCCTCGGCGAACAGGGCCCCTTCTCCGCCTTCGATGTCGCATTTGAAAAGGAAGGGGATCCGTTCCTGGGCCCGCGCCCTTGCCACAAGGCCACTGGCACTGAATACGCGAACTTCGGGGCCAACCCCTTGATCTCCCAAGCGGTAGGCCCATGCTCCGGCCTCTGGATTCACGATCCGCATCCGACCATCCCGTGCGGCGATGCCCCCCTCGATCACCTCGACATCCAGCCCTTCGCAATTCCGCCGCAGCAAGGCGGCATTGCCGGGGTCCGGCTCCACCGCCATCACGTGAGCCTCGGGAAAGGTATGCCGAAACCAGACCGCGCTGGCTCCCATGTTCGCTCCCGCGTCGAGGATCAGAGGCGTCAGCCCCTGGAGCAGGATCCATTGGTAGTAGGCCTGAAGTGCCTGGACATGGGCGGTGTTTCCCAGGGCGTATTCCTGACGTGTGAAGACCTGCCGCAGCACCTCTTGATCGGCATGACTGCCGCTCCGGAACCAGAACGGCCGGCTCCGGGAGCCCAACGGGATGGAGGTGGCCGTAAGTGCGGGATCGAGCGTCACCAAGTCTCCTTTCAAAGGACGGAAGGCCGGGCACGTCGACGTTCCGGGTGCCTACGAACATGGTACTCCGCCCCCCCATCCACCTGACGATGGGTCCACCAACTTGCTAAATCGCCAGACTTTGCTCCATGTGCGCCTGACCCTCGAATTCCATCGGCATGCATGGAGACCGGCGGGGATTGCCGCCACTGGGAAATCACTGCTTCTTGATTGTCTGACCCAAGAACTCAACTTTGAGGTTCGCGGATGTGCCGACACAGGAGGTGCGTATGCGCAGACCCTGGCAGCGAATGCTCGTTCTTCTCCTGGCAGGCGCCGGTCTGGATGCCACGCCCCCCTTCATGCCCGGCGAGCTGCTCGTCCAGTTCCGGCCCGAGGCATCCGAGATCCACAAGCAGCATGCCCGGGGACGGGCAGGTGCCTGGGTGGATGACGTGGTGCTCCCCAAGGGCCTAAGGAAGGATGGCAAGGGCGACCTCGAGCTTCTCAGGCTGCCTCCGGGGCTCTCCGTGGATGAGGCCGCAGCGCGCCTCGGCGCGGATGCTTTCATCGCCTTCGCCGAACCCAACTGGGTCTACACGCACCAAGCCACCTCCAATGACCCGCTCTACACCAACGGCTCGCTGTGGGGCATGTACGGCAATGCCTCCCCCCTCAAGACGAATGCATTTGGCAGCCAGGCGGCGGAAGCCTGGGCCAAGGGACAGCTGGGCAGTCGCTCCGTGGTGGTGGTGGTGATCGACGAGGGCATGCAGGTCGCCCACCCCGATCTGCTGCCCAACATCTGGGTGAACCCCTATGACCCGGTGGACGGGATCGACAACGACGGCAACGGCTACATCGACGACGTCAACGGGTGGGACTTCGTGGGCAACGACAACGGCGTCTACGACGGCGGACGCAAGGGCACGGTGGACAAGCACGGCACCCATGTGGCCGGCACCATTGGGGCCTTGGGCGGCAACGGAATCGGTGTGGCCGGTGTCTGCTGGAACGTCTCCATCGTGAGTGCCAAGTTCCTCGGCAGGAGCGGCGGCACCACCGCCAACGCCATCAAGGCCGTGGCCTATGCGACGGATCTGAAGGTGCGCCACAACCTGGATGTGGTGGCCACCAACAACAGCTGGGGCGGCGGCGGATTCTCCCAGGCCCTGCTGGATGCCATCACCGAGGCGGGTCGGAACGACATCCTCTTCGTGGCCGCCGCCGGCAATGAAAGCAGCAACAACGACACCACCGCCCGCTATCCCGCCAACTACGACACCAGTTCCGTCCTCGGCTGGAACGCCGTGCTGAGCGTGGCGTCCATCACCTCCACCGGCGCCCTCTCCAGCTTCTCCAACTGGGGCGCCACCAAGGTGCACCTCGGCGCTCCGGGCTCCGCGATCTATTCCACGCTGCCCCCCAATACCTACGGGAGCTATAGCGGCACCTCCATGGCCACCCCTCACGTCACCGGCGCCTCCGCCCTGGCGGCCTCTGTCACGGGGCAGCGCGGCTTGGGCCTGCGCAACGCGCTGCTGGGCACGGTGCTGTCCACGCCGGCCTTGGTGGGCAAGACGGTGGGCAGCGGCCGCCTGAACGCCGGCGATTTCTGAACCAAGCCTCATGAGGACACGCAAAAACGAGGGCCTCCATGTAGGATTCACCCATGGAGGTTCCGATGCTCATCCCAGCGGCATGGCTCACGATCGCACTCGCACAAGTGCCTCCGGTGGTGACACCCCCACCAGAGGGTGCGTTCTCCTTACCTGCAGATGGCCGAGAACCCACGGACATCCCCGCGGATCTTCATGAACTCCGGGAAGCGAGCCTCCCACCGGTCCAGAACCGCAATGCGAAGGACCAGGCCACGGCTTACAGCATCCAGGCGGCGCGGGTCACCCGCCCCGTCGGCGACCCGCGCAGGGAGCAGATCCTGGTGGCCGACCGCGCCGAATTCAATTCTCGCGGCCTGCGATTCTTCCGGATCCAGGTCCAACCCGGCGAGACCCTCCAGGCAGCGGTGGCGGGTGCGCCTGCCGAGAAGGTCTTCCTGCGATTCTGGGTCCCACCCCCCGCCGACGCATTCTCCGCTCGCCTCCTCAACAGCAACAAGGCCATGCGGAACCTCTCCCAGAAGGTCCAGTTCAAGAACACGGCTCCGGTGCCATACGGACTCGTGATCGTAGCCGAGGGATTCACGGGCTACCCCTACCGCCTCACCCTCGAGCGCTCCAAGGCTTGATGCCGCATGAGGAGGGCCCCGCCGAATGGCAGGGCCCTCCTCATGCATGACGGACTCGCCAGCTACTCGTATCGAAGCGCGTCGATCACGTTGAGCTTGGCGGCCTTGATCGCAGGCAGGAAGCCCGCGCCCACGCCCACCACGCCACTGAAGATGAGGCCAAGGGCGATGGCCCAGGGTTCCGCGACCGCCGGCAGCTCCGCCAGGTTCCGCAGGATGGCGATGGTGCCGAGCGCCATGGCGATGCCCACCAGTCCACCCACCACGGAAAGCACAATGGCCTCCGTAAGGAACTGCCCCATGATGCTGCGCTGGGTGGCGCCCAGGGCGCGGCGGACGCCGATCTCGCGGGTGCGCTCGGTGACGCTCACCAGCATGATGTTGGAGATGCCGATGCCGCCGACGACCAGGGAGATGCTCGCGGCAATGGCCAGGAACATCGTGATGACGCCCGCCTGCTGGGACTGCATTTGGATCCAGTCGTCCTGCTTGCGGATGGTGAAAGGGGCGTCGTCCTTGGGATTCACCTTCATGCGCTGGCGCAGGAGGGCGGTGATCTCCGCCTCCGCGATGTCCGCCTTGTTCGGTCGGGCACTCACCTGGATCATCTGGATCTTGTCGCGGCCCATGATCTTGCGCATCACGGTGGTGTAGGGCGCGAGGATCACGTCGTCCTGGTCGCCCATGGGGCCGGCGCCCTTGGATTCGAGGATGCCGATGATCTGAAAGGGCATCTTTCCGATGCGGATGGTCTGTCCCATCGCATCCTCGCCGTTCAGGAACAGGTTGTTCTTCACGGTCTTCCCGATGACGCAGACCTTGGATTGCCCCTTCACTTCGCCGTCGGTGAACATGCGCCCCTCATCCAGGTTCCAGCCCTTGATGGTGAGGTAGTCCTCGTTCGACCCCTGGATGGAGGTCATGGTGTTGGCGCTGCCCCAGACGACCGGCTTGCCCGTGCGGACATAGGGACTCGCGGCCACCACACTCCCAGCGCATTCCAGGGCGATGACAGGCACATCCTCCTCCCGGAGAACCTCGGCGCTCCCCATGGCGGAGGGGCCGAAATTCCGGCCGCCGCCCCCGGGCATGATCGTGAGCATGTTCGAACCGAAGCTCTCGATGATGGCAATGGAGGCCCGTTTGGAACCCTCGCCGATGCCGATCATGGCGATCACCGAGCCGACGCCGATGATGATGCCGAGCATGGTGAGGAAGGCCCGCATCTTGTTGCGGGTGATGGCAAAGAACGCCAGCTTGAGGAATTCAAGGATGGACATTAGCTACCTCACCCCAGTGGAACGGTTGGAGCTCGGGGTCTCGTGTATCGCCAAAGGCGGTACCGAGAGAAAGGCCCGTTTGAGGAATTCAAGGATGGACATCCGACGACCTCAGTACGACGACAGAAGGGGAAGCTGAAGCTCGCAGATCGCCCAGGCGATACCGAGGAACAGTGCCAAGGATGGGATTGGAAGATAACTCATCAGCGTTCTGCATCATCCAGGGGGGCGCATGCCCCCCTGGATGCAACAGCTAGCGACGTCCGCCGCCCATGCCACCCATGCCGCCCATGGCAGGTGCCGCGGTGGCGGTCTTCTTGGCTTCTTCCACGCCCACCATGATCTGCATGCCATCCTTGATCAGGTCCGCGGTGATCTCGGTGAACTGTCCGTCTGTCAGGCCCGCCTTCACGGGAAGGCTCTTGGGCTTGCCATTTTCCAGGATCCAGACCTTGTCCTCACGACGGGCCATGAAGCCGCGATCCGCCATGCGGGCGCGGCGGTCCTGCATGGGGTTGCCACTCTGCCCCCCGGGCGTGCCGGGCGCCGCCTGGGCGGGACGGGCGGCCTCTGCCTTCTCGTCCTTGATGAAGTTCATGGGATTGAAGCGCAGCGCCGCATTGGGCACGCGGATCACGTCTGCCTTCTCTTGGGTGACGATGGTGACGTTGGCGGTCATGCCTGGACGCAGCACGTACTCGCCGCCGTAGAAGGGCCCCCCCGCCTTGATGATGCCGCCGGGCTGGCGAGAGGCACCGCTGGAGGCCTTCTTCTCTGCCCCAGCAACGTGTCTACCCTCGGGACGGCGACCGCCGCCCTGCTGGAACTGCGCCATGCGCTCCTTCATCTGCTTGATCCACTGTTCCTTGGTGATGCCGGGCTGACGCTCCTGGATGCGATCCTTGGCACGCTCCCACATGGCATCGGGATCGAAGCCGTTGCCCCCGCCCATCATCCCCATGCCACGGCCTTCCCCGTGCGAGCCAACTTCACCCGCGGCCTGGGGCTTCGGAGCCTCGGGCTTCTTGGCTTCGGCCTTGGGAGCCTCGGGCTGCTTCGCTTCCGGGGCCTTGGCCTCTCCAGGCTTGCCGTTGCCACCCTGCATGGCATCCATCATGGCCTGGCGTCGTTCCTTGTTGGCCTGGATCTCTTCCTGGGTCTGGTTGTCCACTTCCACGACAACCTTGTAGTTCACGACGTTCTGCTGGACGACGGGTTCCAGACGCACCTGGGTGACGCGGCCCCGGAACTGCGTGTCCTGGATGCTGTCCACGGTGAAACTGGCGGTCTGGCCGACCTTGAGCTGGGCGATGTCCGCCTCGTCCACATTGACCTCGAGCTTCATCTTGCTGAGGTCCTGGGCGATGGTGAACAGGTTGGGCGTGCTGAAGGAGGCCGCCACGGTCTGGCCCACATCCGCCAAACGGCTCACCACCACGCCATCCACCGGCGCCTTGATGGTGCAGTAGCCGAGGTTCACCTTGGCCTTCTCCAGGTTGATCCTGGAGCTCTCCAGGGAGGCGCGGGCGCTGTCGAAGGCCGCCTGCTTGGTGTCGAGATCCTGTTCCGCTACCAGCTTTTCCTTGAAGAGGCGGCGGGTACGGTCCAACTGGCGCTTGGCGTCGTCGTAATTCGACTGCACGCGGGTCAGGGAGGCCTCGGCATCCTTCACGCCCTGCTCCCAGGGGGTGGCATCGATCTGGGCGATGACCTGCCCGGCCTTCACAATGCTGTTGAAGTCCGCATTGATCATCGTGATCATGCCGGACACCTGGGTGCCGACGCTCACCTGCACCACGGCGGAGAGCTGGCCTGTCGCGCTTACCCGCTGACGGATGGCGCCCCGCTCCACCTTGGCGTAACGGAACTTCACCTCGTCCTTGTCCCGGGTGGCCACCCAGGCGATTCCGCCACCGGCCACCAGCACCGCAGCACCGATCCCGAACCAGGTCATCCGTTTCATGGGCACCTCGAAAGTCAAAAATCCAGTCGCAACTCTACCTTTACATACGAGGCAAGAACGAGGCAAAGGGTTGAAGCTCCCCTCCAACTTTTCACCGATTCGCGGAAAAAGACTGCCTAGTTATCGGCCAACCTCAGCCTGAAGGTGCCATTCCTTGAACTGTTGGAACCGCGAAAAACGCGAATCGCCCTTCGGGCGCGCGAAATGGGGATCACGAACGATGCCGCCTCTTCGCAAGGGGGGGACTGGCAGGCTCACATGGCCGGTCAGACCCCCGCTTGCGAAGCCAGCCACATGCGGCTGGGGGCCGAAGGCCCGGGCGGCTCCGCGATTGGAGTTTCGTGTCTTTCGCGGTTCCATCGCTTTTGGCTGAGGCAGACCGATAAGCGGGAAAGACAAGGGGCGCGGGTTTCCACCTGCGCCCTCGGCACCGCAACTCGGACATAGCTACTTCGGGGCCACCACGGGCGCGGCATCCTGGATCACACGCCCCGAAAGGCTGCGCGACACGGCGCCCGGGAGCAGGCCCATCAGCACGATCAGAAGGCCGCACACCAGGAGCGTGGCGCTGGACAGCGGGGTCTCCACCGGCGGTTTCTCCGACTCCTCCCGCTCATGGGCTGCACTCGGCTCCTCCATGAAGAGGGCGATGACGACCTTAAGGTAGTAGCCCACTGACACCAGGGAGGCGATGACACCCAGAACGGCCAGGCCGATGTGCCCCGTGCCCACCAGTTCCTTGAAGATTTGGTACTTGCCGTAGAAGCCCGCGAGGGGCGGGATGCCCGCCATGGAGAACATGCAGAGGGCGGCGGCGATGCCGAGTTCGGGGCGCTTCCAGCCCTGCCCGCGCAAGTGCATGAGGTCCGTCCGCTCTCCCACGAGGCCCAGGGCCGTCAGCAGGCCGAAGGCGCCGAGGCTCATGGCCATGTAGGCGGCGAGGTAGAAGAGCAGACCGGCGTAGGCTTCCGGCGTCCCGGCCACGAAGGCCAGGAGCAGGTAGCCCGCCTGGCCGATGCTGGCGTAGGCCAGGAGGCGCTTCACGTTGGTCTGGGCCAGGGCGGCGAGGTTCGCGAAGACGAGGGTGAGCACCGCCAGCACGGCGATGGCCGACCCCACCTTGAGCTGCATCGCGCCCATGGCAGAGAGGTTCCAGGGGAAGATGCGCAGCAGGGCGAAGAACGCCGCGCCCTTGGTGGCCGCGCTCATGAAGCCGCTGATCGGATGGGGCGCCGCCTCATAGACGTCCGGCACCCAGCCGTGGAACGGGACGGCACCGACCTTGAAGAGGAAGCCCAGCAGCAGCATCGCGCCGCCCACCAGAGCCAGGGGGTCCAGCGGACCCTGGGCGAGACGATGCGCCACCACCGTCAGGTCGAGGCTGCCGGTGACGCCATAGAGCAGCACGCCCCCCATCAGGAAGCAGCTGGAGGCCACGGCTCCCGTGAGGAAATACTTCAGTCCGCCTTCCGCCGCCGCAGGACGCATTCTCATGAGACCCGTAAGGACGTAGAGCGGGATGCTGAGCAGCTCCAACGCCAGGAATAGCAGGAGCATGTGGGTGGTGGCCGCGAACATCACCATGCCCGTGACACTGAAGAGCAGGAGCGACAGCGCCTCGCCCTTCACCCAACCCTCCTGGTGGAGGTGGTCCCAAAGTTGGAGCACCGCCAGAGCGCCCGCCACCGTCAGGAAGAGGGTGGAGAACTGGGCCAGCCGGTCCATGCGCAGGAAACCGAATTCCGGCTGCGCGCCGGACACCCAGAGGCGAGTCGTGTAGAAGAAGGCACCGCCGAGGGCCGCCAGGGTCATGACGAACATGGCACCGCGAATCCACTTCTGCGTCGCCTGATCCTTATCGAGGGCGGCGATGGGCAGCACACAGCCCACCAGCGCGGGAATGAGCACCGGCCAGAGGGCGGCCATTTCACTGGGGCTGAGACTCATCGGTGGGCCTCCGCGGCAGGATGGGCTGGGGCTTCATGGGCGGGGGCGCCGACGGGAAGGATGAAGCGCGGCGTCCGGGCGGCAGGTGCGCCGGAACCCTGCACGAGCGCGAGCACCTGTCGCGTCGAGTGGGCCATGAAGAAACTCGGTCGTAGGCCCATCCAGAAGATCAGCACGACGATGGGCACCATCACGCCGATCTCCCAACCCGTCCGGTCATGGTGCAGGTTG
>CAYQAS010000079.1:17746-19926 GCA_964415525.1 uncultured Solibacteraceae bacterium
CAGAAGACACAGAAGCTGGCTGCGGCCGGAGCCGTGTTCTCGATCCAGGTCGGTTCGTCGGCGACCGGGCTCGCTGCCTCGCGTATGGCGGAGGAACTGAAACTGCCGAACGGGTCGCCCACCAACGTCGCCGAGGCCCTGACCAAGCCGCACAAGCATTTGTACCTCCCGCTGGGCCCTCGGGATTCCACCCCGACGACGGGCCCCATCCGGCCGACCTCCCATCCCGCCAGGCAATGGTGCGGGGGGGAGGTACCGCTCTCGGGATCGGGATTCTCCGCGCCCCAGAAGACGCGCTTCACCATCCAGAGCAGGTAGACCGCGCCAAGCACCACGCCCAGGGTGGCGATGGACGCCACGAGGGGCCCCCAGCTGAATCCGGCGAGGAAGGTGCCGTTCAGGATCAGGAACTCGCCCACGAAGCCGTTGGTCAGAGGCAACCCGATGCTGGAGAGGGTGACCACCAGGAAGAAGCCCGTGAAGACAGGCATCCGATGCGCCACGCCGCCGAAGGCCGCGATCTGGCGCGTGTGGGCGCGGTCGTAGAGGAAGCCCACGAGGAGGAAGAGCGCGCCGGTGCTGACGCCGTGGTTGAGCATCTGGAGGATCGCGCCCTGGATGCCGACCTCCGTGAAGCTGACGATGCCGAGCATCACGAAGCCCATGTGGCTCACGGAGGAGTAGGCGACCAGCTTCTTGATGTCGTCCTGCACCATGGCGACGAGGGCGCCGTAGATGATCGCGATGACGCTGAGGACCGCCAGGGGCTTGGCGAAGGCCACCGCCGCCGCCGGGAAGATCGGAATGGCGAACTTCAGGAAACCGTAGGTGCCGAGCTTCAGCAGCACGCCCGCCAGGATCACAGAACCGGCGGTGGGCGCCTGGACGTGGGCATCCGGCAGCCACGTGTGCAGCGGGAAGAGGGGCACCTTGATGGCGAAGGCCAGGGCGAAGGCGGCAAATAGCCAGCACTGCGCCTTCCAAGGCAGCACCAACGCCGCCTGGGCCATCAGGGACGGGGCGAAGCTGCCCGCCTTCGTAGCAATGAAGAGCAGCGCCACGAGCCACAGCAGCGAACCCGCCAAGGTGAAGAGCAGGAACTTGTTCGCCGCGTACTTCCGCTCATCCCCGCCCCACACGCCGATGAGGAAATACATGGGCAGGAGCATGGCCTCCCAGAACAGGTAGAAGACGAAGAGGTCCTGAGCGAAGAAGGCGCCGAGGATGCCACCCTGCAGCATCAGGAAGAGCCCGAAGGCCGCGCCGGAACGCTTGGTGAGGCTGTTCCAGGTCCCCAGCAGCGTCAGGGGCGTGAGCACCAGGGTGAGCAGCACCAGCCAGAAGTTCAGTCCGTCCGCCGCCAAGTGGTATTCCACCGGCAAGTTCACGAGGCTGAACAGGAACATCCGTTCCTGGTAGAGCACGCCGCCCGCATCCTGCGGGAAGGCCAGCAGCTTGGTGGCGCCGATGGCCAGGAAGGCCACGGCACCCATCAGGGCCACCAGCCTGGCGAGCTTGGCCTGGCGCTCCGGGAAGCAGATCACCATCAGCCCCCAGAGCACCGGGGCGAAGACGAGGAAGGTCAGGAAATGGGAGTTCAACCAGGGGGTCACGTCCGGCTCCTATCGGGCGAAGGCCCACAGCAGGCCGAGGAGGCCCAGGCCCATGAGCAGGGCGTAGTTGCGCACCCGGCCCGTCTGGAAGAAGGCGGCGAAGTGGCCAGTGGCCTGGACCAGGGCGGGCGCCAGCCGAATGCCGATGCCGTCGATCAGCACCGCATCCACGCCCCGCCAGAGAAAGCGGCCAAAGGCCCGCAGCGGCGCCAAGAAGCCGATCTCGATACCCTCATCCACGTAGTACTTGTTCAGCAGCACCCGGTGCAGGGTGGGGAACCGCGATTCGAAGGCGGTCTCCCAGGCGATGCCCGCCTTGTAGCGCGACCAGCCGAACCAGCCCGCCCCGATGCCGAGGGCTGTGGAGACCCCCGCCAGCAGGATCGCAGGGCCATGATGGTGCCCATGGGCCGCATGGGTCCGGCCGTAGGTGAGCGCAGGTTCAAGGAACGTGCCGATGGCGAAGTGGCCGGCGAAGGCCTCAGGCACGCCGAGGCAACCCCGGAAGGGCGCCCCGACGGCCAACCCCCCCACGGGCAGCCGACACGTCGCGGGACTCCCGTGGGC
>CAYQAS010000080.1:0-19579 GCA_964415525.1 uncultured Solibacteraceae bacterium
GACACGAAGGTGAAGCTGTTGTCCTTGTTCAAGACGAGATTGAACACGGCCTGGGGCAGGCCGTCCTGCTGACCCACCCAGGTGCCCACCAGTTCCTTGACGACGACCTTGGCCAGAGTGAGGGGTGCATCAGGCTTGGCACCCTTGGCAGTGAGCAACGAAACGATCGAAGCATTGCCGGAGCGCTGCGCGAAGCTCATGGCCGTTTCGCCTGCACCGGTCTTCAGGTCGACCTTGGCCTCCTTCTTCAGTAGGAGCCTGACGATCTTCTCATTGCCGTTGCCGGCGGCCAGCATCAGCGGTGATTCACCCTTGGTGTTCGCCACATCCGGGTTGGCGCCCCGGTCCAGCAACAGGGTTGCCGTGGCCAAACCTTGGCCCTGGTTGCTGCTGGCGGCGGCAGCCATCAGTGCGGTTCTGCCGTCCGAGGCCTGGAAATTGATGTCAGCTTTGGCGTCCAGCAGAATTTTGATGATGGTCATGCACTTGCCATGATTGAAGGGATCGAGATTGGCAGCCGCAGCCACCAGAGGCGTATGGTTGTGGCCCGGCGCACGGAACTCGGTGAGGGCCCTCCCTTCCACCAAGGTGCGCACCATATCCGGTTCTGCCTTGATGACTGCCAGCATCAGCGGGGTAAATGCGCTCTTGTCCGCCAATTCCGTCTTGGCGCCGCGCTTGAGGAGGCAGCGCGCAGCTTCCAGCTGCTTGGCCACCACGGCGGTCGCCAGAGCGGTGCGGCCCATCGTTAGGGATGCTAGGTCCAGGTTCGCGCCATGGTCCAACAGCATCTGAATGCCTTCCACGAAACCCGCATGGGCGGCGAGGTGCAGGGCGGATTCCCCTCCGGCCCGAGGCTTGATCTGCTGAAGATCCAGCTTGGGCTTGAAGGTGAGGAACCTGCCCAGATACTTGAGCACCAGGGGTTTTTGGCTGTGATTGCTGATCACGGCGGTCATGAGCGGCGTGAGCCCCGCATCGTCCACCCGGTTGATATCCGCCCCCTTGGCCACGAGGAAATCGAGCACATCGAATTTCTTATGCAGAAGCGTGGTGGTGAGGACGGACTTGCCATCCTTGTCTGGCACGTCGACCTTGGCGCCCTGACCGAACAGGAACTGCACCATTTCAAGGTTCTCGTTGGCACAGGCCATCCAGAACGCTGACTTGCCCTCCTTGTTCCGCAGTTGGACGTCGGGCTTTTTCGCATGGGCGAACAGCGTTCGCACCGTCTCCATGTGGTCGAAGCCGGCAGCCATCATCAGAGGGGTGCTGCCGCGTTCCAGGGGCGAACCGTTCGCCCGGTCCCTGGCGTTAAGATCGGCCCCCTTTTTGACCAGCTGGTTGACGATCTCCGTATATCCCCGCTTGCAGGCGATGATCAGGGGCGTGCGCTCCCACTCATCGTTGAAACCATCCACGAAGGTGCCCCTCTTGTTGACGTCCACCTTGGGCGATTGCAGGATTAGCATCGCAATTTCAACGTTATTGGAGGCGATGGCTCGGCAGAGCATGGTGTCCCTTTCGAACACCTCGTTTACGTCGTCCCCGCCCTGAATGGCGGCCTGGGCCTGGGCATATTTGCCGCTGGCGATGGCCTGGCTAAGTGCCGAACCGGGGCCCTTTTGGGCTCCGATCATCGGCAGCCATGCACCCCACAGGAGCATGAAGGCAAGCAGCGAACTCACGCGGAAGCGCCGCATTAAGTATGCAATAACCATAATCGCTCCTGGCACTAACGCGATTCCTGCGTGGGCCTTATTCGAAGATTGAGAACCCGGTCCTGCCGTTGATCGTTCCGATCACCTTGCCATTGAGGTACGTGCCGACCCAGATTTCGTTCCACTGCTTGTTAACCAGGGTGACTTTGCCGTCGATGATCTCGCATTCGAAGCGGATGCGGCCCGCCGCGGTGTTCCTGTCGTTCTGCTGCTCGATAACGAACCTGGATCCTGAGGAGGAAACCACTCGCAGGGTGCCGTTTTGACCCGCGCCGGAAGTCCACCTCATCGTCTTCCCCTCAAAGAAGGGGTTTCTCGGGGCGATCATCGCTGTGGGTTCCCCTATGTCAAAGATTGAAAAATCGCTCCTACCGTTGATTTTACCGATCACTTTGTTGTTGATGTAGGTCCCCGTCCAGGACTCATTCCATTGCCGGTTGGTGAGAGTAACCTTGCCATCCACGAATTCGCCTTCAAATCGGGTGAGGCCTGCGGCGACGTTCCGGTCGTTCTTCTGTTCCAGAACGAACCTGGAACCTTGTGAAGAAACCACACGCATGACGCCGTTCTGACCTGCACCAGAACTCCATTTCATGATCTTGCCCTCGGAGAAGGGGTTCCTCGAATCCCCCATTGCCGCGGGCTCCACAATCCTGAACGTGAACCGTGTGGACCCTACCGCCAGGGTGCCGTTGATCTCGTGGTCGGACAGGGAGCCTTCCCATACTTCCTTCCACTGCCCCCCATTGATGAGCACGACTTTTCGGCCGTTATCAACCACGGCACCGACCAGTTTGACGATGCCCGCGGCCCGGTTCTTTTCGTTGGTCTGCTCGACTTCGAAGTACTGACCGTTTACAAGGCTGATGCGAATGGTCCCTGTTTGGCCAGTGTTGGTGGACCAGGTTAGGTTTTTGCCTTGGGCGATCATCTGCGCGGAGAGCGGCGAGACAATCACCATGGCTGCAAAGAGGGTGATCAGTGGCTTGGTCATGGAGGAACTCCTTCGGTGAATTTGTAAAGCTATGGCTGCCACTCAAGGGCAACCTTGGCGAAAAGCTGCTCCGGCAAACTACCCGGTGGCTTCATCGCCCCCCCCCCCCACGTGGGGTTGTTTGTGAAATTTATATCGAATTTGAATCTATAACAACACAATCTTGGCTTTATCCATCGGAAGTCTTGGGTTGTTCCTTCCTAAAATCTAATACAGAGTGGTTTCTTCCAGAATTGATTTCTCTTGTTGCAATTTGTTAATAATTTTTTTATTTGGCCTCCGCCTTCCGTGATCATCCCTGAGCTCTTTGTGGGGCCGAATGAATTATATTTAATGGTCTCGGCGTGCCCGTGCTTGGTCCAGGTTGTGGGGATCTCTTGGTCTGGCGAAGATTGAGGGAATCCCAAAAGTTGAGACAAGGTGTTTCGAGTTGGTAAGCTTGGAACGTTTTGGGCTCATTTAAGTGCGGAGTTCACTCCGGTTCGCGTTATTTTTGTCCCTATTCAATGGTGTTTTACGGCGCGGGAATAAACCAGCAATCTAGACAGCACCAGCTGCTTCAATCCACCCCTGCGCAAGCCGTGAGGCCCACGGCTTCTGGGACATTTCGGCTGGCCGTCGAAATGCTGCGAGGCTCGGGTTCGCGGGCGGGCGAAGGCGCTCTCCAGCCCTGTGCTGCATCGGTAGTTATGCGCCGTGGATCATCTTAGCTTATGCCCAACGAACAACGCGGAATCCAGCTGGCTATGCGCCCCAAGACCGATGCCCTAACCGCCCAAAATCCGAAGAAGCGGGCCGGGAGGTCGTGCCCGTGACGCTGAGGCCGCCTGTCACACCCTCCGCGCGGCTGCTGCGTTGGGGACTCTTCCTCATACCCTCGAAAACGTTTCTTCCCCTGCGGGGCCGGCAGGCCTACTGCTTCATCACCCGTCCGGACCCGCGCCCCGACACCGCCTGGAAGAGGCTCTCCCAGTTCACGAAGTCCTCCCGGGGCTTCCACTCAGGCCAATCCGTAACTGGGAAGCTCACCGCGAGTTCCTTGCTGGTCTTGCCGGGGTTGGCCTTGGCGTGGGCGTCCAGGGCCTTGAGCAGGTCGCGGTAGCGCAACAGCTCCTTGCGGCCGCACACGGGGCCGTGACCCGGAATGATCTTGGCGCCCTCGGGCACCCAAGAGGCGAACCAGGTCACGGTCTCCAGCAGCCCCGCGAACTGCCCGCCGCCGCCGGTGGTGTCCACGAAAGGCAGCATGCCCAGGAAGAACAGGTCGCCCATGTGCAGTACGAGTTCCTGGGGGAAGCCCACCACCAGATCGCCGTCGGTGTGGGCCGCACTCCGATGGACGAGGTGTAAGTCGAGCCCCGGCAGGCTCACGTCGAGTCGGGCCGGCTTGGCGGGATCCGCCTCCCCCACCAGCAGGGTCGGAAGTCCGCCCCGCTTGTCGGCGTCGAGCTTCGTCTGTTCCTGGATCATGCGGGTCTTCACATTCGCGTGGGCGATGATGGCCTGCACCTTGCCCGTGAGCAGCGGATTGCCCCCCACGTGGTCGCCGTGGTGGTGCGTGTTGATGAGGAAGCGGATGGGCTTGTCCGTGATCTTGGCGAGGGTCTCGAGCAGCCCCGGTACGATCCGCGCGAACTGGGTATCCACCAACACCGCGTCCTTGTCGCCCACGAAGAGTCCGATGTTCCCGCCCTGGCCGAAAATGGCGTAGGCGTGAGGCGACAGCTGCTCCACCTTGTGCACCGGCGCGGTGGCCTGGGCCACCAGGACGGGTGCGATGAGGGCGGCAAGAACGGTGCGCATGAGGCCTCCGGGAGACCTCGGTAGGATGCCTGGGACAGCGCGCTATTTCAGCTTGAGTGCCTCCAGGGGCTGGACCACTCGCAGGTCGGTGCAAGCCCCCAGGTAGGCATCCAGGAAGGGCTTGTGGGCCGCACCGTAGATGACCAGCACGCGCTTGCCGGGGAAGCGGGACGCTACGGCGCGGATACGGGCGGCGATCTTGAGGTTGCGGTTCTCCCACAGCGCCACCCGGCCGCGGTCCGAACCATCCTTGAAGCCCGTGCGCAGGAGGGTACCCCACTGGTTCTCCACGTCGGCCTCCTGGTGCTCGGCACCGTTGAGCCAGGCGTAGTAGGGCAGCAAGTCGCCGGATTTCACCGCGGCGGCCTTGGCGTCGCGGTCCTTCTGGCGGAAGGGCACCTTCTGGGCGGCCTGGTAGATCGGCGAGGTCGCCGCAGCTGCCTTGTGATCCATGAAGATCTTCATGATCAGCTCGGGGTCCTCGAAATCATCCACGCAGGCCACTTCTCCGTGACCCAAGCGGCGCGCCAGGGTCACCGCCACCGCCGGAATCTCCCCGGGTGCCGCCACGGCCCGGTCGAGCTGGGCGGCCAGGGCCGCGGGCACCTGGGCACGGGCGGGATCGTCCTTGGGGACACGTGACCAGGCCAGGATCGCGCTGGGCCGTTCGTACGCCGCAATGCAGAGCAGGGCGTGGCGCACGAGCTCGGCAGCGCCTGCAACGGGGGCAGGCTTGCTGCGACGCTCCAAGGCGGCCTGCATCATGTCGAGCTTGAGAATCGCCTGGGCCTCGTGGCCCTGGTCTAGGTGGGGCTGGGCGAAGTCGTCCAGGAGCATGGGATGGATGTCCGTGGCCTTGGCCCGCAGTTCCATCTCGTGGATCCAGGCTCCTGGGCGGTCCTCTACGGCGATGACGTCCGGCTTGAAGGATTCCAGCTGCTTCAGCAGACCCTCGACCATGGAAGGCTGGAAGGTCTTGCCCAGCTCGCTCAGGTGGAAGGTGCCCAGGACGAGTACCTGGGTGCGCTCCGCACGGGGGCGGATGGCCTGGAGGCGCGTGAGGGGCGACTTCGGCGGGGCAGCCTGACCTACCAGCGTGGAGGCAAACAGAGACAAGGCGAAGGCAGGGCGGAGCACGCGGGGGGAGAACATGGTGGCCTTTCGAAGGTGGTCCAGCCGACCTGTCGTGTCAGCACGAGGCGGTTGTGGACAATCACTGTCGTCAGGCTGGACACGCGCCAGATCCCGTGGGGGTTAGTTCTGCAAAGGTTGAGCACTTTGGTTTCGGGCGCTATCCCATGCGATCCGTGCCCCCAAAGGTCTGGAGTGCCATGGCGTAGACCGGCACCGTGCGGCCCTGCGCGCTGGCACTGCCGCTGGCCAGCACGGCGTCGCCATGGGCGAGCTCCTTCACGGTGCGAATGGGCGCGAGGGCCAGGGACTCGATGCCGGCATCCGCCAGGGTGCGGGTGGTCTGACCGTCGAAGAGCCGCAGGCGGTCGAATACAGGATCCGCCGCATCGATCCGGGCGTCCCGGTTTGCATCGAACTTCGCCAGCTCCGCAAACCCGTCCTCGGCGCCGTGCTGGTCGCCGAAGAGCTCCTTCCCCGACGTGATGTGGCCGTCCCCATTGCGATCCATTGCCAGGAAGGCATCCCCACCGGTGGCGAAGGAGGTGGGCGCACGTTGGCCCGCGCCCTTCAGGTCGAAGTCCCGGGCACCCCGCTCCCCGGTGGTTTCGGGGCCGTCGCCGTCCAGATCCACCAGCAGCGGATCCTCCCGCTGAGGGGGGCCGCCGCTGGCGATGCCTGCTCGCAGCTGCACACGGGTCATCTGCGTGACCTCCGCATGGAATTGGACATCCGGTGTCTCGAGGCTCACTTCGAGGTGCTGGATCTCCAGGATGTCCACGGAGAGCCCGATGCCAGACGCTTGGGAAGCCTTGGCGGCTCTTGCGGGTGGTGCTTCTGCGGAGGTCGTGGGCTGTTCCGCGCCCAGGGCCTCATCCAGTTCCTTGCGGGCCTGCTGGAAGTCCTTCCGCTCCAGGGCCATCTTCAACAACAGCGCGTCCTGCATGTGCCGGTCCGGCACCCCTGCGATACGATCCATGGGTCCCCTCCTGGGACGGTGCGCTTCCGTGCTCGCGTTTTATCGGCAGGCCGACGTCCGACAAGCAGAGGGAAAGCTCTGCCCTGCCCGGTGGTCCCATGCGTCTTGAATCCCTGGAGATCGTGAACTTCCGCGGCATCGGCCGCCTGAACCTGGACCTGGAGCCGGGCACGACCGTCCTGTTCGGCGAGAACGCGTGGGGCAAGACCAGCCTGGTGGAGGCCCTCTCCACGGTGCTGGGCAGCCGCCCCCTCACGGAGGCGGATTTCCATCGCCTGCAGCTGGGCAAGACCCCCATCGCCCGACGCATGGTCATCACCCTGGGCTTCGGCGGCGAGCCTCTGACGGGGCTGGAGGAGGCGGGTTGGCGGGACGACGAGGGCGCCTTCCACGTGCGCCTCGCCATCACCGCGCGGCGGCCCAGCCGCGGGCGGATGAAGGTGGATCGCCGCTTTCTGGGGCCGGAAGGGCGGGAGCGGAAACTGCCGGGCATCGATGCCTCCCTCCTGGCGGAGCGACTCCTGGAGGCCCATCCTCTGCACGTATTCACGGAACTGCGGCTGGCGGACTGGATGCTGGCGCCGGTGGCATCCAAGGGGCCAGAAGTCCGGGAGACGCCAGCCCGGGCCGTGCGCCAGGTCTTCGAGCGGCTGCTGGCCTCGCCCCATCAGGTGCATCCCGATGAGCTGGCCCGGGGGCTGGAGGCCCTGCATCAGCTGGCGGAGACCCGCCCGGACCTCTTCCACGCCCTGCCCACCGCTGGCCAAGGGGTGCGGCGGGCCAAGGACATGGCAGATGCGCCGGTGGATTTCGCGGATCAGTTCACCCTGTCGGAACTGGCCCACAAGGCCGGGGCGGGGATGCGGCAGGTGGCGCTGCTGGCGCTGATCGGGGCGATGCTCAAGGCGGAAGCGGAGTCGCCCCGCAGCGTGGGGGCCCAGCCCATCCTGCTCTTCGAGGATCCCGAGACCCATCTCCATCCCATTCAGCTGGCCACCGCCTGGAGTCTCATCGCCCAGCTCCCGGGGCAGAAACTGGTGGCCACCTCCAGCAGTGAGCTTCTCGCGAGCCAGTCCCTGCGATCCCTGCGGCGGCTGGTGCGGCGGCCTGACCATGTGGAGGTCTTTCCCCGGGAGAACCGGCCGCTTTCGGCCTCAGACGCTCGGCGCGTGGCCTTCCACGTGCGCACGCACCGCGCCCAGGCCCTCTTCGCGCGGGTCTGGCTGCTGGTGGAAGGTGAAACGGAGGCCTGGCTCCTGCCGGAGTTGGCGCGCATCGCGGGACTCAGCTTTCCCCTGGAGGGCATCGCCTGCGTTGAATTCGCCCAGGCGGGGCTGAGCCCGCTGATCCGTTTCGCCGACGACTTCGGAATCCCCTGGCATGTGCTGGCGGATGGCGACGACGCGGGGCGGGGCTATGTGGCCAAGGCGACGGCGCGGCTGTACGGCCGCAAGGCCAGCCGTCACATCACGGGACTCCCCGCACGGGATGTGGAGCACCTGCTCTGGCACCACGGGTATGCGAGCCTTTTTCGCCATGAGGCCGAGCCGGGCCTCACCGACCCCACCGCCATCATCAAGCAGGCCCTGCATCGCGTGAGCAAGCCCGGCATGGCCCTGGCCCTGGCGGAAGCCGCCGGGCAGCGCGGCCCCGAGGGGGTGCCGGCTGCCCTGAGGAAACTCTTCATTACCCTGCGGAGTCTGGCGCAGAAGGGGTAGGCGACGGCTTCGGGCAAACCTGGTGGCCGGAGGGGGGGTTTCGGGCGGCACTCAACGGTTGGACTGGGGTCGTCCTCACCACTCGGGACTGAACACCCAGCGATAGCCTTCCCCCGCCACCGTGGCGATGGGTTCGTCCTCCGCGGCATCCAGCTTCCGGCGTAGGCGGGCGACGTGGACGTCTACGGTGCGGAGGCTGGGGCGGGCATCGGATTCCCAGCAGGCTTCCAGGAGATCCTCTCGGGTCAGGGTCGTCCCGGCGTGGTGGCAGAGCACGGCCGTAAGCAGGAATTCCCGGGGTGTGAGCTGGAGATCGCGACCGTCCCGGGTGGCCCGCATGCGGAGATGGTCCAGCACGTAGGCTCCGGAGCAGGTCTGGGGCGGGGCATCGGGAGCCTTCGCCCTGCGCAGAATCGCTCGGATCCGGGCCACCAGTTCCAGGATGGAAAAGGGTTTTCCCATGTAGTCGTCCGCCCCGAGGTTGAGGCCCTTCAGGCGGTCGATCTCCCGCTTACGGCAGGTGAGGACGATCACCGCGGCCCGGTCGTTGCGGTTCCGCAGCTCTTGCAGAACCTGGAAGCCGTCCAGGCCCGGCAGCATCAGATCCAGCACCAGGAGATCCGCATGATGGGTGGTCTGCATCTCCAGGGCTTCAAGGCCGTTCCTGGCCAGGAAGATGTCGAACCCTTCGAAACGCAGGTTGGTGGCGAGGAGCCGGGCCATCGCCTCGTCGTCCTCCACGATCAGGATTCGCGTCATGCGCCCTCCACAGCCGGCATCCGCAGGGTCACGACCATCCCTGGTCCCGCAGTCATCTCCAGGCCCCAGCCTTCCTCCAGGGCGGACTGGACCAGCAGGTGCAGGCCTAGGCCGATGCCCTCCCGTTCAAAGCCCTCCTGGCCGGGCTTCCGGATGCGCTGAAAGGGCCGGCCCAGGCGGCGCAGGGCCGCAGGATCCAGGCCGGGGCCTTCGTCCGAGATGCGGATCGTGAACTGGTGTCCGGCCACCTTAGTTTCGAGGCAAACCTTTCCGGCTCCATGATTGAGGGCATTCTCCAGCAGGGTCAGAAGGGCACTCCTCAGGCTCGAAAGGGAAGCCCAGGGGGCTCCCGTGGCGAGATCCACCTGGAGGGCTCGCCCTTCTGCCTGGAAGGCGGGTTCCAGTTCGCCCGTGAAACGTCGGAACCATTCGGGAGGAACGGCCTCCCGGACGCATTCCGGCTCCTGGCCCCGGAAACGGCGTAGGGCCTGGTCGATGATGGTGGCGAGGCGGTCTACCTCCACCCCCATCTGGCTTAGCTCGTGCCGGGCTTCCGCTTCCGAGGCGCGGCCCAATCGCAGGGTATCGCAGCGCAATTTCAGGACGGCCAGGGGCGTCTTCAGGCTGTGGGTGATGTTGGCCAAGCGGTCGGCGTCCAGCGTCTCGCGGCGCTTGTGTCGGCGGAGGAACCAGAATCCGACTCCAACGGCCCCCACGATGGCTGCGGACTGGAGCCATCCCCAGAGGAGGGCCCGGGTGTAGGCCCGAAGCGCCGTGCGATCCGTTGCATCCTTGGCCGCGATCCAGAGGGTCCAGGTGTCGGGGAAGAAATTGACGCCATAAATGATTTTCGTCTTGGCCTGTTGCAGGGCTGCGGGAGCCGTGCTGCCCACCCAGGGGATCGGCAAGGCTCCTTCGGCTCCCGTTTGGAATGCCGCAATGAAGTCCGACTCCGGGCCGAGGCGGGAGCGTTTCAGCAAGGCCTCCAGCACCGGACTTCCCGTGCGCCATTCCCAAAACGTGATCCAGCCCGGACTGACGGAGCACCCCAATCCCCCCGTGGCATCCCAGGCGCCGATCTCGTTCTCCCTCACGGAGCGCTCCGCGATGCGCGCCAGGTCGAGATACGTGGCTTCGCGATCCGAGGACACGAACGCCGTGCCCTTGCGGATCCACAGGCGCCCCAGCGGGCGCTGCAGGATGGCGATCACGTGAGGCTCCTGCTCAAGCCAGCGTGCCATCACCTCCGGCGGTGCCGTATCGGGATCCACGGGAGGCGACAGCTTGGAGGAAAAATGCTCCGCCAGGGCCATGTAGTGGCTCTTGGCGCTCATGGACAGGCGTTGCTTGACGGCTATCCCGGCATCCCGGGCCATGGCGAAGGGGCGCAGCACGAGGATGATGCCCACCGCGAGCGTGGCGGCGCCCAGCAGCACCAGGGCCAGCTTGGAGGTCCAAGGACGCGGGCCCGCCGGTCGGAAGCGGGAGAACACGCGGCGTTGCCGACAGAGGGAAGCCATGGATCCCAGCCTAGGTCCAAAGTGCCCTGCAGGGTGTTACGTGTTCGCAATACCTCATGACGAATGCTTCGCAAGATGTCGCATCAGGTCAAGCCATGCATGCGGTGCTTCGGAGGATCCTCATCCCAGGAGATCCCCATGGCGGCACGGAAATGCCTTTTTGCAGTGGTGTGCAGCGCCCTCTTGCCCCAGGCGCTCCCTCCTCCCGGCCAAGCCATGGGAGCCCGGGTCACCTTTGTGGGCAACGCCGGCCACTTGATCCAGGTCGGGAAGAAGAAGGTCCTCATCGATGGGCTCTTTCGGGGATACCCAGGGGCCTATGAGCTTCCCCCGGAGGTCCAGGACGCGTTGGCCCGCGCTCAGCCGCCGTTTGATGACATCGACCTGATCCTGGTCACCCATGCCCATGGCGACCACTTCGATCCCGACATGGTGCGCCAGTACCTCCTGCGCCATCCCAGGACCCTCTTCGCGTCGGGCGTGCAAGCCACGGCCCCCTTCAAGGATCTTCCAGGCCGTACCTTCACTTTTTCAGCCACCTCCGGGAAGTGGGATCGCAAGGTTCTCTCCGGAATCCAGGTCGAGGCAACCCCGCTCTCTCATGGAGAAACGCCCGCGGGGGAGGCGGAGATCCAGAACCTGGGCTACCTCGTGCGGGTCGGGGATGTGGTGCTCTTCCACACCGGGGATTTCGACCCCGCCCAGATGTCCTTCGAGGCCTTCCGGGCCCTCAAGCTTCCCGAGAAGAAGGTGGATATCGCCTTCCTCCAGCACGACCTTCTGACGGAGGACAAGACACTGCGGAGGCTTGTGGCGGAGGGGGTCGGAGCCCGGGAGATCCTGCCTAATCACTACCAGTTCACGGAGCCTCCCATGGACCGGGCCGACATCCTGAGGAACTACCCTCACGCGGTGCTGTTTCAGAAGGAACTCCAGAGCTGGAACATGCCGGTGAGGCGTAAGGCCATGGTTGATCGAACCCACCCCAGCTCGGATGGAAGTCGTGGAAAGCCTGGCCGCTTGAACCTGCCACCTTTAAAGGAGAATTGATGTGACTTGTCGTTGTTTGATTCCTTTGTTCTTATGCCTGAGCGCTGCACTGGATCTGGAAGCTCAAGCCACCACACCCAATCCAGGGTTGAAGGGGGATTATCTTGGGCAGCCTCCGCCGGGAGATACGCCGGTGGTCTTTGCCCGGGGACTCGTTTCAGGCGAGTACCAAGAACACTGCGCCCCGACGTTTTCTCCCGATGGCAGCGAAGTGTTCTGGCAGACCAACCGGATAGGCCGTGATCAAAAATGGATTCAGTCGCACAAGAGGATGCGTCGGGTTGGGGGCCGGTGGACGGGGCCTGAAGATTCACCCTATGGCGGTGCGCCCTTTTTTGCTCCTGACGGGAAACGGCTGTATTTCGACCAAGACGGACTCTGTTTCGTTGAAAAGCAGAACAATGGCTGGGGCGAGCCGAAGCGCCTAGATCTTCCTGCTCGATTCCCTGAAGTGCGCCATGTCTACTTTCCGTCCATCGCTCGCAATGGAAACCTCTATTTCATGGGGTACATGGAGGGCAGAAAACTAAACCTTGCCATATATCGATCAGAATTTAGGGATGGGGAATATTCCCGGCCAGAACCCCTGCCTTCAAGTATCAATACTCCAGACGACGGCTCTCTTAATTGGACACCCTATATTGCCCCTGATGAGAGTTACCTCATCTTCTGTAGGAGGCATTTCAATCCCAAGGATGATTTTGGCGATCTTTATATTTGCTTTCGACAGCCCGATGGGGGCTGGACCGAGCGAATCAACCTGGGTGAACTCATCAATACCAAAGGCCTAGAGCGTTTCCCTGCCGTGTCGCCTGATGGCAAATTCTTGTTCTTTACCCGGGATACACCAGACTTTGATGAGGATGTCTACTGGGTGAGTGCCGCGGTCATTGAAAAATTGAAGATGAAGGCCATCCGTGAAAAGCGACTTCATACATCAAAGATGAATCATTAAAAGAAATGAAAATCATGGACAAAACTAATTTTAAGCGGTTCTTTAGCCTCCTGGTTCTGGGTTTCACGATTACCCTTCCGGCCCAGATTCCCGCAACCCTCACCCACCATCTGGAATCCCGCCACGTGGGGGAAAAGCGGGACGTATTCGTTTCGTTGCCCAGCAAATACGCCGAGTCGGGTCAGCGTTATCCCGTGGTCTACCTGCTGGATGGAGAGATCAACTTCAACCAGGGGCTGATCGGCGGCATCCGGTATCTGGAATCCTTGGGGGCGATCCCCGAATTCATCCTGGTGGGCATCAAGAACACGGATCGTTCCAAGGATGTCTGGCCGGAGGTCTTCAAGACCCCTCAGGGGGACCGTGGGGGGCGTGGTAATCCTTTCCTGGCCTTCCTCCGGGAAGAATTGGCGCCCTTCATCGACCAGAACTACCGCACCCATGACTACCGAATCCTATACGGCACCTCCAGCAGCGCCTTCCTCGCGATCCACGGGATGTTCCAGCATCCCGAGGCGTACCGGACCTATATCGCCTCAAGCGCCATGCTGTCCTCGGCGAGCTTCCAAAAGAACCTGGGCGATCTGGTCAAGCAGTGGAAGGGCGGCACCCGCAGGCTCCTCCTCGTCATGGGGGAGCACGACTATCCCACCGTCATCCGCTTGAACGCCGCCCTCAAGGACCGCATTCCCTATGCCTCCGAAGGCCTGATCTGCAGCTTGAAGGTGCTTTCGGGGGAGGCGCATGTGCCTGCGGCCTCCCTCCCGGAATCCCTGAAGGACCTCTTCAGGGGCTGGAAACCCCTTGAGCCTCTGAGCGAAGGCAGCCTGGACATCGTTCTGGCCCATTACGCCCGGATGGGCCAGCGGCTGGGGATCCAGGCCCACCCCGCCGCCTCGGAATTCAAGAGCCTGTGTGGGGAATTGCTGGAAGACGGCAAGCCCGCGGACTCGTTGCGCGTGGCGCGCGCCTTCGTGGAGGCCTATCCGGAAAGTCCCGTGGCCATGGAATGCCAAGGGAAGGCCCACGAAGCCCTCGGACAGCTGGCGCAAGCCGCCCAGGCTCACCAAACCTCGGAGAAGATGCGCAGACAGGCGTCGGTGAGGCGGTAGGGAAGGCCTGCCCCCTACCGGATCACGTCCAGATCCCGCCCATCCACGATCTCGCCGTTGTAGGTGCTGCGGATTTCCTTCAGCAGTTGTTCAGGCGTGCTGCCCATCAGGAGCTGGTGCGTGAGGACGAGCTTCTTGGGCTTGAGCTGGGCAGCCAGTCGGCTGAGGTCGGTCGCGGCGGTATGAAAGACGACGTGGTACTGCTGCCACTCCTTGGGCCGGGTCTTGAAGCCCGCTTCGCAGTAGACCTCGTGGACCAGAATGTCCGCGCCCTTGGCGTAGTCCAGCATCCGCGGGTCGTACGTGGTGTCGCCGCTGATGACGATGACCTTGTCCTTGGCCTCAAAGCGGAAGCCATAGGCCTCTTTCCAGCTGCCGTGCTTCACGGGGAAGGCGATGACTTTGACATGTTCATCGCGGTAGATCTCTCCCGCCTTGAACTCGTTGGGCCGCACCTCGTAGGCCTCGGGCTTGCCGGGTTCGCCGCCGTGGAGGCGGATGTCGAGGTCCTCCTTCCAGGCGGCCATCACGTGCTTCGTCATGGTTACGGTGCCCTTGGGGCCGAAGACCTGGAGCGGCTCCGTGCGCATCATCACGCCAGGGGTGAGGATGAAGTCGGGGTAGCCCAACGTGTGGTCGGAGTGGAGGTGTGTCAGGAAGAGGCGGTTGAGGTCCTTGGCCTTAAGCCCCGCCTGCACGGCCCGCCGCACGACGCCGGCCCCGGCATCCACCACGTAGACCCGCCCACCGCTCACCACGGCCGTGGCAGGGCCCATGCGGTCGGGGACCGGGCTGGGATTGCCGGTGCCAAGCAGGATCACGCGGGTGTCCTGGGCACAGAGGGAGAGACCGAGAAGGAGGGCGGCGCAACGCATGACTCCACCGTATCAAAGCACGAGGCCCGGGCGGACCCGGGCCTCTGCGTGAAGGGGGTGAGGGCCTACTTTGCGGCGCCCTGGTACTTCTTCAGGGTCTCTTCGATCTCCGCGAGCATCGGGGGCGGGGCACCGGCCCCCTTGGCGAAGGTGAAGAACTTCTCCTGGGCTGCGGCGGCCTTGGCGGCCTGACCGAGCTTGAAGCAGCCTTCTGCGTAGGTCTGATTGAGCATGGGACTGGCCTTGGGATCCTTGAGCGCCTCTTCCAGGGTGGTCAAAGCGGCTTCCATCAGGGGCTTCTCAACCCCTTCTTCCTGCAGCAGGCTCGCAGCCAGATCCGTGGCGGCAGGCTTGCCCTTGGCCTCCTCGAACGCAGCCTTGGCCTTGGCCGCGTCCGTGCGCAGGAGGGCGGTGAAGCGCAGACCGGCGACGCGGGGGGCGAGCTTGGGCTCCAGGGTCAGAGCCTTGTCGATGCAGGTCAGGGCCAGTTCGGACCAGCGCTTGTCGAGGCCCTTTTCCCCCAGCAGGATGGTGGCCGTGTTCATGTAGGCGGGCATGTCCGGCTTCACGAGGTCTGCGTCCACCAGGGCCTGGGCCTTCGCGGCGTCCGTGGCGGCCAGAGCGAGGAAGCGGGAGCGCTTCAGGTTGGCCTTGAGGTCGGGATACTTGGCCTGGGCGGCGTCCGCCAGCGTGAGCACCTTGGCCCAGTCCTTGGCCTTGGTGGCGGCCATGATCTCGGGGCTGACTTCCTTCCAGGCGGCCTGGCGCGCCTTGGCCTTGTCCTCTTCAACCTTCTCTTCGGCGGCTTCCTTCTCCGCGGCGGCGATGGCGGCCTTCACGTCCCAGGTGCCCGCCACGATCTTCTCAAGGGCCTCCTCGAAGGCCTTGCTGCCCGGATGGGGGTTGCCGATGAAGGCGATGGTGCCGGCCTTGTCCACGATGAAGGCGGCGGGGATGCCGCGCTGCTTGGCAGCTTCCATCCAGGCCTTGACCATGTGCTTGTCGGCACCGTCACGGCAGACGTTGTAGTCCATCTTGTCGCCGAATTCCTTCACGAACTCATCCACCTTCTTGTCGATGGCGGCCTCGTCGTTGCCGCGCTCCCAGACATCCACGCCAATGAAGGTGACCTTGCCCGCCAGCTTCTTGGAGAGCTCCGTCAGGTGGGGAATGCTGTCCTTGCAGGGCGGGCACCAGGTGGCCCAGAACTCAACGACATAGATCTGGCCCTTCTTCAGCTCCGTCACCGGCGCGCCCTTGACCCAGCGGCCGACCTTGAAGGCCGGGGCGGCATCCCCCACCTTGATGGGCTTCACTTCGGCCTTGGGGGTCTCGGCGGGAACGGTGGGCGCCTTGGGTGCGGCAGCGGCGGGCTTGGTGGCCTTGGCCTTGGCCTTGGGCTCGGGTTTGGTCTGGGCCGACAGGCTGAGGGTGACGCAGGACAGGGCGAGAAGGGCGAGGGATCGGTTCATGGGTTTCCTTTGTGGTGATTGATTCATCTTGACGAAAAGGGCCCCTCCGCACCAGCGAAGGGGCCTTTGAACGGGGGACGGCTACCGTTTGTAGACCGGGAAGGCGGGCCGCGCCACGGGGGCGGGGGTGGTCTTGGGCAGCTCCGCGAGGATCAGCTCCAGGGCCTTCTCCAGCTGGCTGTCCCGGCCCGCGCGGGCTGCCACGGGATCCAGTTCGACCTCGACATCCGGGGCGACGCCGATGTTCTCGGCGATCCAGGTGCGGTTGTGGGGGTCCCACACGCCGGAGGTGGGCGTGCCCACGAAGCCGCCGTCCATCAGCGGCACACCAGCGCTGCGACCCACGAGGCCGCCCCAGGTGCGCTTGCCCACCAGTTTTCCGACGCCGGCCTTCTTGAAGTAGTAGGGCATGGCGTCGCCGCCGCTGCCGGCGCTCTCGTTGATGAGCATGACCTTGGGACCGTGAATGGCAGCCTGGGGCTGGGGCTCGTCCAAGCCGTCTCGGGTGGCGACGTAGCTCATGGGCGGGCGCTTGAGGAGCTCGATGATGTCCGTGGCCAGGGCGCCGCCGCCGTTCCAACGCTCATCCACGATCAGCGCTTCCTTGCCCACCTGGGCGTAGAAGTAGCGGTTGAAGAACGCGTAACCGCCGTTGGCGGTGTCGGGCATGTAGACGTAGCCCACGCGGCCGTTGGAGGCCTTCTCCACCCAACGGCGGTTGCCCTCGATCCAGGCGAAGTTGCGCAGGGCCATTTCGCTGCCCACGGGCTCCACCGTGACCTCGCGGCTGCCGGTGCCGTCGGGGTTCGGGCCGATTTTGAGCACGACCTGCTTGCCCACGGTGTTCTGAAGGGCCGCATAGACGCTGTCGCTGGCGCTGAGGGCGCGGCCATTCACGGCGAGCAGGTAGTCGCCGGGCTTCACGTTGACGCCGGGCTGAGCAAGGGGCGCGCGGAGCTGGGGGTTCCAGTTCTCGCCGTTGAAGACCTTGGCGAAGCGGTAGCGGCCCTGGTGCAACTCATAGTCGGCACCGAGCAGACCCACGCCCACGAAGCGGCCCTGGGGCACATCGCCGCCGACGACGCCCATGTGGCTGACGGTGACTTCGCCGAGGGCCTCGGACATCAGGTAGTTCAGGTCCTGGCGGCTGGCCACGGCGGGAAGCCAAGCACTGTAGTGCTTCTCGAGCCACTCGAGGTCCAGACCATGGTGGTTGGCGTCGTAGAAATACTCGCGCTGGATGCGCACCGCCTCGCGGAACATCTGCTTCCACTCGGCCTTGGGATCCACCTTTACCTCGAGCCCGGCCACGTTCATGCCTGCACCGGGGGCGGCGGGAGGCATGGGCGGCGTGGGACCGTTGCCCGTGGCCAGGGGCTTCACGGGGGCGATGGACCAGTTGCCGCCCTGACGGGTGAGGACCTTTTCGCCATTGGCGCTCACCACAAAACCCTGGAGTCCGGTGTAGGGCACGTCGCTCTTGCGGGCCTTGAGGTCGTGGCGGCGCACGGAGAGGCCGGGGGCGCCGGTGCCCGCTTCCAACGCGAACAGCGTGCCCGCCTTGCCCGCGGCCAGGGCGACGTAATTGCCCGGAGGCAGCGGCAGGGGCAGGATGCGCTGGGCGAAACCCTCCAGGTCGAGCTTGACGACGGGTTTGGCCTTCGGATCCGGCTTCTTCTCGTCCGCCTTTTTCTCCTCACCCTTCTCCTCGTCGGTTTCGGGGGCGAAGGGACTCGGATCCGTGTTCGAAAGCACCGCCACGTAGAGGCTGAAACTGGAGCGCCCGCCGGAGCTGTGCACATCCGGCTGCAGGGAGGCGCCGGAGTCGGTGCTGGCGGCAAAGTAGAGGTGCTTGCCGTCCTGGTCGAACACGGGATAGCGGGCGTCGCTCATGCCATCCGTGAGCTGGTGGTTCTTCTTCTCCTGGGCATCGTGGATGAACACCGCCGCCAGGTGGTTCTTCAGGCGCTTCGCATACGCCAGGTAGCGGCTGTCTGGGGACCACCGCGGGTGGAAGAAGTTGCCCGCTGGCGTGTAGAAGCGGTCCTGATCGACCTTCGTGGGCTGCTTGGCCTCGATGTCCACGAACCACAGGTTGTAGTGGGCATCGGTGTAGGCGACCTTCTTGCTGTCGGGGCTCCAGGTGGGCTGGAAATAGAAACCGGGCTTTTCCGCCAGGGGGATGATCTTGGTCTCGCCCATGCCGTCCTGGGGCTTGAGGTGCAGGGCGTAGTTCCCGTCCACGTCAGAGAAACAGGCGACATAACGGCCATCCGGGGACCAGCTCGGGCTGCGCTCCATGGCGCCCGGGGTCTGGGTCAGGTTGCGGGCGGTGCCCTTTTCCGCGGGGACCGTGAGGATTTCGCCGCGGGCTTCGAAGGCGGCGCGGGCGCCGGTGGGGCTCAGGGTGGGGTTCGTGAGGACGCGGCCCACGTTCTCGAAGCGCTCCCGCAGTTCCGGCAGGTCGCCCTTGATGGTGACCTTCACCGGCGTCGCCTGCCCGGTCTTGAGGTCGAAGAAGCCGAGGGCGCCGAACTGCTCGAAGACGATGCCGCCGGGGCCGGCGGCGGCGGACTTCAGGGCCTCGCCCTGGGCGGGCAGGAGGCGGCTCACGGCCTTGGACTTGGTGTCGTACGTGAACAGCGTGGCGGGGCCTTCGCGGTCGGACAGGAAGTAGACCTTGTCACCCACCCACAGGGGGTTGAAGTCGTTGGAGTCCTTGTGGGGCAGGGGCTCCACCTTGCTGGTGGCCAGATCGGCGAACCAGATGGTGGTGGCCAGGCCGCCCCGGTAGCGCTTCCAGGTGCTGAAGGGGCGGCGCAGGGGCACGTAGGCCAGCTGCTTGCCGTCCGGGGAGAAGCTGCCTTCGCTGGCGTTGGGCAGGGCCACGCGTTCCGGCAGGCCGCCCTCCGGGCCGATGGTGAAGAGTTCCGAGTAACGGGAACCGGCGGTACGGCCGGAGCCGAAGAGGATGCGCTTGCCGTCTGGCGTCCAGCCCTGCACCACGTCCGCGGAGGGGTGGAAGGTCACGCGCTTGGGCACGCCCCCGTTCGCAGGCACGGTGTAGACGTCCACGTTGCCGTCGTACTGGGCCGTGAAGGCGAGGGTCTTGCCATCCGGGGAAAAGACCGGGTTCGACTCGATGCCGATGCCGGTCGTGAGCCGCTGCGCCTCGCCGCCTTCCCGGGCCACCCGCCAGAGGTCGCCTGCGTAGACGAAGGCGATGTGGCTCTTGCTCAGGGCGGGCATTTGCATCAGCAGGGGCTGCGGCTCGGCTGCGGGCAGCGTCGCGACGAGCCCGAGGGCGAGGGCAGACAGGCGGAGGGTGCGCATGGGGACTCCGGGGAAAGGCCGAGGGCCGGGAGAGGCAGACCCAAAGCTACGTGATACGAGGCACGGGGATTATGCCTCAAGCTACGAGGAATCCCGGGAGGATCCATGCGCCCTTTCGCCCTGCTCGCCTGCACGCTGCTCGCCGCCGAGGGGCCGA
>CAYQAS010000081.1:0-19407 GCA_964415525.1 uncultured Solibacteraceae bacterium
TGCCGGCCCGGGCCGAAGAAGTCGAACACGCGCACGAAGAAGGCGTGATTTTCCAACTGCTGACCAACCCGGTTCAGGTGGTCGGCGATGACAATGGCTGGGTCAAAGGACTGGAATGTGTCCAGATGGAACTGGGCGAGCCGGATGCGTCCGGTCGTCGTCGTCCGGTGGAAAGAGCGAACTCGAATTTCGTCCTGGATGTGGACACGGTGGTCATTGCGATCGGGCAGGGGCCGAATCCGTTAATTCAGGATACTACGCCAGGCATGGACACGAATAAACATGGCAATATCGTGGCCGATGATGATGGCAAAACGACCAAAGAAGGCGTATTTGCCGGTGGCGATATCGTGACCGGCGCCGCTACTGTCATTCTAGCGATGGGGGCCGGCAAGAAGGCTGCTGCCTCGATTCATGCCTACGTGCAGCAAAAGAAACAAGGCTAGGAATTATTTGGTGTTTATAGGCGTAACTTGCTAATCATTGGTTTCATAAGGCAACTCTGAGTAATTCCGAGCATTGTTGTTTTTCACCTAAATTCGTATCGTCATGCAGCAACTCCCTAACGGACTAAAATGCTCCAGTCTTCGCATTAGTCCTAAAATCAACTTCCATGTTGATTTTTTCGTAAAGTATCGCTGTATTGACGACGAATTATATGGTTCAAATCAAATATGCTCTTCATTATTCGAGTTGCCTTATGCGTTCATCGTTAAATCATTGGTTTCCTAAAGAGCAAGGAGCCGCTGAAATAACGGAGATTGCCTTGGATTGGAGTCGTAGCATTCGCCGACGAAGTGACTCAGTTTTGCCTGGTCAAATCAACAGGGATGCTGATTTGAGGCCAGAAGCGACGGCTGGAGCATTTTCTGGCCGACCGGCAAAATCAGGCGCAAGTCGTTGCGAATCAAGACAACAATCACAGCAATCAAGTTATTCAGCGGCTTTCTGCGACTTTCTAAAATTAATAGCAACCCTGTCAGATATGATATTTATATCTGGCAGGGTTGCAGTTTTCTTAGCGGTTTTGTTGGTTCTGGGAGAACTTTTGCCGAATAATCACGAAAAAGCCTGCAATTCGACAAGGAGTTTTTCGAGCCATCGCGAATCTATAAAGTAAATATCCATTTAAGGTGGACATAGAATAGGGGAGAATGCGAGTGTTTCAACAGGCAGATCGATTAAAGGGACTCACTTCGGCGATTTTCACGCAGGTCGATACGATGCGAAAACAGGCGATTGCTCAAGGGCAGGATGTCATCACACTCAGTCTGGGCAGTCCGGATCTGGCTCCGGCACCGCACATCGTGGCAGCGATGAAACAGGCACTGGATGACGATCTGAGTTATGGATACACACTATCCAAAGGGACGCCGGATTTTCTGAATGCGGTGACCGGTTGGTATGCCCGGAAGTTTAATGTGAAGCTGGACCCGGCGACGGAAGTTCATTCGTTGATGGGATCGCAGGATGGACTGGCGCATATTGGTTTATGTCTGGTCAATCCCGGTGATGTAGTGCTGGTACCTGATCCGGGTTATCCAATCTTCTTTGCCGGGCCGCTGGTCGCCGGTGCCGAAATCGTCACAATGCCTTTAAAACCGGAAAATGCTTATTTGCCTGATTTGGACGCGATTTCGCCAGAAATATTGAAGCGGGCCAAAATCATGATCCTGAACTACCCGAACAATCCTTTGGCCGCGACCGCGCCGCGGGAATTTTTTGTCAAAGTTGTCGAGTTGGCCAAGAAATACAGTTTTCTAGTCATCCATGACTTTGCCTATAGCGAACTGGTGTTTGATGGCTACCGGCCCGACAGTTTCCTGTCGATTCCCGGCGCAAAGGATGTCTCCATCGAGTTCCATTCCCTGTCTAAGACTTACAGCATGGCTGGTTGCCGCGTGGCCTTTGTGGTGGGGAACGCCGAGGTCATTGCCTTACTTGGCCGACTAAAGTCGAATTTTGACTATGGGATCTTTCACGCGATACAACAGGGGGCGATTGCCGCACTGAATGGCCCGGATGACTGTATTGCCGAAACGGCGCTGCGTTATCAACGGCGCCGCGATATTCTGGTCGATGGATTTGCCCGGTTCGGTTGGCAGGTGGAGCGGCCCAAAGCCTCGATGTACCTCTGGGCACCGGTACCGACCAAACAAAACTCGTTCGATTTTGTTGCCGATTTGCTGAAAAATACGGGGGTTGCGGTAGTTCCCGGCATCGGATTCGGCGAGTGCGGCGAAGGCTATATCCGTATCGCCCTGGTGCAATCCGAGGCGCGGTTGGCGGAAGTTGCCGCCCGGGCTGAAAAATGGCTGGCCAAATAAGTTTGCAACAAAGCAAATAGGAGGGTTTATTTTGCGAGCGTTGAACTTTTATTCATCGACCTATCACAGTCAGTTGATTTGCCGTCGTAAAACCTGTACCATCCGCATGGGTGACAAGACTGACAAGTATCAGGAAGGCGATATTGTCTGGGTTACGGTGGGAAAAAAATTCGCACCGAAAAAGAAAATCTATACGGCGATGATTGATCGGGTGTTGGTCAAAAACATTTCTGAGCTGACGCAAGATGATCTGAAAGGTGAAAACCCGGATATTGGCAATGTAACCGACGTGATCGAGTTTCTCCAATCGATTTATAATAAAAAAATTCAGTGCTCGGATACCGTCTCGGTGGTGTACTTCTCAGAAATCATCGAATGATCGATGAATATTATTTAAAGTGGAGGGGTTTATAAAGTGTCAGTAACAACGCAGGAACCATGTATTCCAGTTGGCGTATCAGGCCGCCATGTCCATCTGAGCCGTGAGCATCTCGAGGCCTTGTTCGGCGCCGGCTATGAACTGAAAAAAATGAAAGATCTTTCC
Organism: uncultured Solibacteraceae bacterium; assembly: GCA_964415525.1. GTDB lineage: Bacteria > Acidobacteriota > Holophagae > Holophagales > Holophagaceae > CAZPUI01. Next base: position 2,872 of record CAYQAS010000081.1, read on the forward strand.
CAGCCCGGACAATATGCTTCGGAAGAAACGGTCGACATCATGACTACCAAAGGCGCATTTACCCGTGTCCGCATTTTGGGGCCGGTTCGCAAAGAGACACAAATCGAATTGGCATTGTCGGATGCAGTCAAATTGGGCATTACACCGCCGATCCGTGATTCGGGAAATCTGGCCGGGTCGCCAGGCGTTGTAATGGTTGGACCGAACGGAACGATCACTCTCGATCAAGGCGCAATCGTTGCTTTGCGGCATATTCACATGACGCCGGCCGATGCGGAGAAGTTTGGCGTGAAAGACAAAGACATTGTCAGTGTTGAATGTTGCGGTGAACGTGCGATGACAATGGGACAAGTTCTGGTTCGGGTGAATGAACAGTTTGCCCTGGAAATGCATGTTGACACCGATGAAGGTAACGCCGCCTGTTTGAAAACCGGGGAAAAAGTCCGTATCATTTAAGTATACATAATAATCTTCGATAATTTTTGGTGAAGCAACAGGATTTTGCTAAAACTAGTCGAAGATTTATTTATGCGGTAAAAGAGAAACGCTGTTCAGTCATCCTGAACGATATGGAGTTTTGTAGCATGGATAGTGAAAGTAGCAAAAAAGAATTTCTCTACACAGTTGCCTCGGTGGACCGGGCGATTGAACTGTTGTTCGTTTTGGAATCTGCCTCACGCGATATGGGAATCACAGAATTGAGTAAAATTCTTGGTGTGCAGAAAAGCACGGTGCACAATCTAGTGCAAACACTGATGGCGCGCGATTTTGTCCGACAAACTGATTCGGGACGTTTTACGCTCGGCTTCCGCCTGGTTCGCCTGGGCGTCTCAGCGGCTGACCGGCTCGATCTGCGTCGCCTGGCCGACCCCATATTGCGCGAGTTGGCAGCAGCGTCCAATGAATATGTTTTGCTGGCCGTTTTGCATCGCAATGAAGTGACGATAGTCGACAGTGTGGCACCGCAACGCTCGACGTTTCTGGTTCCCCGGATCGACTTTTCCCATACTTTCCATTGCACAGCCTTGGGCAAAATCTTTTTGGCCTATTTGCCGGATGAACGTCGCCAGGATATTTTACGCAATCCGTTGACTCATTTTACGCCCTATACATTAGTCGAAGAACCGGCGATTTTAGCCGAAATAGAAAAAATCCGCCGGCAGGGGTATGCAGTTTCCTGTAATGAAACTATTGAGGGAGTGACCTGCCTCGGCGCGCCGATTTACAATGTCCATGGCAAACTTGCGGCGGCAGTTTCCATTTCCACGGCCTCCGCACAACTTAGTGCAGAGAACTACCAACCAATGGCGGATATACTAAAAGAGAAAGCGGCTGCCATATCGAAACAGATTGGGTTTTAGGCCTGCGCTTGCAGGCAAGAAGATAATCTAGCAAAGGAGGCGAAACGAATGCCGAAACCGGTCTTCAACGAGGAACGCTGCAAAGGTTGTGAACTGTGCACCATCGTCTGCCCGAAAAAAATCATTGTCATGGCGAATCATTTTAACAGCAAGGGTTACCGCCCTTCATCCTGCTCGGATGAGTCCCAGTGTATTGGCTGTGCGCTGTGTGCCAAAACCTGTCCTGACGTTGCAATCGAAATCTGGAAATAAGGAGTGAGTGTTTTGTCGGAAAAAATCCTGATGAAGGGCAATGAAGCAATCGGCGAAGCAGCTGTAGTGGCCGGCTGTCGGCACTATTTCGGTTACCCGATTACTCCGCAAAGTGAACTGATCGAATATATGGCCAAACGCCTGCCGCAGGTCAATGGAGTGTTTTTGCAGGCGGAAAGTGAAATCGCTGCTATAAATATGGTTTATGGCGCTGCTTCTGCAGGCTGCCGGGTCATGACCTCGTCGTCAAGCCCGGGGATCAGCCTGAAACAAGAAGGGATTTCCTATATCGCCGGTTCCCAGCTACCCTGCGTAATCGTCAATGTGCAGCGGGGCGGCCCGGGTCTGGGCAGCATCCAGCCGGGACAGGCCGATTATTTTCAGGCAACCAAGGGCGGCGGGCATGGCGATTATCGCAATATAGTACTGGCGCCAAACTCGGTCCAGGAAATGGCTGACATTACGATTGAGGCCTTTGATTTGGCCGATAAATGGCGAAATGCCGTCATGATCCTCGGCGACGGAGCTTTGGGTCAAATGATGGAACCGGTGGAATTCAAGGAAAGTAACAGCAAATCGGTGGAAAAGCCCTGGGCCGCTACCGGACGGCGCGGTCGGGCCAAACCGAATATCGTTAATTCGCTATTCTTGCAACCAGACCTGATGGAAAAACACAATCATGTGTTGCAGGAAAAATATGCCAAGATTCAGGCTGCGGAAACCCGATGGGAAGTCTTGAACACAGAGGATGCCGATGTGGTGGTGGTTGCCTATGGCATCACTTCTCGGATTGCTATGACCGCAATTAATAAAGCGCGGGCAGGTGGCATTAAGGTTGGCTTGCTCAGACCGATATCCCTCTGGCCGTTCCCGTCCCAGCCGCTGGCAGAGCTGGCGAAAACAGCGAAAGCGTTTGTCGTTTTTGAAATGAGCGCCGGCCAAATGGTTGAAGATGTAAAACTGGCTGTCAATGGCGTGAAACCGGTTTATTTCCATGGCCGCACCGGCGGTATGCTGCCGACGCCCAAAGAACTATACGAACAAATCATGTCCGTAGCGAACGGCAAAGGAGGGAAATAACATGGCGGTGAGAACTTTCGGTCGCCCTGAAGCGTTAGCGGATGTGTCGACTCATTACTGTCCCGGTTGCCACCATGGCATTATCCATCGCCTGGTTGCCGAAGTGATTGATGAACTGAAAGTAATTGACCGCACGGTGGGAATCGCTTCGGTCGGTTGTTCGGCGCTGGCCTATGATTATTTTAATGTGGACATGGTTCAGGCGCCGCATGGCAGAGCGCCGGCAGTTGCCACGGGAGTCAAGAGGGTTCATCCAGACGGTGTTGTATTTACTTACCAAGGCGACGGCGACATTGCGGCGATCGGCACTGCCGAAATCGTGCATGCAGCTGCCCGCGGCGAACGGATTACAACTATTTTTGTCAACAATGCCATCTACGGAATGACTGGCGGCCAAATGGCGCCGACAAGCCTGGTCAATCAGGTTACGACAACTTCCCCGTACGGACGCAAGCTGGAGTCGGCTGGGATGCCTATCAGGCTCAGCGAGATGTTGGCGACGCTGGACGGCGCAAAATATCTGGCCCGGGTTGCTGTCAATAATCCTGCCAATATGGCCAAAGCCAAAGCAGCGATCAAAAAAGCGTTTGAAATTCAAATCGCCGGACTGGGTTTCAGTATGGTTGAAATTTTATCGACTTGTCCAACCAACTGGGGGATGACGGCGATCGAATCCGGGGTTTGGATGGAAAAGAACATGATGCCGTATTATCCGCTGGGAACCTTCCGTTCCGGTGAGGAGGTGGCAAAATGAATCAGGAAATGATTTTTGCCGGCTTTGGTGGACAAGGCGTAATGCTGATGGGTCAGATTCTGGCCTATGCCGGTATGATGGAGGGGCAGCAGGTTTCCTGGTTTCCCGCCTATGGACCGGAAATGCGGGGCGGCACAGCCAACTGCTCGGTCATCATCGGCGATGAAGTGGTCGGTACACCGATTGTTACTGAGCCCCAGGTGATTGTCGCGATGAACCTGCCGTCGCTGGATAAGTTCGAACCGCAGCTCATTGCCGGCGGAACACTGCTGATCAATAGTTCGTTGATCGAACGCCCGGCCCATCGAACCGATGTTAAAGTGCTGCTGGTTCCTTGCAACGATATTGCCAAAGAACTGGGCAATCCCAAAGTGGCTAACATGGTCATGGTCGGTGCAATCGTTGCGGCCAGCGGCGTAGTAAAAATCGAATCTGTACTGCAGGTTCTGGCAAAAAAAATCTTCAAGAACAAGCCGGAAGTAATGCAGCTGAATGAACAAGCCATCCGTCGCGGCATGGCCTGCATCGGGTAGCACCAAAGATAAACAATAGAATCATCAAGGGGAGAATGACTGGATTAACCTCCGGTCATTCTTTTTATCTGGCATTCGGGTTGGCGCAAGCAGGAAAATACTGCATATATCGCGAAACAATCGTGTGAGAGGTAGGCGAATGAAATGACATTTGATTTTCACACGCATTCATTTTTCAGTGACGGTGTATTATCACCAATCGAGTTGATTCGCAGGGCGCATGTGGCCGGCTATCGCGCGATAGCCGTGACCGACCATGTGGGACTGGCCAATATGGAGCATGTCATTCGGGAAGTCAGTCGCGATTGTCTGCTGGCGGAAAAGCATTGGGGAATCAAAGCCCTGCCAGGGGTCGAATTGACCCATGTGCCGGCGGCGGCGATCGGCGAATGCGCCAAAATGGCGAAAAAACTCGGCGCCAAGGTAGTAGTTGTACATGGCGAAACACCGGTCGAACCGGTGGAACCCGGCACAAATCGAGCCGCATTGATGTCCTCATATGTCGATGTATTGGCTCACCCGGGTTTTATTACCACCGAAGAAGCGCAAATTGCGGTTGTAAACGACATTTATCTTGAGATTACTGCCCGTGGCGGGCATTCGCTGACCAATGGGCATGTGGCTAAAGTGGGACTGGCAGTGGGGGCGAAACTTATTGTAAACAGTGACGCACACACGCCGGACAATATCATGAAGGCCGGTTTTGCCGCAAAAGTTGCCCAAGGTGCAGGGATCCCCGTGGAATTTTTGGAGTCGGTATTGTTGAATCACCCGATGGAGTTATTGAAAAGGTTTGAATCTTGATCATTTTAGCTGAAGGATTTGTATCAAATTAGAGGAGGGGAAAGAATGAATTGTCAACGTTGTGGCAGGGATAATCCGCCGGAAGTCGCTTATTGTCAGGGCTGCGGTAATGCAATGTATGCAAGTCAACCACCGCCGCCACCGGGTTATGGCGGTTATCAACAACAACAGGCATATCAGGCGCCACCGATGCCGGGATACCCACCGGTTGTAAATTATGGTCCTACGAATTATGCTGGAATTGGCGGCCGTTTTTTGGCTGCATTGATTGACGGGATTATTATCGGTATACCGATCGGCATTATTTCCACTGCATTAAGTGCCATGATGGCGGCCCGGGTGGTGACGCGGGCCGCTGGTAAAACCTATAACCCAGGTATGGCAGCGACTGATGTGGGGACGGTCTTTGCCGGGTTTGGCTTCATTATGATTATCTCGGTTCTGCTTTCGTGGGCTTACTTTGCGATGATGGAAAGCTCTGCATGGCAAGCAACCATCGGCAAAAAAGTTATGGGAATTCAAGTAACCGATGTAAATGGCGGCAGAATTTCACTGGGCAGAGCAACACTCAGGCTCGCGATCAAGGCGTTTCTCAGCGGCTGGTTCCTGATTGGCTATATTATGGCTTTCTTTACCCAGCGCAAACAAGCGTTGCATGACATGATTGCCGGTACGTTAGTTCTGACAAAATCGGTGAATCCGTTGCCAGCCGGCTATCCTCAAACCTATCCGCAACCACCGGTCTACCCACCACAACAGCCAGCTGCATATGCCTGCCCGCATTGTGGGGCGGGGGTGCCGCCCGGGGCCCGTTTTTGCAGTAATTGTGGCAAAAACATCTAAGGTCTTGATCTGCACAATGCAAGGGGGAGGTGCTGAGATGAATCGTTTGGGCCAGGGTGTTCATCGGATGCTTGTGGCATTGGCAATCAGTATCTTACTTGCCGGACTGGTAGGTTGCGGCGGTGCCTCCAAGACTGAGTCGACTCGTCCTGAAGCTGCGCCTGCGGCGAAATCTAATGTCGCAGTCCCGCCGGTAGGCGGAGCGTCCAGCGACGCGAAACAACCAGTCGCCGCAACACGCAAGGTGATCGAGACGGCGCAGGTTACTTTGGAATCACGGGACTTGACGCTTACTGAATCGAAAGTTCATAACATGCTGACCAAGCGACAAGGGAAAATGGATGCCTCCAATGTAACGCTCGATAGCAATGGGCGCCGCAATGGCACCTATACGTTGCGGCTGCCGGCCGGACAATTGCGCGAATTTGTCGATGAACTGGCGGCAATGCCCGACGTGGTCGTTCGTCAGCGCAACTTGTCAGCCCAGGATGTAACGGAAGAATTTGTCGATATTTCAGCTCGTCTGGAAAATATGCAGCGGCATGAAACCAGACTGCGTGAAATCCTGGCCAAAGCCAATACTGTTGATGAAATACTAAAAGTGGAAAAAGAACTGGCGACTGTCCGCGGCCAGATCGAAAGCACGACCGGTAGGATCAAGGCGCTTTCCGGCAGAATCGATCTCTCGACGGTTTCATTACGAATCAGTGAAGTTACCGTAATCACAGAGACCAATTTCGGCGGCAAACTGCAGGCGATCATTCGTGACAGCTGGGTAGCCGCCGGGGATGTAGTGCTCTATCTGGTGGCAACGATCATTATATTATCCCCATTGGCGCTTCTGGTTGCTGCGGGCGTTTGGTACTGGAAACGGCGGCGTAAAAAATCTTTACCGAATACCTGAACCAATAACAAATATTTGAATTACAGAGAGGACTTGATTTTAATGAATGAAGATCAAAAGCTGCATGGAAAAGTTTTGGTTGCGCAAGGGGGCGGGCCGACGGCAGTAATCAATCAATCGCTGGCAGGAGTCGTGCTTGAATCACGCAAATTCCCGCAAGTGACCCGTGTTTATGGTGCAATCAATGGCGTACAGGGAATCGCCAATGAAGACTTTTTGGATTTGACCCAGGAAACGACGCATAATCTAGAACAAGTGGCACTCACACCATCGTCTGCACTGCTGTCAACCCGAGATAAACCCGATGAGAAATACTGCCATGCCATGTTTGAAGTAATGCGGGCGCATGATATCCGTTATTTCTTTTATATTGGCGGTAATGATTCCTCAGATACGGTTCGTATTATTAATGAACAGGCAGAAAGTGCCCAGTATGATTTTCGAGCCATTCACATTCCAAAGACAATTGACAATGACTTGGTTCTGAATGACCACACTCCGGGATATGGTTCAGCAGCGCGTTTTGTCACGCAGGCCTTTATTGGAGCGAACCTGGACAATCGGGCGCTGCCAGGCGTCTACATTGGTGTGGTCATGGGGCGGCATGCCGGATTTCTGACTGCGGCAGCATCGATTGCCCAAAAATATCCTACTGATGGACCGCATTTGATTTATTTGCCGGAAAGGGCGTTTGATATCGAACAGTTCCTGCTTGATGTCAAAAAGACCTATGAACGGATCGGCTGCTGTGTAATCGCAGTATCCGAAGGAATTCAGGATAAGGACGGCACGCCGATTATGGCTAAGCTGGTCAATTGTATGGAAAAAGATGCCCATGGAAATCTGCAATTATCGGGTACAGGCATGCTGGGTGATTTGCTGGCCCAGGAGATTAAGGATAAATTAAAGATCAGCCGGGTTAGATCGGACACGTTTGGCTATCTCCAGCGTTCATTTTGCGGCTGTGTGTCGGATGTTGACCAACATGAAGCACGTGAAGTGGGGGAGCGGGCAGTCCAGTTCGCACTGTGGCATAACATGGATGGCTCAGTTGTCTTAGAACGCACCGGCTTTTACTCGGTAGATTACCGATTGGCGCCATTGTCGGCTGTGGCCGGCAAGACCAGGCACATGCCGGATGAGTTCATTAATGCGGCCGGGAACCATATCACGGATGCGTTCAAGTTTTATGTCAGGCCCTTGTTAGGCTCAGGCCTTGGCTCGGCGACCCAATTGCGGGCGCCACGGGCCGAGAAGATTCTTAACAAGCCGAAGTGAGCTTGCATTACTGTGATTGAAAAAAGAATAACGTTAAAAAAATAAAAAAAGAGAAGGTGCATGGGCGCATTGAAGTGCCCAGCACCTTCTCTTTTTGAATAAAATCAATAAACAGGGGAGACAGCTCACTCAATCTTTTTTCTTAGGGCGCCCAGCGCCTGTTGGGTTTCACGCAGGCGTGCCTGGGCCTGAGCGAAGTACTCCTGTGATCTGCCAACCCAGTCAGGATTTGGCGGAGCCAACGAGAGTTTGCCTTCCAGGTAATCAGCCATAATTGCGGTTGATTTGCCCAACAGCATCAACGCTTCTTTTAACGGGATAAGCACTGGGCCGGCTTCCGGTATTGTGTCAGGCGCAATCGGTAATTCGCCGATCAGGGCATCGCACTTGCGCTGGATTGAACGATAGTTGGCCGCCGTTCGCACAGGCTCACCAGGAATATTAACCTTTTTGGCATCCTCAAGCAACACCGATGTTTTTTGTAGGGCAATGGTCAGCTGGTTGTAGGTGTTTTTTTGCGTGGCTATTGATGCCGCAGCGCCAGTGGTTGCCGGTTTGTTTTGATCCTCTGTGGCGGCAGGCTTACCGGCAGGTGCGCTGGAACGGGTAAACCAGGCTTGTATTGCCGGCGATGAATAATAGACATAAGATAAACCAAAACTAAGCATGACAGCAACAATATATAAAAGAATCCATTTGGTCATTGAAGCAGCCGTATTAACTGTGCGGCGGTTATGTGGTTCAACCGGAACCGGTGGCAATGCGCACAAATATTCAATTTGAGTTCCACAGGTTGGACAAAATTTTTCTCGGCGCGGAATTTCGCGACCACAATTGCAACAGTAATGCAAAAGAAACCTCCCAAAGACAAAATGATATTTCGCAAGTTCAATCAAACACCTTTCTAATTCTAACACGGAAGGGGCAGCGCGAAAAGGTCGCCTTGAGAGTTCGGTCAGCTGAAAGTTAATTCTACAAAATCTACTTTACATAATATATATTATCGGACGTAAAAGAGATAGTCAAGTCAACCCCAGGGTCAGGAGTTTGATTCGGCTATCTCTTGAATATCTTATAAGGACTACGGCTAATGACTAAGGTTGAATCAATATTGGATTGCAACATCTTTGCGAACCACTCGTACTCATAGTAGATTTTGGATTATATCGTTTGCTATTCCAAAAGGTCGACGATTCCAAGGTTATCGTTTATGGTTTACCGTTTATTGAATGTATAGCGATAATCTTCGCCACTAATTTTCACTACCGGGATCTGAATCACTTGTCCAGGCACTAATGCTTGTGATGCCTTTATACCATTCGCTTTTTGAATAGCGATGATTTTATCTCGCACATCTTCATCTGGAGTTACCGCTTGACTCGCTAATTTCCACAATGTATCACCAGAGCTGATTTTATAGGAAACTAACTCAGCGGTACGGTCACCAGTTAAATTTGCCAGTGATTCGAACAAATGATTTGAAAAAAGATAACCGGATATAATTACGAGAACAACCATGCATACTAGCAAGTTTGTCTTGTGCAGCTTTGTTTTGAGGGCTCTGTCAAGATTGCGATCGTGCCTCACAGCCATCAACCTCCGAACGTTTGTTTCTGATTATAGGATATCACGGAACAAACGTTCCTGCAAGCATTTTTAGAACAAATGTTTTGTTTTGTGAAATGTTTTGTGCTATAATCGTATCAAGCAATCTAGACGGAGGTGCACGATGAAAAAGGAATCGTCCATTAGTTCGAAACAACAGCAAATACTGGACGTTATTCAGGCTGCCATCAAAGCAAAAGGTTATCCGCCCAGCGTGCGTGAAATTGGTGAGGCCGTCGGTCTTAAATCCCCTTCCACTGTTCATATGCATTTGAATAAATTGGAGCAGCTGGGAGCGATTCGCCGGGAATCGGAAAAAAACCGGGCGATTGACGTTGTGGGGTCCTCCCCCATGCGTAATGTAGCTATGACGATGGTTCCGCTTGTTGGTAGAGTCACTGCCGGCCAACCTATATTGGCAACAGAAAATATTGAAGATACTTACCCGTTTCCTGTTGATCTTGTGGGTCAGGATAGTGTCTTTATGTTGAAAGTCGATGGCGAAAGTATGATTCAGGCGGGTATTTATGACGGCGATTATTTGATTGTGCGCGACCAGGACTCCGCCCGTAACGGTGATATCGTCGTGGCATTGGTTGATGGTGAGGAAGCAACCGTCAAACGCTTTTTTCATGAAAAGGACCGGGTGCGGCTCCAACCGGAAAATGACCGAATGGACCCCATATATACCAGAGATGTCGCAGTACTGGGTAAAGTCATTGGCGTTTATCGTAAAATGTAACAATTAGTTTATTGCTAAAACCACGGACAGGGTTTTGCAGCACCAAGTTTAGATAAAAAAGTGGCAAGTCATTCAAACTGAATGGCTTGCCACTTTTAAATTTGGATAGTTTGGATAGTTTAGTTTATATTGCGTAATCCCTGAAACTTAAACGGTACTGCTGTTTCAAACAGATGAGTGGTGTTTCCGGCATAGATATGATTCTTATCAATAGTCAGTTTGCGTACCGGTGACCCGGCGGAAAAATCTAGTTTGTTCAGTTCAACCCAAAAGACATTCGGCAGTTGCGTAGATTCAAAAAAATAGATCTTGTTTTTATGGTCTGAGACGGTTCGCCATCTCGTCGCTGAAACGTTGGGGCGAATCGGGTCCTTGATGCCAAACGGTGCGGAGATGTTGCGGATAACACTAAAAGTTGCAGCCAGCGCATACTCGATATCGGCGACCTGAGGCAAAGAGTTGATATAGAAAGAGCCGCGCACAAATCGGTCGGCTGCCCTATGGGTTCCCGGCAACATGACTGTCCCGCCGATTTCTTGCCAATACTCTGCCAGGGCCAGTTGCTTGGCGAAGGTCGGCGAATTGGTCATCACTGTATAGGAACGATCATGGTGAATTACCAGCTTGCCGTCGATATATTCAAAGATGGCGCTGTCGCCGGAAGCATCGGATACCGATAAATGCATTGTTGCCAGCCCTGATGTACCTACTGCGGCATCGGTAACCACGGAAAACTTCTCCTGTTTTAAGGCGGCTACTGTTTCTTCCACGGTTGAAAAACTATCCAAAACATACTGCGGCCAGGCGGCAATACTCAGCCCCGGTTTGTCAGGATTCTTCGGTTCCCACTGGGGATATGACGACTCCGCCAACCACAGGACATTGGCAACCAATCCTTTTTCGTTCAAACCGTCGGCAGTAGACAGATCATAAGACGCAGCAATGACACTGCCGTATTTTGAGGTCCATTCCAGCGAATGCGGTCCTACCATGCCGTTGCGTTTCATCTCGCGAGGGAAGGCCCACAGATGGGTTCCCATATCTTCTTTCCAATCCATACTGCGACCAGTCAATACAATGTTATCCAGTCCGTGATATACAACTCTTGAACAAGCTAGCGCCGAGAGACTTCCCATCAGCAATGTCGTGATAATTGCCATAACAAGAAGCAACGAATGACGCTTGCACACCTTCATAAAACCAGTCCCCTTTCGTGAGTTTGATTTTGCAGTTAGTGTTTACCGATTGCTACTGAACGCGCTCAGCAGTTTACGAACAAATCCGCCGATATTACCTTGCGCTTTTTCCGGCTGCTTCATGCCAACAATCTTATTGGCGATTTTGGCAATGCTGCGGGCTGGAGCGCAATTCGGCTCAAGTAAAATCAGCGGGCATTGTTTACGCAAAGAACGCGAAATTGCTTTATCTTCTTCAACCCCGCCCAAAAATTCCATATCTTCGTTAAGGTACTGCGACACTACTTTTTTCAGGCGGGAGGCGATGATCCCGGCTTCCAGGTCACCATCAACTTTATTGATAATCAGGCGTTTTTGGGCACTGGTCCCGAGAGTATGCATTACTTTGATGATAGCATAGGCATCGGTCATCGCATGCGGTTCTGGTGTCGTGACGATGATCACTTCATCGGCCGCCAATAAGAAGTTTGACACATCCCGAGAAATACCGGCGCCGGTATCTAGCAGCAAGATGTCCGCCATGCCGTCCAATTCATTAAAACTGGTGATCACGCGGGTAAATTGCGCTTCGCTAAGCTGTGTAAGTTCCTGCAGGCCTGAACCGCCAGGAATCACCATAAAGCCGCCCGGGGCAGCTAGAGCGATGTCTCGCAGGCTTTTTTGCCCGCTAATGAGATGACCTAAGTGATAATTGGTCTTGAGCCCTAACACTACATCCACATTGGCGGTACCCAGGTCAGTATCGATGACCACCACTTTTTGCCCCAGTGAGGTAAAAGCGACTGCAAGATTGGTGGATAAGGTCGTCTTCCCTACCCCGCCCTTACCGCTGGTCACAGCGATGACTCGCAGCGATTTGGGACTGGTCGACACCCGGGCGGTACGGGAAACAGCGGTGGGACGCATGCAGGTGTAGGCGCGCGAACCGGTAAGATCGCGCGCAATAATCTCAGCTGTAAAAACAACTGATCCGTGGTTCTCAGAGGGTATCGAAAGCTCAAGCCTGGAGCTGATGGGCCATAAGAGAATTTTACCGTTATCGTAAGGGATGGCAAATGAAAAAGAATGTTGCGAGACATCGACGATCCGGGTGGAAAAAGTCGACAAGCTGTTCGCGGTGACGGGGCGAACAGAAATAGGCACACCGACAATAAATGGATTATCTGTTTGACTCATCGTTTCAACTGCCCTTCAGATACTCAATCGCCCTATCGCTTTGGCTTGGAAGGCTGGCCTTGCAGTGTGATTGTGCCCTGTACGATCAGGGGCGACTGTCCTGGCGGTGCCTTTTTACTGGGGTCCACCGCAACAGGGGTGTTCGCATCTTTAGGCTTGCTGCCAATTTTTATAATCCGGTTTACGGGATCATAGTCATCCGTCGCCAGCAGCTGTCGCTCCTCTTTGCCATCCACTTTGCGGATTCGATAGGACGAAACGCGAAAACCACGTTGCGGTGGTTCGTCTACGACTTCCTTACCGGCCTCCAGAGTGGGGTCCGGCTGTTTAATCTCTACAGGCTCAATCACACGATGCACAATATAATCTAGTTCGATCGGCGGCGGGGTATCCTTAACATCGCCCAGAACGGCGAAAAACAGCTCGTTATCGGTGATTACTGCGTGCAGCATAATGGGTCGGGATAAATTATTTTTGAACTTGAAATCAATTTGATTATCAACCACTGTTGCATCAAAGCCTAACGGAACATAACCGATCGCCCGGCCGTGATTGCTGCGGTCGACGATTTCCAGATTCGCCAGCAAAGCGGAGTTGTATAGTGTACTGCTTACCTGGCAGACACCGCCGCCCCAGTCAGGCACCAGTTTACCGTCCAGGATTACCGGAGCCATACGGAACCCTTGCTGCTGCGTACGATTGCCGACGATGTTGTTATAGGAGAAAATTTCACCCGGTTTTAATACCGTGCCGTGAATTCGTTGGGTGGCCAGTTGCAGATTGGCATTGCGCTCATAGTCCCACGGTTTGAAATGCGTCGAATATAGGGCCAGCATGGTGTTGATGCCGGCAAAATTTGCATCGGTGAGCTTGGGTTTTTGTATATTGAATTTCAGGTCGATAACGAAAGCCAATTGCATTTGCGGTTGCGAAAAAGCTTCTGTTGCCGATCTCTGCGTATCAAGCTTTCTGCCTTCGATGGCAGGAATTAAGGCAATATTTTTCGATTTAACCAGCACCAATAAAGATGCGTCACGCGGTTGGCGGTCCGTGGTAGGCGCCAGGTCAGTCAATATTTGTACCAATTTGGTTTTATCGACGGATACGTGCACCGGCAGGTATAGCTCATGTTCCCGCGCCGCAAGTCGGTCATGCCAGCGTTGAATAAAATTACTGCCGCGGCCAAACGCCAGCGAATCCGCTACACTCTGTTTTACATCCACCGTAAAGTCTATTTTTTCCGGCGAAATAAACCAGACTTCGGCTTGATCGGTAAGCATTACCGGCAGCCCGGCAGCAGCACGCGTCGCTTCAAGCAGTCTGGCTTCGGCTTCCTCACGGGTAAGGCCGCCCACATCAATATAGGCAACATGAACATTGGGCAGAATTCGTGCATCGTGCAGGATCGCCTGATCAGCTGCAACGACGCCGACGATAGCCAATAGCATTAATATGCCAAACAAAAAACCTGATTGGCGTTTACGCGAATTCAAGCCCCAGACCATTAGAAGACACATCCATTCGCAATATCATTTTACACTTAACTTATTTTTGATCATCATGGTGATGATAGGCCAATATCCAGGCAAAAATTATCGTAATCAAACCGGCGAAGCTGATGTAAGCCAAGGTATTTGCCGATGGCCAAATGAATATGCGCGGCAGGATAAGCAATAAAAGATAAGAAAAACCTCCGCACCAAAATAGGGTGCGGAGACGAAACGGCCAACGAACCCAGCGTTTTGTTACCGAAAAAACGGCAACCAAAGCCAAAATTACAATTAGAGCCAGCCATTCAAACTTCATATTATTATTCTATCATTCGACAATTATCTGTCAAACCCTTCTTAATTGTGTGTGGTTGGGCAGATTTCAGTAGCAGCGCCCAACAAAGCAAGTAAAGAATGTTCGAACGTCAACCCGCCCTGCAGATAAACTGCATAAGGTGCGCGCAGAGGTCCATCGGCGCTTAGTTCAATAGAAGAGCCTTGAACAAAAGTGCCCCCCGCCATCACTACCGGATCAGGATAGCCGGGCATCGGCGCAGGTTCCGGCTTAAGATGGGAATCCACTGGCGAGTATTTTTGCAAACCGCGGCAGAATGCAGTCAGTTTTTCTGCTGAACCGAGGGTGATCGACTGGATAATGTCGTTACGCAAGGTTTGGTAAACCGGGTGGACCGGATAGCCTAATGCAGCAAAAAAAGCAGCCGCAAATAAGGCGCTTTTTAGTGCCTGGGCTGTTGTGTGCGGGGCCAGAAAAAGCCCTTGATAATATAGACGATAGCCATCCTGAGAGGAGCCGACTTCGGCCCCAATGCCCGGGGCGGTCAAACGGCTTGCGGCCAATTCGACCAGATTGGCCCTGCCGGCAATATAGCCGCCGGTCGGCGCAATACCACCGCCCGGATTCTTGATCAGCGACCCGACTGCCAGGTCGGCGCCGACCGCTGTCGGTTCACAGGTATCGGTAAATTCACCGTAACAATTATCCACCATAATCACGCAATCAGGCCGGGCCGCTTTTATTGCCGCACATAACCCGCCGATTTGCGATACTGACAGGGATTGACGCAAACTGTAGCCGCAGGAACGTTGAATCAAAATCAATCGGGTTTCCGGTTTCAAAACTGTTCTGATGGTATCAGGGCTTAATGCCTGTTCAAAAGGTGTTTCGCGATAAGTCACGCCGAATTCTTTCAGGCAGCCAGGTACTGGCTTGGGGTGGCCGATTACCGTACACAGTGTGTCATAGGGGGTGCCGGTCAGCGACAACAATTCATCACCGGGACGCAGAACCCCGAACAACGCCGTTGCCAGCGCATGAGTGCCGGAAACGAACTGCGGCCGTACTAAAGCGTCTTCGCAGCCGAAAATATCGGCCCAGACCGCAGCCAGTTTGTCGCGCCCCTGATCGCCATAGCCATAACCGGTGGTCTGACGAAAATCATAATCGGACACCTTGTGTTTGCGGTACGCGTCAAGAATCCGGGCGGTATTCTGCAGGGATGTCGCTTCAATTTGATTGAACCGGGGTTGTAATTCAAGCAGTATTTTATCTTTGAGCGAAATTAACGACGCAGGAAAACGATTCACCAGACCTAGTCCTTTCTCTCTACAATATAGGCTGCCAACTGGCCAGCGAGTGACGCAGGCAGCAAGGTTCGTACTTTTACGCCGTCGGGGGTATACTCCTTATCTTGAACCACAGCCTGTTCGTGCAATATGTTCAGTACGCCGGACGATTCATAAGGAATCAGCAGATCTAGTGAACGATCCAGGTGGCTCAGCAGATCGTCAAGCGATGCCAGTAAATCGTTCAGCCCTTCCCCATCTTTGGCCGAAATGGCAACCGAGTCCGGTTTCCATAACAAACGTCGGAATTTGGCCGGTCCATTCAGGCAATCCACTTTGTTCATAACCGTGAGGACTTTTTTATCGGCGGCGCCCAGTTCTTTCAACACTTCATATACGGATCGGCTTTGCTCTTCCCATTCTTCCGAACTCGCATCGATGACATGCATCAAAACGTCCGCATACACCACTTCTTCCAGGGTGGCGCGAAAAGCGGCAATCAGGGCGTGCGGCAGTTTTCTGATGAAGCCGACTGTATCCGCCAGCAGCAACTTGCGTCCCGAGGGCAGCACCAACATACGAATCGTCGGGTCCAGTGTCGCAAACAGCTTGTCTTCTACCAGCACGCCGGCATCGGTCAGCCGATTCAACAACGTCGACTTACCGGCATTGGTATAGCCGACAATTGCCACGCAAGGCAGGCCCGATTGTACGCGTCGGTTGCGTTGCAGCGTCCGTTGCGCGGACACGGCATCGAGCGCTTCTTCAATATCATGAATTTTGTCGCGGATCGTCCGGCGGTCCACTTCCAGTTTGGTTTCACCGGGGCCTCTGGTGCCGATGCCGCCGCCCAACCGGGACATGACCAGGCCTTTACCGCCCAGGCGAGGCAGCAAATAGCGCATTTGGGCCAGTTCAACCTGTAACTGTCCTT
>CAYQAS010000082.1:0-19213 GCA_964415525.1 uncultured Solibacteraceae bacterium
CCAGCACCAGCACATCGGGCTCTTTCAGCCAGGCCTGGGCCAGGGCCACCCGCTTGCGCCAGCCGCCGGAGAGGCTCGCCACGGGCACATCGAGGTCCATCAGCCCCCACTGGTAGGCGCCAGCCTTGAGGCGCGGCTCCACGTCCCAGCCCCAATGGTGCAGCTTGTGCTCGAGGTTCTCGAGTTCGTCGTGGAGGCGGGTCTCCGCATCGCCTGCGGCGCCGTGCAGGGCCTCCAGCACCTCGTGGTGCCGCGCCAACAACGCCCGGTGATCGGCAAGCGCCTCCATCAGCGCCTCCCGCACCGTGGCGCCTTCAGCAAAGAACGGCTCCTGGCTCAAGCGGGAGATGCGCTGCCCTTGGGTGATGACCACCTCGCCTGTGTCCGGGGTGTCCTCTCCGGAAAGCAGCTTGAAGAGGGTGCTCTTGCCCGCGCCGTTGCGGCCGATCAGACCGACCTTCTCCCCCTGCATGAGCCCGAAGGAGAGGTTCTCCAGGATCGGCTGGGCCCCGAAGGCCTTGGACACATTCACCAGACTGAGAGCGACGGGCATCGAGCCTCCGACCCTCCAGTCTACGGGATGCGAGGCGTGCTCACAGATCGCCTTGAGCTTCAAGGCTGCCTTCCTCGTTCAAAGCCCCGCAGAATGGCGGAGGAGACCGCCATGGAGATCAAGCTGGGCAAGGACACGGAGCAGCGGCTGGTGGGTTCGCTCCAGCGCTATCTCTCGGAAAACTTCGAAGGCGAGATCGGCGAACTGAAGGCCGGGCTCTGCCTGCGTTTCATCGTCGAGGAAATCGGCCCCGCGATCTATCACCAGGCCATCAGTGATGCCCAGACCTACTTCCAGGAGCGGACGGCGGATCTTGAGAACGTCTGCTTCGTTCAGGAAGGGAACTACTGGAAGAAGGAAGGCGCCCGGAAGGCGGCACCCGCGGCGCGGCGCTCGCCCTTCCGGCGCTGACCTATTCCGCCCAGGAGAGGCTGTCCGCCTTGGCCTGGTAGTGGGAACCGAGCCCCCGGGTAACGGCCTCCCGCGCCAGGGCCAGGGCCCCCGCAAAGTCGCCCAGTTCACTGCGCGCCTGAATGCCCCGCTCGAAGCAGGTCATGGCCGCGATCATCGAGGCGCCCTGGTGCGGGAATTCCGTTTCCAGGTCCACCAGCAGGGCAAGTGCCTCGACCACCGCGGCATCGCAGGCCTCCCAGGCCCCCCGCTGGGCTTCGGCCTCCGCCAGCAGGTCGAAGAGCACCGCCCGCACCGCCCGAGGCAGGCTGTCCTGCCGATCCAGCGTGCTGAGCAAGTAGCGCCGGGCGTTGTCGGGGCCGCTGAAGGAAGCCTCCCGATGCCCGGACAGGAGATCCTCCAGGATCTCAGGGACTCGCTTGCGGACGTATTCGGTGCGCTTGGCCATGATGGCTCCAACAACGGGGCCCCCGATTGGGGGCCCCTGAAGGCAATACAGAGGTAGATCCAGGTAATGAGCCGGTGTGGGTGCCCCGCTTCAAAGGCTCCGCGGGAGCCTTCTACGCGACCCACATCCGGTTCATTCGTATTCGATCGTCGCGGGCGGCTTCGAGGTGATGTCGAAGACCACCCGGTTGATGCCCTTCACCTCGTTCACGATGCGGTTAGCGCAGCGTTCGAGCAGGTCGTGCGGTAGGCGTGCCCAATCGGCGGTCATAAAGTCCTCCGAGCACACCGCGCGCAGGGCGCACATGTATTCATAGGTCCGCTCGTCGCCCATGATGCCCACCGTCTGCACCGGCAGCAGCACCGCGAAGGCCTGGCTGGTGAGCTTATACCAGCCGCTCTGTTTGAGTTCCTGGATGAAGATGGCGTCGGCGTTCTGGAGGATTTTCACGCGCTCCGGCGTGATGGCGCCGGGTAGACGCACAGCGAGGCCGGGCCCCGGGAAGGGATGTCGCTGCACCATGTCCTCGGGAAGTCCGAGGGCCACGCCCACGCGACGGACTTCATCCTTGAAGAGCTCCCGAAGGGGCTCCACCAGCTGCATGTTCATGCGCTCCGGAAGGCCGCCCACGTTGTGGTGCGACTTCACGAGGATCGCGCCACCGATGCCGCTGGACTCGATGACATCCGGATAGAGCGTGCCCTGGCCGAGGAACTTGGCGTTCGTAGCCTTCGCCTCCTTCTCGAAGATTTCGACGAAGACGCGACCGATGATCTTGCGCTTCTGCTCGGGATCCGTGACCCCTGCCAGCTGGCTGAGGAAGGGCTCCGAAGCGTCCACCCAGTTCACATTCAAGTCAAAGGGCGCGAAGGCCTCCTGCACCTGAACCATCTCGTCCTTACGCATGAGACCAGTGTCCACGAAGACACAGGTCAGGCGCTTGCCGATGGCCTTGTGGAGCAAGAGCGCCGCCACGCTGGAATCCACACCACCCGAGAGGCCGAGCACCACGGTGCCGTCCTCGCCGATTTGACGGCGAATGTCCTGAACCTTCTCCTCGATGAAGTGGCCGGCATTCCAGTCCAGCTTCATGTCACAGGCGCGAAGGAAGTTGAGCAGCACGGCATTCCCGTGCTGGCTGTGCGTCACTTCGGGATGGAACTGGATGCCGTAGCGACGCAGCCCTTTGTGCTCCATGGCCGCCACAGGCACGTCGGGAGTGCTCGCGGTGACGACATAGCCTTCCGGAGCCTTCTCAACGTGGTCGCCGTGACTCATCCACACCGTCTGCTCGGCTTCCAATCCCTTGAACAGAAGGCTCTCGGCCCCCGTAGTTCGGATGACCGCCTTGCCATATTCGCGCTTGGTGGCGCGATGGATCTGACCCCCGAAGTTGCGAGCCATGAGCTGCTGTCCGTAGCAGATGCCGAAAACAGGCACGCCCAGTTCGAAGATGGCGGGGTCGATATCGGGCGCACCCGACTCCAACACGGAGTTCGGACCACCTGAGAGGATCACGCCCTTGAGGTCGTCGCCTGCGATCTCCATGGCCTTGGCATCCGGTCCATGGACGAGTCCGAACGCGCCGAGTTCCCGCAGCCGCCGAGTGATCAGCCGGGTGTACTGGCTGCCATAGTCGAGAATGGCGATGCGTTCATGGTGCATGTAGACCTCCGGAGCCGGTCAAAACCGGAATCCCTCAGTCTACAGGAGCCGGGTCAGACCTTCTTGCTCGGGTCGACGATCTCCACGATGCGAAGGCCCAGGGTGTCCTCCAGCACGGTCACTTCACCCCGCATCACGGAGCGCCCCTTGCAGACCACTTCCATGGGCTCACCCGCACTCTTGCGTAGCTCCACCACGGAACCCACCTCCAAATCCAGGAGGTCTCGAATGGTCATTCGCGCCTGCCCCAGCTGGATTTCCAACCTGAGCCGCGTATCGATGAACGGCATCATCTCTGTCACCACCTGTTCGAAGGTGACCGTCCGTTCCGTCTCTAGCTTCTCCTGTCGCCGGGCAACCACGGGTTCGACCTCTCGTCAGTGCAGCGTCGAGCATCGGACGCGGAGCGAATGCAATGCAACCCCTGTGCCTAGTCCTGGATACCCCAGTCGACCACCAGCACATCCTTGATGGGCTTCTTGGGTTTCTTGGTCTTGGGATCCTCTTTCTCGCCTGGCTTCGGAGGCTTGGGAGCGAACTTCGCGTTCAATTTCTCCTTCAACTCCACCCGCAGAGACTCTCGAAATTCCAAATCCCGGGCCTCCTCAACAGTCTTTCCCGAAAGGGTCTCAAGCACCATGGCCCGGATCTGACTGTTCTCCACAGAGGGTTTATCTCCTGCCGCCAGTTTGCCCAGATCTGGATCGCGAAAGAGGATATGCAGTTCGCACTTCAGGAATGCATTTCGCCGAGGGCCTTCGAGATTCACGATGGGACGTAATACCAACACTGCCACTCCAGCGGCCCCGCCACCCCCATGCCCACCGCCAGCAGCGGCATGGGCATCTTCCTCGTCCTCATCGTCTCCATGGTCGGCTGCCTTCGCTGTGGCGTGTCCATCGCCCTCAGGGGCATGAGCACCCTTCCCTCCTTCTTCCTTACCCTTGGCGGCTTCTGCCTGGACGGCTTCCGCCTTCTTCGCCTTGCTCTTCATAAACCACATGACGCCATAACCGCCGCCACCCACCAATAACAGCCCTAGGACCCCCATGATGAGCATCTTCATCATCGAGCCCCCTTTCTTGCCTCCTTCGCCTTCTGACATCCCGAGCCTCCGGCATCCATTCCATTGGCCTCTTCGTCCAAACAGAAGGCTCACTAAAGAATGCAGCCCCACCCCTGTTCCCACCAACCCAGGAGCTCAACACAAAACAGAAAAAGCCCCATTGCGATCCATTAATAATATCCTCCGGTATTGAATTTTATATGGAACCCTCTCTGCAATCCACATCCCTAGGCAAGCCGATTCCGCAATCGCCAACAGACCTTCCAACACAGCCAGCCGCTATCGACACCATAAAAATTTTTTATTCGTCCTTCAGACACTATCCCACCCATAGCACAACCAAATACACGCATTTCAAACAGTTTCTAAACACAACAAGGGCCCAGTCACCTGGGCCCCTTCGATTCATGCATGTAGGCAAAACTATTTCTTGCCCTTTACCTTCTTGCCGTTGACATCGTCAGCCAGCTTCTTACCCGGCTTGAACTTCGCAACCTTCTTGGCCGCAATCTTGATCTTCTGGCCATCACGGGGATTTCGACCCGTGCGAGGACCACGCGTGGCAACTGAGAAGGTCCCGAACCCAACCAGGGTCACTTTGTCGCCAGCGCGGAGGGCGGCCCCCACAGATAGAATGAACGTATCCAAGGCCGCAGCGGCCTTGGACTTGTTGATCTCGGCCTTTTCGGCGATGGCAGCGATCAGTTCGGCCTTGTTCATGGATTCCTCCAAAGTTGGGGAGTTATACTCCCGGGAAGTGACAGAGACCAAGTCATCACATGGGAAACGAGTGGTATCAAGAGACGAGAGGGATGAACCTCCGCCAACCCCTATGAACACTATGCATTCAATAAACTGGATGCAGCATATGTTTCGAATCCAGTGCCGTCAAGGCTTCGCGTTCTTTTTTTTTCTCAAATCCACATTCCCAGGGCATTCAGGAGTACCCAAGGTGACCAAACCCCCTGTCCCTGCGGAATGCAACTATTACGAATGAACCAGATGCAGCAACACCGCCATTCAGCCAGATACAGGACACTCCAAATCCAAGCCAGCAGCTCATCCCCGCATCAGGACCTGCCTCTCTCCCAGAACCGATAGAATCGCGCCATGCCGATTCCCTATTTCCTCCGCCTCGCCTACATCGGAACCCGGTTCCACGGATGGCAGATCCAGACTTCGCTCCGAAGCGTCCAGGGCGACCTATGGAAGGCCTTGCAGAAGCTCGATCCCATCGCACCCATTCCACAAGGAACAGGCCGCACGGATTCAGGAGTGCACGCCAGGGCTCAGGGGGTCCTGATCCACACGTCCCGCGAATGGGAAGACTACCGGTTGCTGGCGGCACTCAACGCCCACCTCCCGGAGGATGTCCGCGTCATGCAAGCCCGATTGGCCCCCGAGGGATTCTGGCCCCGCCAGCACGCCGTAGCCAAACGATATGCGTACCGCCTGAGCGAAGGCCCGGCAGAGGATCCCTTTACCCGAGACACACGGTGGCATGTTCGCGGCGCCACTCCGCTCAATCGGGAAGCCATGACTCACGCCGCGACCCATTACCTGGGTTGTCAAGATTTCGCGAGCTTCCGACACCACGACTGCGCCTCTGAAACCACGATTCGGACCATCCATACCGTGCGATTCGTCGACGACGGCCCACGCCTCGACCTCATTTTCGAAGGGGATCGTTTCCTCATGCACCAGGTCCGAATTCTGGCAGGGACCCTGGTGGAGGTCGGCAAGGGAAGGCGCACCCCAGAGCAGGTCCCCGGGATGCTCGCCGCCCGCAGTCGGAGCGCCGCGGGTCCCACGGCGCCTCCTCACGGCCTATGTATGGAGGAAGTCTGGTATCAGCCACGTTGGGGTGTGGGTGATCCTTCCCCCTGGCCGGACACGAAGGAACGGCGCGAAAGCTAGACGCCCCGCATCTCTGGTGGCCAGACCAGCTTGTGAAGCTGCAGCTGAAACCGCACGGGAAGACCATCCGCGATGATCTGTTCCGCCAGCCAGCGCGGGTCCAACCCGGGTGTCACCGGGCTGAAGAGCACCGTCAGGCGGTTCCAGGCACCCCTGGCCTCGCACCAAGCGCGGGCCCAGTGATAGTCCGACTCACTGGTGAGCACGAACTTCAGCTCATCCTGCCCAGGCACCATCCAGTCGAGATTGCCCTCCAACCAACGCCCCTCTTCACCACTGCCAGGCGTCTTCCGGTCCACAATCTTCACGACCTCCCGTGGAACCCGCGCCAGATCGTGGCTGCCGGCTGTCTCCAGAGCCACCTCGTACCCGAGGTCGTGGAGACGCCGTAAGAGATCCGGTGCCTCCGCCTGTGCCAAGGGCTCCCCGCCCGTGAGTTCCACGAAGGCCGCTTCGGGCCCCGCCTGCGGCTTTCCCATTCGCGCCGCGATATGCTGCACCAGGGCATCCATCTCCCAGGATTCTCCCCCCTGGAAGGCATAGGTGGTGTCGCAGAAGGTGCAGCGGAGCGGGCAACCGACCAGACGGATGAAGCAGCACCGCCGCCCAGCGCGGGTACCCTCGCCTTGGATGGAATCGAAGATCTCATAGACGCGAAGACTCACATCAGCTCCATTGCGCACCGCCATCCAAGGTCAGGATGGTTCCCGTGAGATGCCGGGCACGACTCGCATAACGCACCGCTTCCAGCAGATCATCCGGGCTTCCCAGCCGCTTCAGGAGCGTACGCTCCGCCAGCGCTTCGACGTCGCTTCCCTCGGCGGGCAGCAGGGTTCCCAGGGCATGTCCCACCACGCGGATATTTGGCGCCAACACTTTCGCGAGCCCCGGGATCACGGCCGATAGCCCAGAGCGGGAAACCGAATAAGGCAATCGACGTAAAAAGGGCCGGTGGATACAGGTATCTAGCACGAACTGTAAGCTGGCATCGTCTGCCATGGCCGGGGCCAGGACCTGGGCTACAAGCATCGGGAAGGTCAGATTCAGGCGCCAGAGGGCCTCCATCGCCAGGGGCTCCCAGGTGCCGAAGGGCTGCTCAGGAAAGGTCCCTGCCAGCACGATCCCGGTCTGCAGACGAATGCCATCTGTCTGGAGCGCCTCCACATCTGCCATCATCGTAGGAACCAGGCGCGGGTCCTCCGCATCCCAGGTCATGGTCCTTACCTGGGTCCTGCCGGACAGCTCCTTGATCCATTGAGAGTCGTCATTCCAGGGTCTTCCACTGGAGAGCACGAGGTTGCATTCGGCAGCCAGATGCTCCGCCAGATGGCGCCCCAGGCGCTGCCGTCCTCCCACCAGGATCCACCAGGGCCGCCTTTCCACTTCTTGACCTCCCCCACCAGCCTAGCGTGTCTCCTTCCCTCCTCCGCATCCGATGGCGCCTCATCTGGGTCAGCATCTTGGCCCTGTCCATCTCCTTTGCCGCCTTCTACGTCGGCCAGTTCGTCTATGCCTGGTCCGATGACCAGTGTTTCTGGCGGCTTGACCAGAAGGTGTCCATCGTGGATGGACGGGAGGTCGTACGGCCGGCCGTCATCATCCAGGAGATCATCCCGGATGGCGTGGCGGAGGACGCGGGGCTTCTGGAGGGCGATGAACTCCTGAGCATCGACGGGAAGCGGCTGTTCCCGACGCGGGAGAACATCTCCCAGGCCCAGCGCTACATCAATGACCAGGGAAAGTCCCGAGTGGTCTTCTACATGGTCCGCCGGAGGATCGGTGACGAGGATCGCATCATGGGCATGCCCGTGATGCTGGTCCAACCGGTGGACCGCACCATGATCATCATGCTGGTGATGGGCGCGGTGGCCTGGGCCATTGGACTCCTCGTGGTGGTATCCACGCCCCAACGCAAGATCGCCCGCCACTTCTTCTATCTGGGCACGCTAACCCTGCTCGTTTCTTTGACGCTGCAGCGCACGTTCGGCAACCTCCCCCTGCCCCTTGAGATCATCCGCGATGTCATGCGCTGTCTCGTCCGGGCGGTGGCACCCGCCCTGCTCATCCATTTCTTCCTGCGATTCCCGCATCCTTTCGCACTGCGCACCAACCGTCGCTTTCTCTCCATCCTCTATGGTGGCCTGCTCACCTTGGGGGGGGTCGCCCTGGTCCATGTGATGCTGCAACGCCTGAATGTTCCAGGCGGCGTGGCGCTCTCGGAGAGCCTCGACGGCCTGCCACTCTCCCGGCTTCAGGGCTACCTGATGGCTACTGCAAGCGTCGTGAGCCTCGGCCTCTTCTGGGCCGGATCCTTCCGGCTGCCTCGCAGGAAGCGCCGAGGACTCCTACCGGCGCTCGTCATCAGCTCCGCCGTCCTCATCGACCTGCTGGCCTATGTCTATCTGAACCACGCCTACGCAGGCGTCAGCCAGCGCTTCATGCGGGAACGCTGGGTCTTCTTCGCGCCCCTCGTGTTTCTCCCCATTGCTTTCGGCTACGCCATCTTCCGCCACGGGTTCTTCGATGTCCGTCGCGCCATCCTGCGCTGGATCAGCTACTTCGTGGTCGTGGGGATCACGCTCGTCGCCTATCTGGGCGGACTGGCTTGGCTCTTCGCTCAGGGCGTCCAGGCCCTGAGTCCCGGTTGGGCCGGTGTCCTGCTCGGACTGAGCGCCCTGCCCGTCGGATGGCTGCTGCGGACCCTGCTTCTGACGCTGCGCCGAAAATTCAGGCGGGATCTCCAGTCCGCGCGGGACCTCATCCTCGGCAACCTGCGCGAGACCCGGAAGCGGTTCTCGGAGGAAGCCATCCTCGACGGCCTCGCCGAGAGCCTTCGGGAAGCCTTCCGCCCCCAGCTCCTCCTGGTGCTGCCAGTGGAAGATCGGCGCATGCTCCTGCCTGCCGTCCGGGACCGAGACCCCGAAGACCCCTTCATCGCCTCCCTCGCCGGGCCCCAGGCCCTGAGACTGCCCCAGAGCCTCGTGCGTCACGCCCGGGACAACCGGGAGCTGGTGCTCGGGCTCGGCAGCGATGAGGCCGATTGGGTCCGCGAGCAGGGCCACGCGGTACGCATCCACATCGATGCCCTGGAGGCCCAGGTCCTGATGCTCATCCTCGTGAGCGACGAGCCCTATGCCGCGGTCCTCCTCGGCGGGAAGTATGCCGAGCTGAACTACGGCCGCGAGGACCGTGAGCTTCTTCGGGAGGTCGCCATGGCCGCCAGCATCGTGCTGGAAACCGCGGTGCTCCACCGTCGGCTTCTGGACCAGGGGCGCCTTGAGCAGGAACTCCAGACCGCCCGTCGCATCCAGGAGACGCTGGTCACGTCGGATCCGCCCCATGTCCGTGGCTTCCAGTTGGCCCTGCGCCTGGATCCCGCGCTCGAGACCGGGGGCGACCTGCTCTGGGTGAAGTCCCGGGGGAACCGCTGGATCGCCGCCGTTGGGGATGTGAGTGGTAAGGGCCTTGCCGCCGCCCTCTACATGGCCCAGGCCACGGCCCTCCTCAAATACGCCACTCAGCAGGAGCACTTCTGCCTCGAGGAGATGATTCCCGCCCTCGACACCACCCTCCGCAACCTCATGGGTGCACGGGAATTCCTCACCCTGAGCATCGTGGAGTGGGAAGAGAACGGCCAGTACCGCATCATGCGGGCCGGTCACCCGCCCCCGCTGCTCGTGAGCGCCGGCCTTCCCCACACCGTGGTCGAGATTCCCATCCCCGGGCGCGGCCTTGGATTGCGCCCGCGCGGCCCCAGCAACTGGGAAGTCCGGACCGGCACCCTGCAGCCCGGCGAGTGGCTGGTGATGTACAGCGACGGTCTCACAGAAGCCATGGATCGCCACGGCGAGATCTTCGGCCTGGATCGCCTGCGCCAGCAACTCACCCGCATGCGGGGCACGGGTTCCGTCCGGGCCGCTTGCGAGGCGGTGTATCGTGAAGTCACGGCGTTCGAGGCCACCAACCGAGACGACCGCACCCTCTTCATATTGGGACGTGACTCATGAGCGGACCCCAACAGTCCCGCACCTTTCCCGGCTGGCTGGCGCCAGCGGTGGTGGTGCTGCTTGGACTGCAGGTGGTGCTGCTCTATGTCCAGGGAGCCCAGCTTCACCAGCAGCGGGGCGAACTTCGGGCCCTGCGGGAGGAGGTCCAGGGCCTCACCGAGGCGATGGACGAGGCGATGTCAACGGAAGAGAGCAGCTATCGCCCATCTTCCCACCTGCGCACCACCTCCAGGCACAAGGTCTCGAAGCACCGGACTTTCCAGCGCGTGATCCTCGAGGAGGATCCCGAGCCCGTGACCAAGGAGCTCGAGGCCTCCCGCAAGGAAAGCCAGAAGGCCGTGGAGAAGGCCCGCGACACCCAGGAGAAGCTCTCCATCGAAGCCAACGCTCAGAAGGCGGAAGCCAAGGCCAAGGTCGAGGCCGAGAAGCACAAGTGGGGGCGTTACGTCGGGCTCGGCTTCGGCATCGCCCTGCTTGCGCTCGTGGTTCGCAGCTTTCTCCGCCGCAACGGCTCGTGAGTCTCCTCGATTACCTGAGGCAGAACCCCGGGTGCACGGCCCTGGCCGAAGGCGCCGTCCACGCGGTGGCCCCACTCCTCGAAGATCCCGATCCAGAGCCGTTCCTGCGGGAGCTGGACGCCTGGACCGACCACCTCATCGGATGCATGCCCCTGCCCTGGAACCTGCACAAGGCCATCGACGCGGTGAATGACTTCCTCTTTCGGGACCTGGGCTTCCGGGGAGACCGGGAGGCCTTCGACGCGCCCGAGAACGCCGCCCTGCCTCTCGTTCTTCGGCGCCGAAAGGGTCTGCCCATCGCCCTCTCCATCCTCTGGATCGAGACCTGCCGACGCCTGGGGCTCGATGCCGTCGGCGTATCACTGCCCGGCCACTTCATCGCCGCCCTGCGCACCGACACCGGCCTGCTGTGCTTCGACCCCTTCCACGGGGGCAGGGCCCTCGGGGAGGAACGCGCGGCGGAACTCGTACAACAGGCCACCGGCGGTCGTATCTCCTTTACCCGGGATCTGCTCTCTCCTGCCCCTGACCGCGCCATCCTGGTCCGTCTGGTGCGGAACCTCCACGTTCGCTATGGGCAAGTCGCGGACTGGCCCAACGCCCTCTGGACCGCTACCCATCTGGTGCTCCTGGACCCGAAGAACCCGGATGCCTACCGGGATCGCGCCATGATCCACTTCCACCGGGGCGACCTGCGAGCCGCGGCGGTGGACCTGCGGCAGGCGCTCGAACTGACTCCAGGCGGCGATGTCGAACTCGAGACCTGGTTCAGGAACCTGTCTGGAAAGGAGATGTGATGGAGGATCTGCTCCGATTCTTCGAACTGGCCCGCACCCAGGGATGGCGCGGCATGGCCCTCTGGGGCGTGCTGCTCGCCCAGGCCCTGCTCTGGGTGGGCATCCTGCGGCTCTACCTGGCGCTGCGCCGGGAGGAGGCCCCCTGGGAGGAGTGCGTCGGGAAGATCCGGTCCGCCTACCTGCGAAAAGTGAACGGCGCCGATGAGATCGAGGAACTGAGGGTGCACCGCTACGCCCCCCTCGTGGACCAGCTGCTTGCCCTGCATTTCGCCGAGCTCAAGAGCGATCTCATGACCCGCTGGCTGCTGCTTCGCTGGAAGGCCAAGGAGGGCCTACGCCCCTACTGGATTCGCTGGGGACACCTGCTCATCGCCTTCGGCGTCGTCATGTGGTTCCTCTACGGCCTGCGCCTCGACCTGGGCACGGAGCCCCTCAAGCGCACCCCATGCGACCCTCGCCTGCTCTGGGTCTGGCTCGGCTGCGCCATGTTCCTGGCGTGGCGGCTGGTCCGCCTGCACGGCAACCTGGAGCGCATCCAGCGGGCGCTTCTGCTCCCCCGACGCGAGGAGTAGAAGGGACTAGACGGAAGCGGCGCCCCAAAGCGCCGCTTTCGTCTTTTCAGCCGACAAAGGCCCTACAGCTCGTCCACATCGAACATGTGGCCCGACTTCTCCGCCTTGGTCTGGAGGTAGTGCAGGTTGAAGGGCGTGGTGCCCATCTGGTGGCGTTCGCGCTGGACATGGATGCCCGCGTCCTCGATGGCCTGGATCTTCTGGGGGTTGTTCGTGAGGAGCTTGATCTTGGTGATGCCGAAGAAGCGCAGCATCTCCACGGCGCTCTCGTAGGAGCGGAGGTCGTCCTCGAACCCAAGCTGGTGGTTGGCCTCGACGGTGTCGTATCCCTGTTCCTGGAGCGCGTAGGCCTTGAGCTTGTTGAGCAGGCCGATACCGCGCCCTTCCTGGCGCAGGTAGAGGACGATGCCGCCGTGCTCTGAGATGTGGCGAAGGCCGGCCTCCAGCTGAGCCCGGCAATCGCACTTGAGGCTGCCCAGCACGTCACCCGTCCAGCACTCGCTGTGGATGCGCACGGCAATGCGTTTGCGGGCATCCAGCGGCCCACTGATGATGGCGAGATGTTCCTTGCCGTTGCGCTTCTCGAGGAAGCCATAGACGGCAAACTTGCCAAATATCGAGGGTACGTGGGCCTTGGCGACGAAGGGCACGGCCTCCGTCTCGAAGCGCGTCACCAGCTCCAGCGGGCTATCGGGGCCGAGTGGAAGGTGCGGGGCGCTGCTGCTGTCCTTGGGTACCATGGGGTCTCCCCCTGTCGTATAAAGCGGTGAAAGATCGATAGGTTGAATCGGAGCGTGAAGGCGTTCGAGGCGGAAAGCGGGCCCGCAATCGGAACGTGAAAGGTCAGTGCGCGGAAAGATCCTGCTGGAGCTGCAAAAGCACGGCCTGGTCCAACTTCGCCTGAGCAGCGGCCATGGGGCCCTCAAGCTTGGCACCCGCGGCAAGGTAATGGCCTCCGCCTCCGAAGGTAGTGGCCACGGCCTGCACATTCACCCGCTCCCGAGATCGCAGGGAAATTTTGATGTGTCCGCCCTCGATCTCTTCGAGGAGGGCGCTGACTTCCACACCGGCCACTTCCAGAGGCTTGTTCACGAGGCCCTCGAGATCCGAATGGGCGGCACCGCAGGCAGCCATGTCCGCATGTTCGAGGCTCATACGCGCATAGCGGCCTTCCGCCTGCCAGGCGAGGTTCTCGAACGCGCGCCCCTGGGCCTGGAGCTTCTGGCGGCGCCCCTGGTGGTAAAGCTGCGTGTAGGTTCGGGCGGGCTCGGCGCCGTCCTCGATGAGGTCCGCCGCCAGGCGGTGGGCTGCGGCAGTGGCATTGGAGAAACGGAAATTGCCGGTGTCGTCCACCAGCCCGGCATAGAGCGCCCTGGCCATGTGGACCGGCAGGGGACGGGGCAGACGACCGTAGACCATGCCCGCCACGAGCTGCGCGGAGGCGCTCGCGGTGGCGTCCGTGAACTCAGCGTCAAATCCTCGCGGTGCGTCCTTCATGTGGTGATCCAGGCAAGCCTTCACGGCCTTCGATGCCTGGAAGGCCGGAAGCATCTTTCCAAGCCGATGGGGCTCGGAGGCGTCGACGAGAATCCAGGCATCCGGCCAATCCGCCAGATCCTGATGCCGGCCTTCTGGGTCGTAGGCTTCCATGCAGCCCTCCACATCCAGAAACGCCAGGAAGGGCGCCACGGATGGGGTGACCACGATGCGCACGTCTTTGTTCTGGTGCCGCAGGTAGGCCGCCAGCCCCAGCAGGGCCCCCGTCCCGTCCCCATCTGGATTCTCATGGGTGGTCAGGAGGATGCGCTGATGCTGGTCAAGGAAACTGGCAAAGCGGTCAAGCATGGTCGGCCCCGGGACTTCATTGTGGGCGAAAGCGGACTTGAGGGCCAATCTGGCCCGCCCTTGCTGTCTACAATCGGACGATCAGACCCCCACGGTGAACCATGTCCAACTTCAGCCAGCCCTTGCCCCAGCCTCCCGGCGCCCGTGCATCGTTCCACCTTGGGCTCTGGAGCCTGCTCAGCAACCTCCTGCTCCTCCTTCCCGTCTCCATCGGGTTGGGCATCGCCGCCATTGTCACGAACCGTCGCGCGGCGCACCGGGCGGAGGCCGCTCCGGGGACCTATCAGAAGCCCGCCTCCACGGGCCTGATCCTGGGGATCGTCGGCCTCTGCATCGCACCCGTGATGCTGGTCTTCCTCGGCATCATCTCCGCCATCGCCATTCCCGCCCTGCTGGGCCAGCGAGGCCGTGCCCGGGACAAGGCGGTGGTCCAGAACTTGCTCGGCACCCTTCCGGACCTGATGAAGGTCCATGACAAGGGATCGGAGCGGAATGCCCCGCCTGACCAGGTTCACCAGGAATTGGATGCCACGCTCCAGACCCTGGCGAACGGCAGCAGGAACCCCTGGAATCAGGCCCAGCCAGCCTTTGAGCATCGCATCCAGGTATGCGAAGGCCTCACGCCGGAAGGTGTCCGGGAGGCGGCGGAGGCGAGGGCCACGGACCGTGGCACGGCGGTCTTCGTCATCCAGTTCCGCACCACGGTTCAGGCACCGGGCTACCTGGCGGGGGCCGTGCGCACCCAGATGCCGATCAATGGGCGGACCCTCGTCAGCAAGGTGGTCGAGCTGGATTAGCAAAGGGGGCCAATCGGCCTAATGCAGTTCAGTTAAGCCCAGTACAAAACGCTGAAGCGGGTCGTTCCTCTCCTGCTTCAGCGTTTTGCCGTTCCGGCCCCCTTCAACAACCAATCCCCAGAATGGCCCTGGCGAGGCAAGATCCGGTTTGGTTTGAGTGGGTGTCCTTCGCCTTCGTCCCGCAATTCGAAGAATTGCTGTTATGCAGTCATCGATTTGGCAATCCATTCGCGGCCCTGAAGGCGTGCTAGACGCGCCCAAAGGGCCACTTCCTCGGCATGCAAACGGGCGACCGGCCCCACGATCCGCATGGCCCCTTCCATGGGGCCTTCAGAAGCCTCGGGGTGGTACAGCCGGATTACCTGATCCGGGACGGGGTTGAGATCCTCGCCACTGACGATCAGCCAGATCGGTGTCCCCGGTGCGCCATTCCCGTCATGCAGGGACTCCACATGAACCAGATAGACCTGCTCTGGATGGAGTTGGTGCTTATCCTCAACCCAGGTTCGAGCCAGATCTGCAAGGGCTTCGCGTCGCTGATTCAATTCCGAAGGAAATGGGCGGCGAAACTCACTCCCCCACGAGGCGAGGATCGATTCCTCAAGTTCGTGAAGGAGCACATCCCGCAGAGGATGCACCCACGGCAAATCCAGCAGCCTATGGGGAAGGCGCAGCCATTGCCGCCAATCCGGTTCCAGGTCTTCTGGCTTCGGGGTTTGGAAGACCGTGGCTTCGTCAGGGAATTCGGCTGGCTGAAGCCCCTGAAGGTAGCTCTTCAAAGGGCACGGTCGGCCAGATCGCTTCGGTTCACTCATGATCGTACCTCTCGGAGGACTTGTTCTCATGAACGTGAATACACGATCCGCATCAAGCGGCTACGACTGGCGCACTTCCTGAAGCACGCTTCGCAGCTTCGCCTCGACAGTTTCCGCATGGCCAGGGTCCACGTTCTGCACCAGGGAGAAGAGGGCTGTTGGAGACACCGCTGAGATCTCACACCCTCCTGGGATTTCGCGCACCACCACATTGCAGGGAAGCAGCACCGCGATGTCGGGTTCCTGGGCTAGCACCTCGAAGGCCACGGGGGCGAGGCAGGCACCAAGGATCACGCGAGAGGGGCTTTCCTTCCCGAGCTTCTGCCTGAAGATCGCCTGCGTGTCCATCTCGACGGGAATGCCAAATCCCTGGTCGGCCAAAGCCTTTCGAGTCCTGTCCAGAGCTTCTGGGAACGCAACGCCCATCAATTCCTGCTTGATCGCAAAGGGTTTCATGGTGGCCTCCGGCGTTATTCGGTTGATGTATCGGCCTGCCGCCCGGCGCTTTTGATTCTCCCTCGCGCACGGTGGCACGCCGTGGTGGTCACGTCTTGGAATTCAGCAGCCTTAGGCCGTTGAACACCACCAGTAGCGACGCCCCCATGTCAGCGGCGATGGCTGCCCACATGGATGCATGGCCGGAGAGGGTGAGAACAACGAAGGCTGCCTTCACGAGAAGTGCAAAGGCGATGTTCTGTTTGATCACGAACAGGCAGCGTCGGGAGTGGCGGATGAGCCACGGGATCTTCGAAAGATCATCAGACATCAGGGCCACGTCTGCTGTTTCGATGGCGGCATCGCTGCCTGCGGCCCCCATCGCAATGCCCATGGTGGCCCGCGCCATTGCCGGAGCGTCGTTCACGCCATCTCCGACCATGGCGACGCTGCCGTGCCGAGCGAGCAGATCCGCGATGGCTTCGACCTTGGAAGCAGGGAGCAATTCCGCCCTGCAATCGTCCACGCCGACGGCGCTTGCAATGGCCTGGGCAGTACTGCGGTTGTCGCCCGTGAGCATGGCGATATGTTCGATGCCAGCCCGTCGGATGTCCTGAATGACTTCGGCAGCCGAAACACGCAGGGCGTCTTGAAGGATGATGAGCCCCATGACTTCAGTCTCGTTCCCCACGTAGACCAGTGTTCGACCGGCCCTGGCGTAGGCAGCAGTCGCATCTGCCACCCTTTCGATCTCCATTCCCTTTTCGGAAACCATCCGGTGGGAACCCAACCAGCAGTTCCTTTCCTGCACTCGCCCAGAGGCTCCCTTCCCAGGGATGATCTCGAAACCCTCCACCCTGGGTGCTCGCGCACCGCCCTTGAACGCATGGGACGAAATGGCGATGGCGAGCGGATGGTCGCTCTGCGATTCGAGAGCACCCGCGAACTGGAGCACTTCGTGTTCGGAATACCCATCCAATGCCACCACCTGGGTGACCTCAGGCTTTCCCTCTGTCAGGGTTCCGGTCTTGTCGAAAGCAATGGCATTCAGGCGAGCAGGTGCCTCCAGGTAGGCACCTCCCTTGATCAATACACCGTGCCGCGCAGCCGCCGCCAAACCGGAGACGATGCTGACGGGTGTCGAGATCACCAAGGCGCAAGGGCACGCAATCACAAGCAGCACCAGGGCGCGATAGAGCCACGGCGACCAGGCACCAAGTCCGAGGAGGGGAGGCATCACGGCCACCAGGAGCGCCAGGATCATCACGATCGGGGTGTAGACCTTGGCGAAACGGTCCACCCACTGCTCGGCGATGGCGCGTCTGCCTTGCGCCTCTCCCACCATTCGAATGATCCGGGCCAGAACCGTGTCCGTGGCGGCGTGGGTCGTGGCGACAATCAATGTCGCGTTCCCATTGATGGCACCAGCGTAGACAGCAGCCCCTGGCCCCTTGAGGACGGGCATGCTCTCTCCGGTGATGGGGGCTTCGTTGACCTCGCTTTCTCCCTCCACGATGGAGCCATCCAGAGGAATGCGTTCACCTGGGCGGATCTGAATCCTCGTTCCGACCGTGACTTCACCGGGCTTCGTATCTTTGACTTCCCCACAAGAGCATCCACATGACGCCAGGACGTGAACGGTATCCGGCGTCAGTTTCAATAGCGCCTGCACGGCACGCCGCGCTCTGCCGAGGCTCCAGTTTTCCAGCGTGAGGGAGACGGAGAAGAGAAAAGCGACCGTCGCGGCCTCAAACCATTCCCCAATTGCGATCCCGCCAACAACGGCGATCGTCATCAGAAGGTTCATGTCCGGACGCAGGGTTCTGGCGGAATACCACGCCTTGGGAAGGATGAACCAAGCGGCGAAGACCGAAGCTGTGGCATAGAGCGCCTTCACCACCACAGGAAGATGGTGAGCCCCTCCGGTCTCTCTCCAGCCGAGGGCTCCAAGGATTCCCGCGCCATCCATGGCATGCGTGGCAAGTGCGATCAGGATGATCACTGCGCTCGCAAGGGTGGCCAAGGTTCGGGCTCGAAGCGCCAAAGGGCGTCCGTGGCCATCACCTTGGGCGCTTTCAGACCATGGCTCGGCTTTCATTCCGGTTTGGGCGATGGCCTGAAGGATGACCTCCGACGAGGACGGATTCGCACCCGATACGAATAACCGCCCATTGAGCAGGTCGAACCGGAGATGGTCCTCACCCCCCACCAAAGGACCAAGGGCGCGTTTGAGAACGGCGACTTCCTCGGCGCAGTCCATGCCGTGGACTTTGAACATCAGGGTTCGAGTCATGGTGTATCCCCCATGAGAATGTGCAGCGTCGCACCGAGCGTGTCGTTCCAGTCCTGGCGCTGAAGGGACAGGTGGTATTTGGAGATGCCGAGGCGAGGGTGATCTGCGTCGAAGACCCACAGTTCTTGCCGGTCCAGCGCATACCTGCCGAAAGACAGGCCAGCAGCGCCCTCGTAAATCTGAACGACCTTCATGCGAGCGGGCGTCCCGTCCCGTTTCAGGAGAAGCCGCACTTCACCCTTCTTGATGCGAAAGTCGTACAACATCCCTTCCGGTCGAGGCGGAGTAAGCGGATAGCAGAGGATGTGACCTTCCGGTTCCGGGCTGTCCGCTGTCGTGGGAACTGTCGATGCCGGACCAAACTGCTGCGACACCCTTCTGAGAAACCCTGGAGGGTCATAGAAGGTCAGCATGTTGGACGGATTTAAGAAGCGGTGTAACCAACACTTCCCCTCAGGCCATCGGACGGTCTCACCCAGCGCACGTTCCTCGGGATTCACAGGGGTGGCCACCCAGGGGAGACCATCTTCCGTGATTCCAATGCGGATGTGGCCGCTCTCGTCGTACTGGTCCTGGGTCTTGCGCCGATGCCCGGAATGGAACTTGAAGGAGTAGTCCATCCTGATCGGGGTTCGAGAAGCAGGGGCGCATTGGCCCAGGAACTGCTCGAATGCATCAACCGCATTCGGGAGTGGTTGACCCGAGGACTGGGTGGGATGGTCTGGTATGGCCTGAGGGGAGTGCATGCCTACTTCTCCGTTGCTCCCGCGTCGCCGTTAGGTTTGGGGCGTCCCACCCAGGCGTAGAAGCTGGGCAGGGCCAGCAGGGTGAAGAGCGTGCTGGTGATCAACCCGCCGACCATGGCAATGGCGAGGGGGCGCTCCAGTTCAGAGCCACCGAGCCCAAAGAGCATCGGCATTAGGCCCAGGATGGCGGCCCCGGCGGTCATCAGCTTGGGGCGCACACGGCCCAGGCTGGCCTCCCGAAGGGCTTCCTCGAAAGGCATTCCGGTCTCCATGAGTCCCTTGGCCTGGGTGATGAGCACCAGGCTGTTCTGCACCGCCACGCCGAAGA
>CAYQAS010000083.1:0-19171 GCA_964415525.1 uncultured Solibacteraceae bacterium
CGAGCACATGTTCTTCGAGGGCGAGCGCATCATCGCCGTCCGCGAAATGATCCTGAGCAAGGACGTGGCCGGTCGCAAGGCCGCCCTGGCCAAGCTCCTGCCCATGCAGCGCAAGGATTTCGAAGGCATCTTTGACGCGATGAACGGCCTGCCCGTCAACATCCGCCTCATCGATCCCCCGCTCCACGAGTTCGTGCCCCACGACGAGCGCGGCCAGAAGGAAATGGCCGAAGTCCTCGGCGTGAGCCTTGAGGAAGTGAAGCAGCGCGTGGAGAAGCTCCACGAGTTCAACCCGATGATGGGCCACCGCGGCTGCCGCCTCGGCATCACCTATCCCGAGATCATCCGCATGCAGATGCGCTCCATCTGCGAAGCCGCCATCAACGTGGGCAAGAAGGGCATCGTCGCCCTGCCTGAGGTGATGGTGCCCCTCGTCGGCCACGTCAAGGAGCTCGCCTTCACCAAGGCCGAGATGCTGGCTGAGCTGGCCGAGGTCAACAAGGAGAACGGCACCACCTTCTCCTGCCCCATCGGCACGATGATCGAGATCCCCCGCGCCGCCATCACGGCCGATCAGGTCGCCACCGAGGCCGAGTACTTCAGCTTCGGCACCAACGACCTCACCCAGATGGGCTTCGGCTTTAGCCGCGACGACTCCGGCAGCTTCCTGCCCGAGTACGTCTCCAAGAAGATCCTCGAGGACGATCCCTTCCAGAGCCTCGACCAGCAGGGCATCGGCGAGCTCGTGCGCATCGCCGCCGAGAAGGGCCGCTCCGTGAAGCCCGACCTCAAGCTCGGCGTCTGCGGCGAGCACGGCGGCGACCCCCGCTCCGTGAAGTTCTTCTACAAGGTCGGCCTGAACTACGTCAGCTGCAGCCCCTTCCGCGTGCCCATCGCGATCGTGGCCGCCGCCCAGGCTTCCCTGGAGAACGCCAAGTAGGTTGACAGTTGCTGTCGCATGAGAAGCCCCGCCGTTTGGCGGGGCTTTTTCGTGGTCCGAATGTCTGCCAGCCCGCGGCAGCGCTGCATTTCCGCAGCACACCCCGCTTGGCCTTGGGATGGAAGGAATCCCGGGCGACTTCCGCAGCGCAATCCGCAGCGGATGCGGATTGCGTCAGGGGCTTCGCCTCACCGCTGCTTCACGGGTCGGCAAAAGGCTTGGCCGAACGTATCGGAACCGTGACGCTGGTAGGTGGGGCGGGTGTCATCTGGCTCAAAGCCATGGTCCTCCGCCTTCCAGGCAGCCATGGCCTCGTGGAGCGCGGCGAAGACCTGGGCGTCTTCCCGCTCGAAATCGTAGGCAGGATGGTGGAAGACGGCGAACGCTCCCGCCTCGATTCGCTCGCAGGTCATTCCGTGGGGAACGGGTCCGGCGTAATCCTCGGGAACCTCGATGCCGTACAGGTATCCCCTGTGGCCGTCCCGGACATACCAGCCGCCGATCTGGCCGTTCCGGCTGGGCAGGCTGTCCAGCAGGCCGATGACGGCATGACAGTCGATGTCCCGGGCCTGCAGGCGCCGCCAGAAGTCCATGTAGTCCGCGGCTCCGGGTTCCTTCATGCCGAGGAAGCGGTGGGCGGGCAGGTGCTGGATGGAATGGGTGATGGGTTGGACAGTCATCGTCGGATCCTTGGGAAAGGGAAGGAGGGTGCGGCGCACGGGCGCCAGCACCAGGGGAACGGGGCACCGGCGGTAGGCGCCGGGGGAGAGCCCGAAGGCGCGCTTAAAGGCCCGGCTGAAGGCCTCCTGGGACGAGAAACCCCAGGTGAGCGCCAGTTCCATAATTCCGGTGTCCGCATCCCTCAGGGCCAGGGTCGCCGCGCTCAGCCGGCGCGCCGCGACATAGGACCGGAAGGAGAGGCCCGTGACCCGCTGGAACTGTCGGGTGCAGGTGAAGGGGGAGTAGCCGAGGCGCCTCGCCAGCTGGTCAAGGGTGAGGCGCTCCTGCAGGTGCAGCTCGATGAAGTCGAGCATCCGCTGCACATTCAGGTCCCACGGTGCCATCGTCGTCTCCCCACGCAGGCAGTATGGAAGGCCCCATGGGACGCCGCCTGATCCGGATTGCTCGCTGGACGTGTCTTGAAATCTGTAGAGTGCGTGGTAGGTTCGGAGGCGGAGTGTGGATGCGATCCTCTCGTTCGTTCAGTCAGAAGACATCGGTGGCGGAAGAAGTCGCCGGGGCCTGAGGCCCCAGCGTTCGAAGCCCTGAACATGCCCCCGTGAAGGGGGCTGGTTGCCACGTCTTCAGGAATGAACTCCCATGCACGCACACGCGTCGAATCCGGCGTCTGATCGCCGTAATGAATCCACCGCTTTGCTTCGCGCCTACGGGTGGCGTGATGACCTTCATCCCGAGCCCTGCCCTGAGGGGCTCGAACCCGCTCGCATCCTGGCTTGGTCCCGAGGTCTCGCCCTGGTGATGCAGGCGTCTGGTGAAACCTGGTGCAGCCCCAGCGGCCGTTTCAGGGACCGCCTCGAGCTGGAGGGCCTCCAACCCTGTGCCGGGGATTGGCTCTGGGTGGAGCCGGGCAATCCTCGAGGCCGCATTCAGGAGTTGCTGCTTCGGACGACCCTTCTTGCTCGGCAGACTGGCGGACCGAGCGGGCGGGCCCAGCCTCTCGCCGCCCACGTCGATGTGGTCTTTCTGGCCATGGGGCTCGATCGCGACTTCAATCCGGCGCGCCTGGAGCGCCTTCTCGCACTGGCCTGGGGCAGCGGCGCCGGTCCGGTGGTGCTGCTGACGAAGGCTGACCTGGTGGAGGATCCCGCGCCTTTCGTGGCCCGCATCGAGGGCACGGCGCCGGGTGTCCCCATCCTGCCGCTCTCCGTGCCGACGGGTTTTGGTGTGGAAGCCGTCCGCCAACGCATGGCGGAAGGTCGTACCGCGGTCCTCCTGGGATCTTCAGGCGTCGGCAAGTCCACGCTGCTGAATGCCTTGCTCGGCTGCGAAGCACGCCGGACCCAGACGGTTCGCGCCTCCGATGGGCGCGGGCGGCACACGACGTCGCTGCGAGAGCTCTTCCTCCTGCCCACCGGCGGCTGCCTCATCGACACGCCTGGACTCCGGGAAGTCGGCCTGCTGGCAGATGCCTCGGATCTCGGAAGCACCTTCGCCGATGTGGAGGCTTTTGCCGGGCATTGCCGATTCCGGGACTGCACCCATGGCGCGGAGCCCGGCTGCGCGGTCCAGGCTGCGATGGGGGAAGGATGGCTGGACCCGGCCCGTTACGAAGCCTTCCTGCGGCTGCGCCGGGAGGTGGACTATGCCGCTGCCTGCGCCGACGAGCGGCTGTGGCGGGAACGAGAGCAGCGCTGGAAGGGCATCACCAAGCTGCAGCGGCAGTTCAAGCAGGGGAAGCGATAGCCATGGCAGCCCAGTCCATGAGCGGCCTATGCTCCCGCTCGTCCAGCGTCCACGCGTCCGTCGAGACCTTCCTCTGCGCCCACTGCGGGAACACGGTGAGTGCCGAGGCCTTCGGCACCCGCCAGCGCAACCACTGCCCCAGGTGTCTCCACAGCCTCCACGTGGATCTCACCGTGGGTGACCGCCGCAGCCTCTGCCGCGGCGTGATGGAGCCCGTCAGCGCCTGGCTACGGGAGGGCGGCGAGGTGGCGCTCATCCACCGCTGCAAACGGTGCGGCACCCTGCGCTCCAACCGCGTTGCCGGGGACGACGACCTGGACATGCTCCGGCAAGGGGTTGCGCGGTTGGGGGATGCTCTGGTGGAAGCCCAGCCTTGACCGGCATGGCCGTAGTTCCGACCACCAGCCCGTAACGCGTGTGGGCCTCTTGGGGAGAAAACCCTGAAGGGGATGAACGGTGATGGAATTCGACCCAACGGGTTCTTCGGCCGCGGCCCTCCGGGCCCTGGCTGAAGGACCGTGCCGCTTCTGCTGTGCGGACTGCTTTTTATCACCGTGCATCACCGCTCATCACCGGGCAAACACACTGTTCCTCGGGATGGGTCGCCCTGGCCAATTGGTTGGAATGGCGGACGGTGGGCGAGCTGGCTTAACAGAGGCTGCGGTAGAGCGCCTCGACCTGCGCCCGCGCCCATGGCGTGCGGCGCAGGAATTTGAGGCTGGAGGACATGCTCGGGTCGACGTTGAAGCAGCGGACGGGGATGAGCCTGCCCAGCTCCTCCCAGCCGTAGTATTCCGATAGGCGCGTCACCATCAGCTCCAGCGTGACGCCATGCAGGGGGTCGGTGGCACTCGTGTCAACCATGGAGGGTTCCTCTCAGGAGCAGGCCTTCATCCACCCAACGTTCCGCCAGCTCCGCATCGCCCGGCTGCAGGGAGTGGCCGCCGCAGAGCCGCTGGAGCGCCGCCACTTCGGGTGCTTCCAGGCGGCACAGGACGGGCTCGCCCGCACGGACGGTCAGGAGCGCCTCCATGGGCGTTTCCAGCACGACGCAGGCGAGGTCCTCCAATTCCGTGATGCCGAAATGGAGCTGCTCAAGGAGGGCCTCTGGATCCCGACGGAAGGCCACTCGCCGTGTCAGGGGATGAAGGCGGTACGCGGCCTCGGAGGGGGTTGTCGCCGATGTCGCCATGGAGGCGGCCTCCACCAGCTCACCCACATATCCAAACCAGGTGACGAGGTCTTGGACGACGGCGGCTTCGGAAGGCTCTTCCACCTGGCCGGCCATGAACGTCGCGAGAAGGGGCGTGAGGGGCGGGCGTTCGGACAGGGTGTCCAGGTGATCCGCGAAGCGCTGGATAAGCTCCGAGGGGGCCAGATCCAGGGCCCCCAGCAGCAGGCTGAACCAGGGCACGGCCTTGCCCTCGTTGTAGAGCAGGTCGCCTGCGCGGGCAATGCGGCTGGCTTCGGCCATGTCTGCGGCGCTGAAGGTCGGGGAGGAAAGCACGGTGTAGGGCGCCTGCTTCAGGTGTTCCAGCTGGAAGTCCGGAGCCGTGTCCTGGAGGCGTGTGCCCGGCAGGACGCTGAGGGGGAACAGGTCCAGGTGGTTGGGGGCGAGCCCCAGGGCAAAGTCGAGGCTGTCCAGGAAGCCCTGAAGGGTGTCGCCCGGCAGCCCGAAGATGAGGTCGAAGCCGTAGGTGGCACCGGCGCGGTGCAGGTGGAGGATCTTGGCCTGGAAATCCCGGGGCTGGATGCGTCGGTTCACGTGGCGCAGTACGGCATCATCGGCGGTCTGGAGTCCGGTCTGCAGGGTGCAGCGGGGCGAGGCGAAGAGGCGGGCCAGTTCCGGATCGATGAATTCGCTGCGGATCTCGAAGAAATAGTGGATCTCCGGGGCGACCCGCGCGATCAGGCGCAGAATCTCCTTGGCCTGGACCTTGTCGTAGTTAAAGGTCGGGTCGAGCACGAAGATCTGGCTGACCCCCGCTGCTTCGAAGCGCGCCAGTTCCGCCTCCAGCCGTGCCGTGGGGATCCGGCGGGTGCCTTCGGTGCCGCGGGACTCGAAGCAGAAGTCGCATTTAAAGGGGCAGCCCCGGGAGAGCTCCCACAGCATGCCGCCGTACTGCGTGGGGTCCAGGGTGCCATCGAGGATCGGGGAGGGCAGGGTGCTCAGGTCCATGACCGGCGCGGGCCGCAGGTTCAGCTGGATGTCCTGGGGGGATCGCCCCTGAAGGAGTTCCGTGACGACCTCGGTCAGGAGATGCTCCCCTTCGCCGGGAAGCACAAGATCCAGGCACCCCTCGGTGAGAAGGCCGTCCGGGTCAGCGCTCGCTTCGGCACCGCCCGCCAGGAGCAGGATGCTCGGCCGGCGCTTTCTCAGGATCTGGGCGATCTCCAGGATGTGGGCTCGATTCCATACGTAGGTGGAGAAACCCACTGCATGCGGGTTTTCAGCCAGCAGGCGATCCGCACAGGCTTCGGCGGACTGGGTCAGATAGAGGTCGACCACCACAGCTTCCACGCATCCCGGCAACCGCTGGCGCAAGGCTGAAGCGAGCATGGCCGGACCCAAGGGGACCGCGCGGGGCGAGACTTCGATATGGAGGGCGACGAGGAGCAGGCGCAAGGGCACATCCATCCTCGATCATACGCACAGACCCGGCGAGCCTCCCGTGTCAGGGGCTTGTTGCGTGGTGGCGAGCCAGGCGCCGAAGGCCTCATCCAGGGTGAGGATGTGCTGGAGGAACATCTGGCGCATGACTCCCAGGTCCGCGCGGAGATTGGGGGCATCGGGGGCCATGGCCTCACGTAGGCGCTGGAAGGCCTCTTGCATGTAGGCGTGCCCGACGATGTGGGCCTCCAGGTCGGGATAGCTGGCATCTCGCATGAGCGCTTCTTCCCGATGGAAGTGCTCGGACGTGTAGTGGAGAAACAGTTCCAGCAAGTCCCTTCGGGCTTGCGGGTCGTAGTTGTCCAGGGCCACGATTTCGCAGAGATGGCTGAACTTCTGAATGATGAGGTCGTGCTCGGCATCCGTGACGGGGTCATTGAACCGGTACATGCCTTTCCTCCAAGCGGAGAAACTCCAGATGAGGCCTCATCCGGGACGTGCGTCGCTCGGGAAGGCCGCCTCCCTTCGGTCCCCCGTCACGAGCAGGGTTTGGATTCCAAAGTCGGAGAAATGTGACGGGCTAAAGCCCTTCGACCAGCGTCCTGAAACGAGGGGTCTCGTGGAGCGACTGGAGGTCGCCGTCGTTGAGGATCCAGTCCTTTTCCGTAAGTCCTGCGGCGACGGCTTGCTCGAGGCAGTCGAGGGCATCATCTGGATCCCCCGCGAGGGCGTGGATGCAGGCTAGGTTGTAGAGCAGCATGCCGTCCTCGGGATCCAGGCTGCGGGCCTTGCGCGCCCATTCCAGTCCCTTCTCCCGTTGCCCAAGGCCCACCAAGGCGTTGGCACCCATATACCAAGCCCGGGCGTCGGACGGATCCAGCGCGAGGCGGGCTTCCACCCGCTCGAGGCCGCGCTGGCGGCAGGCGTCCGCTTCGTCGTGGATGCCGAGGGCGGTGTAGGCCTGGGTGACGATGAGCGGGGCCTGGTAGTCCTCAGGGCGCAAGGCCGCCGCCCATTCGAAGTACTGGATGGCCTCCATGGGGCGCCCGGAGGCAAAGCAATGGCGGGCATAGAAGTAGTAGGCCTCAAAGAGGTCAGGATCCCGCTGGAGGGCTGCCTCGAAGGCCGCATCCGCCGCGGCGGATTCTCCCGCCGCCGCCAGGGCGACGCCCCGGCTCACATGGGCTTCAGCGAGGCTCTCGTCGAGTTCCAGGGCCTTCTGGCTCGCCCGTTCCGCCTCCTCGCAGT
Organism: uncultured Solibacteraceae bacterium; assembly: GCA_964415525.1. GTDB lineage: Bacteria > Acidobacteriota > Holophagae > Holophagales > Holophagaceae > CAZPUI01. The sequence goes on from CAYQAS010000083.1 coordinate 7,224, forward strand.
GCACGATGCGCCGTTCCACATAGACATAGAGGAAGGCGGAGCAGAGGGCGAGTCCGGCCCAGGCCAGGGCACATCGCGGGTCATGAACCAAGGCGGTCTGGAAGTGGATCTGGGCCTCCAACATCCCCTTCCGGCTGAACTTGTAATAGGCCTGCCGTCCCTTGAGGAAGGCGTCGAAAGCCTCCACATGCATGGTGTGGCAGGGGATGTGCAGGTCCGATAGATGGAGGATCGGCGCGAGTTCCGTGGCGAGCGTCTGGAGCAGGCCGCAGAAATCGGCGCGATCCATGGGCATCTCGCGGCGCCAGACCACTTGATCGGTGCTGGTTTCCACCAGCTCGGCCCCCAGCAGATGTCGACCGTTTTCCTCCCGAAGGGTTCCATGGAGGAGGTGGTCGGCCCCGAGTCGGAGCCCCAGTTCCGTAATGCTCAGGCCACTATCGGCAAACGGGAACGTGGAGGTGCGGGAGAGCACCCGCAGGCCCTCCGCGCGGTTCAGGGCATGGAGAAGTTCTTCTGCCAACCCTTCGCACAGATGGGACTCCCCGTGCTCCGGGGTGAGGTCCCGGAAGGGGAGTACGGCAAGGCACGGCAGGTTCCCGTGAGCGGCCTTGGGAACGGTCGTCTTGGTGCGGTGGAGGGAGGTTGAAGGGTGGGACATGGGACCTCCACTGGGATTCCGTCAAGTTCGGCCGATCGAGCCACTCCCACAAGGGCGTACTGCACCCAGGGAGCACACTCGTACATACGATCGGATGCCGGAAGCGGTGTACGCGCTTCCAACGTGGGAGCCCGCGAATTTTAATCCCCCACGGAGGGGAGCCGCGGGTCAGGTGGTCCATTCATGCCGGGTCCGAGTGCGGTGGGTCGGCAACAATGTCCTTCTTCGATAAAACGTAATGCTGGTAAGGCTTTCGCCTTGTCAAGAGGACACTTGCAGCCAATCCGTGCGTGCCCGCGAGTCCCCCTCACGGTAGTCTGGTCGGATGTCTGCGCACTGGGGTCCAGAACCCGACCTTGAAAACCTGACACCGCTCTCTCAGGCCATCCTGTTGGCCCTGGGAGCCATCGGACAACCCGCGGCGCGGGGCCACGTGGCCCAAACCCTCGTCAAATCGAAGGTGGCCCCTCAGGCCGAACCTTGGATCCGGCAGCCTGCAGACATGAACTCTCTTCTGGAAAATTTGCAGAGGGACGGACTGGCGGTGGAGACCCGAGGCTACTGGACGTTGGCGCCCAGGGTTCGTGAGCGGGTCTGTCGGGATGCCTTCCAGCGAGGCGTCCTCAAGTCCCTCGCCACCGCCGGGCAGGCGGGGCACGGTACCGGGCAGGTCCTGCTGGATCCGCTGCAGCGGGATCTGGTGGCTTTCCGCCTCGCCTTCTTCGAGAACCGCACCGAGGACTGGATGGGGCTGCAGGACCGCATGCGCGCCTCACACGCCGCGGCACTGGGCATGCGGGATCCCCTGGCGCTTATCGCGGCGGAGCCCTTCGAAGCGGAGTGGTTCGAGTCCCTGCCGCCCGCGTTGCAGAGCCACGCCGCCTGGGCGCTGTTGCACGACAGCGTGCTCCACGATCATCGCCACGAGGCCTTCCGAGCCTGGATGGACGGCCGCAGTCGCACCAAGCCCAGCCCCCTCGCTCCCATGCTCGAGTTCCTCCTGTTGGAAGGGCGTTTGGAGGAAGCGCGCACCTTGTTGGGCCGCCTCAAGGCAGAGCAGCGGACGCTTACACCCATCCTCCTGCTGGAGGCGGCGTTGGAGCTGGCTTCCGGTCAGGCCATCGAGGCCGCGGCGCGTTTCGAGGCCGTCCTGACACAGTTGGCGGGGAAGGGTGTCAAGCGCAAGACCGTGCACCTCCCAGGCTTGATGGACCTCTTCTGTATCCTCGCCTTTCTCGGGCGGCAGGATGAGGTGGGCCTCAAGGCCGCTTCCGATCGCCTGGACCTGCTCGGTCGCCGCGGGGCGATGGATCCGCTGCGGGCGCTGCATGGACCGCTCACCCGCTTGGTGCTGTTGCGCCGCGGGGAACCGGCCCGTGCGGAGTCTCTGCCGGAGCGGGCACCGGCGCTGTTGCGCTTCACGGGGCTGCTGGTGGATTACCTCGCGGAGACACGTCTTTCGACAACTGCTGTCCAGGATGTTGCCACCCGCATGGATGGCCTGCCCATGGGCCTCTTCGTTCGTGAACTCCAGGAGCTGGGACGCCGCGTGGGTGGTGCCATGGCCTCCGGACATTTTCCATTCCTGGATGTAGTGAGCCACAGTGAAGGCTGGGAGAAGGCCCTGGAATCCCTCAAGGGGCTGGGCCGCACCCGCAGCGATGAACGCGCAGGCCGTCTGGCCTGGTGGATCTACCGCGATCCCGAGAGTCGGGCCCCCTACGTGATCGAGCCCCGGGAGCAGCGTCAGGATGCCCGCGGGCAGTGGACGCGCGGCAAGGCCATCAGCCTCAAGCGGCTGAAGGAGGAATCCAAACTCTTCGACTTCCTCGTGAACGCAGACCAGTCGCTATTGGCCTGCATCCGGGAAGGCTGGCGCGGATTCGAACTGGATTTCGAGGCGGCCCTGAAGGGGCTGGTGGGCCATCCCGTCGTCTTCTGGAGCGAGGGCGAAGTGGACGAGGCACGCCATGTCGACGTGGTGGAGGGGCAGCCGGAGCTGGTGATCCGCCGGGATGGCGATCGTCTGGAACTGCGCCTTGTGCCCACCTTGGACGAGCAGGAAGTCCAGGTGCGGGTGGAGGGGCCGCGCCGGGTGGCCATCCTCGCCATCAACGGTCAGCACCGGAAGCTGGCGGAAGTGGTGGGACAGGGACTGTCGGTTCCTGCTAAGGCCGAGGCTCAGGTGCTCGAGGCCCTTGGGGCCGTGGCACCCATGGTGGCGGTGCGTTCGGACGTGATCCTGGGCAAGGACGCCGCAAAGAAGGCAGGCATGGAACGGATCGCAGGCGATCCCCTGCTTCACCTCCTGCTCATGCCCTTCCATCAGGGCCTCAAGGCGCAGTTGCGCGTTCAGCCCATGCTGGATGGAGGCTACGCACCCCCGGGAGAGGGCGGCGCCAGCCTGCTGCTGGAACGTCGAGGGCGCAAGGTGCTGGTGGAGCGGGATCTGCGGGCCGAGGCCGAGGCCGCGGCGGCTTTACGGAAGGCGCTGCCCTCGCTGCCCCTGGATGAGGGCGCGATGGAGTGGGCCATTGACGATCCCGAGCGCTGCATGAACCTCATGCTCGAACTCGAGGCCGTTGGCGACCAAGTCAAGCTCCAGTGGCCCGAGGGCGGGCGCCTCAACCCGCCCCGCACCATCGGCGCCAACGCCATGCGCCTCACCGTGAAGCGCAGCGGCAACTGGTTCGATGTGGATGGTCAGGTGACATTGGACGACGGCCAGGTGCTGCAGCTCCAAGACCTGTTGGATGTCTCGCGGGAAAGCCGCTTCATCCAGTTGGGCGAGGGGCGCGTGGTGGCGTTGGCGGATACGTTCCGCCGTCGCCTGGAGGATCTCCGAGCCCTTGGTGAGGCCAAGGGGAAGGGCCTGCGCCTGAGCGGCCTCTCGGCCCTGGCCCTGAACGATCTGGGGGATGAACTGGGTGCCTTCAAGGCGGATGCCGCCTGGCTGGCTCAGGCGGCGAAGCTAAAGGAGGCCATGAGCCTCGATCCCGACGTGCCCGCGTCCTTCAAGGCCGACCTCCGCAGCTATCAGCGGGACGGCTACCGCTGGATGATGCGCCTCGCCTCGGCGGGCCTCGGGGCTTGTCTTGCGGACGACATGGGCCTGGGCAAGACCGTGCAGACCCTTGCGGTGCTGCGGGCGCGGGCGGAACTGGGGCCGACGTTGGTGCTGGCGCCCACCAGCGTCTGTGCCAACTGGATTCACGAGGCGGAAGTCTTCGCCCCGGATCTGCGCGTGCAGCGCTTCGGCGACGGCGATCGGAGTACGCAGCTGGACGGGCTAGGGCCCTTCGATGTGCTCGTATGCAGCTACGGCCTGCTCCAGCTGGAGGCTGAACGTCTCCAGAAGATCGAGTGGGGCACGGCGGTGCTCGACGAGGGCCAGGCCATCAAGAACGCCTTCACGAAGCGCAGTCAGGCGGTGATGGAGCTGAAGGCGGGCTTCCGCCTGCTGCTGTCCGGCACGCCTGTGGAGAACCATTTAGGCGAACTCTGGAACCTCTTCCAGTTCGTGAATCCCGGCCTCCTGGGCACCCTGGAACGTTTCCGCACCCGGTTCCAGGAACCCATCGAACGGGGCGAGGATCCCGAAGTGGGTGCCCGCCTCCGCCGCATCGTCGGGCCCTTCCTGCTGCGCCGCACCAAGGGCGAAGTGCTCGGAGAACTGCCGCCCCGCACGGAAATCACGCTCGAGCTGGATCCCACGCCGGAGGAAGCCTCCTTCCTGGAGGCCCTGCGCCGCCAGAGCCTCATGGACCTCGAAACCCAGCAACGCGCCGCCTTCCAGGTGCTCGCGGCGATCTCCCGTCTGCGCCGCGCCTGCTGCAATCCGCGACTGGTGCAGCCGGATGTGGACTTGCCCTCCAGCAAACTGGAAGCCTTCCTGGAGCTGGTGGACGAACTGCGGGAGAACGGCCATCGCGCCCTGGTGTTCAGTCAGTTTGTGGATCACCTCGGACTTCTGCGCGAGGCCCTGGACGCCCGTGGCGTGACCTACCAGTACCTCGATGGCAGCACGCCCGCCCGCAAGCGCACGGCGGCGGTGAAGGCCTTCCAGGCGGGCGAGGGCGAGCTGTTCCTCATCAGCCTCAAGGCGGGCGGCACGGGTCTGAACCTCACGGCGGCGGACTACGTGATCCACATGGATCCGTGGTGGAACCCTGCGGTGGAGGACCAGGCCAGCGATCGCGCCCACCGCATGGGGCAGACCCGGCCCGTGACGGTCTACCGGCTCGTCATCAAGGGCAGCATCGAGCAGAAGATCCTCGCCCTGCACGCCCACAAGCGGCAGCTCGCGGATGATCTCCTCGCCGAAGGCGCCGCTGCCGCCCAGATGGATACGGACGCTCTGCTGGCACTGCTCCGGGAAGGCTGATCGGAACGGACGAAACTGAAATCACTGAGGTCGCAGAGGGAAAGCGGAGGTCGCAGAGAATGGCTGGAATGCTCTGCGGCCTCCACAGATTCCTCGGTCGATGTGGTCTTTACCGTTTTGACAACCGCTGTCGGAGTTGCTGAATGAGCGTGACCACCCCCACCACGGCGGCTCCGGCCATCAGCCCGGTGGCTGCGCTGGCGAGGCTGCCGAGCATGGGGATGGGGAGATGTTCGATCCGCGCGGCGAGGCCGTGTGCCGCGCCGTGGAGGAGGATGCCGCCGCCCACCAGGAACATCGCGGCGGTGCCCGCGATGGAGAGGAACTTCATGAGCTTGGGGGTGGCGGTGAGGAGGAATCGGCCCAATCCCCGACGCAGGACGTCGCCCTTGCGCTGGAGCAGCGCACCGAGATCGTCCAGCTTCACGAGTCCCGCGACGAACCCGTAGACGCCGACGGTCATGAGAAGCGCGATGGCGACGACGACGCTGACGCGGGTTCCCAGGGCTGCCGTCTTCACCGTGCCCAGGGCGATGACGATGATCTCGGCGCTCAGGATGAAGTCCGTGCGGATGGCGCCTTGGATCTTTGCCTTTTCGTGCGCCACGAGGTCAACCTCGGGATCCGCCAGGGCCTGGATCGTCTCCACATGCTCCGCCCGGATCTCCCGCTTGTGGAGCCAGGCATGGACGAGCTTCTCGGCACCCTCGAAGCAGAGGTAGGCGCCGCCGACCATGAGGAGCGGCGTTACCAGCCACGGCACGAAAATGCTCAGGGCCAGCGCGGAGGGCACGAGAATGGCCTTGTTGCGCAGGCTGCCTTTGGCCACCGCCCAGACCACCGGCAGCTCCCGTTCCGCACGCACGCCTGCCACCTGCTCGGCGTTCAAGGCGAGGTCGTCCCCCAGCACGCCGGCGGTCTTCTTGGCCGCGACCTTGGTCAGGATTGCGACGTCGTCAAGTACAGAGGCAATGTCATCGATCAGCGCAAGAAGGCTGGTGCCGGCCATGGGCTACTCCACAATCGCCACGGCCCGTGTCCACCCTGCGCTGGCGCCGCGGATCTTTACGGGGAAGCAGCTGATGGTGAAGCCGGTCGCGGGCAGGGCTTCGAGGTTGTGCAGCTTCTCCAGATGGCAGTAGCCGATCTCCCGACCGGCTTTGTGGCCTTCCCAAATGCGGCTGGCATCGCCGTCTTCGGCGAAGCGACGGGCCATGTGCTGGAAGGGCGCATCCCAGCTCCAGGCATCCGTCCCGGTGATGCGCACGCCCTGCTCCAGCAGGTACAGCGTGGCCTCGCGACCCATGCCGACGCCTGCGGCGAGATAGTCCGGTTGGTCGTAGCGACTCCCTGCGCGTGTGTTCACGACGACAATATCCAGGGGCTGGAGTGTGTGGCCGATGCGCATCAGTTCCGCCTCCACTTCGGCGGCTGAGACGACATGCCCGTCCGGCAAGTGGCGGAAGTCCAGCTTCACGCCGGGCCGCATGCACCAGTCCAAGGGAATCTCATCGATGGTGAGGGCGCGCTGGCCGCCATCCTGTGTCGAGGCAAAGTGGTACGGGGCGTCCAGGTGGGTGCCGTTATGGGTTGTGAGCTCCACCTTCTCTACCGCCCACGCCTCGCCGTCCGGCAGATCCTCCGCCTTCAACCCCGGAAAGAAAGGCAACAGCTGGACGATGGATTGTTTGTGATCGAAATAGGTGATCTTCGGTCCGTGTGGCGGGGGATCGGAGACGACATCGTTCTCGATGGGCAGGCTGAGGTCGATGAAGGTGGGCATGGTGTCAGGGTAACCCGGGCAGGGTTCAGGATGCCTTGGCGGTCGGCCGATGGGGGGAGTGGTGCTAGCCATGGATGCCTTCCCTACTCGCCGCTTCCGGACGGCCGCCTGGACCCTTGGGGTGGCGGTGATGGGGGCGGTGCTGCTCGGGTTCGGGGTGTCTCGGCTTCCTGTTTCTGAAGTCATGCCAGCCCTGGGGATGGCCCTCCTCCTTCTGAATCTTTTGGGCATTGTCTTGTTTCTGCTGCGCGCCCGAGCCAGCCGGTCCGAACGCACGGGTTGGTTGCTCCTCGCGGTCGGCGCCTTGTTGGCCCTTGCCACCAATTCCGTGTCCCAGGGCATGTCGATGCGAACCGTTCGACCGGGGGTGTTGGACTGGTCCTTCCTGCTGCTGCATGTGGGGGCTGGATTGGTGCAATCCGCCGGCCTGTTGTGCTGGCCTCGGAGAAGGCAGGCCTGGGGGTCCCCTGCACTGCACTTGCTGGGCAGCCTGCTTTTTGCGGGATCCTTGGTGCTGCTGATGTGGCTCGTTGGCATCTGGAGTGGGGCGGATGCTGTGTCGACGGCTAATTTCCTGCGGCAATTCGGCTTGGCAGGACGTGTGGCCCTTTTTGGGGGCACTGTGATCTACCTGGTGGGGGTGGATGCCCGGCAGATCCGGGGGCCCATGGGCTGGTTCCTCGGGGGGATGCTGATTTCAGGACTGACCCTCGTGCTCATGCGTCCCTTCGTGGTGTCGGCGATGATGCCCGAGCACGTCACGCCCTGGTTCGGAGTGGCGATCTTGGCGCCGGTCCTCTTCGGCATGGCGGCGTGGGTGGGGGGACCGGTTCTGTCGGACGAGCCGGATGTCCCCCTACGCCTTCCCCTCGGAGAGGTGGCAACCTACGGTCCCTACCTCGTCAGTGGAAGCGTCCTCGGCTACCTGGTGCTGCGCCGTCAGGATGCGCTCGCATGGCCCCTGCTTGCCTTCATCGCCATCACCGGGTTGCTGGTGTTACGGCAGTTCCTGCTGCTGCGAGAACTCCGGCAGGCAAATCTGGGATTGGAGGTCAAGGTTGCGGATCGGACGCGGGACCTGGAGCGGCTCCAATCCGTGGTGGTGCGTACCGAGCGATTGAACGCCCTGGCCACCTTGGGAGCGGGACTCACCCACGATCTGAACAACTTGCTGACGGCGATCCACAGCTCTGCGGAGTTGATGCAGATGGATGTGGAAGAGGGGCAGCCGCCGTCGCTGCAGGATCTCGCCCGCATCCAGGAGGCCACGAGCAAGGCGGGAAGCCTCACTCGACGCATCATGGCCTTCGCTCGGCGGGAGCAGGAACTGGGCCACCGGGCACCCATGGCGCCCGCGGAAGCCGTCCGCGCCATGGAGGAACTTCTGCGGATGCTGTGTGGGAGCGGTATCACGCTTGGCATCGATATCGCGCCCGCCTTGCCCGATATCCAGGTGGATTCCGGGATCCTCGAGCAGGTGCTGGTCAATCTTGTGGGCAATGGGCGGGACGCCCTGAACGGGAAAGGCACGATTTCGATCCGGCTCTACGCAGGGGTGGCGGAGAATGGGCGCCCCACGGTGGTGCTGGAGGTGGAGGACAGCGGTCCGGGTGTCCCCGTGGAGTTGCGGGCGCGCATCTTCGATCCCTTCTTCACCACCAAGCCGGAAGGAAAGGGCACGGGCCTTGGGTTGGCTTCGGTTCAAGCCCTGGCGGGTTCCCTGGGAGGCTGGGTGGAACTGGTGGAATCCAAGCGTGGTGCCTGCTTCCGCTTCACGATTCCATCCTGAACATCAGCCCAAACGCTGTTCCAACTCCACCACGAAGGCTTCCATTCGGGCCGGTGTGTCGCCGAAGGTCTGCTCCACCGTCATGCACGCAGAGAACAGCTCCCCGACTTGACGATCGGTGAGGCGGCGGTTGATCCAGGGGTAGAGGATGGTGTCCTCCCTCTGGATGTGGCCCTGGAGCAGCTCGCCGTAGGCCTCCAGATGCGTTCCCGCGGTGGCGAGGTCCCGGTTCTTCAGCGCTTCGGCGATGGCCTGCACATGCTTTCGGCCATCGACATGGTCCTGCAGCATCACCCGCAGGATGTCGGAATCCGCCTCCACGAGGCCGAAGAGCTGGTCCTCCTCCTTGGCGTGGTGGTAGCGGTCGGCGTAGGTGCGGATGAAATCCAGGGCGCGTTCCGCCAGGGGCAGGGCGGCGTCAAAATCCCGGGCCAGGGCTTCCGTCAGGGCCGGGATGCAGGCAATCACCCGCAGGATGTAGGTGTGCTCCTCCACCATTCGTCGGATGGGCGGGCAGAAGGCGGAGCGGGCGGCGGGGGCGCGCTTGGGCAGCTCGGGAATCTCGAAGGGCGTGTCGCCGTGAATCACCCGGCCCATGGCGGAGAGCAGGGAGTGCGTGGCTTCCGGTCCGAGGTCGTGGATTTCCAGAATGTCCCGCACCTTGCAGGTGCCCAGGCTGCAGGTGGTGCAGCCGATGCCTGCCGCCTCCAGGACGCCGCCGAGGGCGGGATGCTGCTCCATCAGGGGCTTGATGAACTGGTCGAGGGCTTCGCGCATGGGATCTCCCGGGTCCCAGCCAGTGTGGTACCTCTGGATCCAGGCGGCCTTGACTGCCGACAAGGGGATCAGCTTTTCCAGGCCCAGCAGCGCAGGGAGAGAGAACCCAGCTGCCAACCGGTGTAGACGGTCTGGACAGGATCCTGACCGGCGGCGCCAAGGGCCACCAGCAGCGGATCGAAGTGCTCCGGCGTGGGAACGGCGGCACTGAGATTCGGGGCACTGGACAGGTCGTGCACCAGAGCGTTCGTGGTGCCCGCTTCGACATGGCCTTCCACCCAGGCCTCAAAGGCGGCGGCCCAGGGCTCGGGGCCCGTGTCGCCCTCCCAACTGAGACGCCGCAGGTTATGGACGATGCCGCCGCTGGCGACGATCAGCACACCCTCATCCCGCAGCGGTCGCAGGGCATGACCAAGGGCCACGAGCCTTTCGGGCGTGCGGGGTTCGGGCAGGGAAAGCTGCAGCACGGGCAAGTTCGCCAACGGACGTAGGCTCCGGAGCGGTGCCCAGGTGCCGTGGTCCAAGGGGCGTGAGGCGTCGAGCGTCGCCGGGATGCCCGCAGATGTGAGTAGGGCCTGAATGCGCGTGGCGAGGGCGGGGTCCCCGGGAGCTGGGTAATCGAGGTGGTACAGGGCTACGGGAAAACCGCCGAAATCGTGAAGGATGCCGGGTTGCTCTGCGGACGTGATACGCACCGGTCCAGACGCTTCCCAGTGGGCGCTCACGGCCAGGATGGCCTTATGGGGTGGAAGCCGTGAGCCGATGTGAGAGAGCGCCTGTCCCCAAGGTCCGGGTTCCAGGGCGAGCATGGGAGATCCGTGGGAGATGAAGAGCACTGGCAGCATGGAAGCCTCCGTGATCGAGCATGGCAGCGTCGCATGGCGGTGGTGGGTGAGGAGGGCGAGATGCCTCGTGATGCGATGAAACCCGCGCCAGTATTGGTTCTGTACGGTGTTCACATGCGGATTTTCCATCCCCGTGACCCCGTCCTCACACCGAGGTCGCTAGAATGTCCTTGGAGCCCACGGTGTCCTGCTATCGGTAGCCCGAGACCCACCCGGCCCCATCTCTCCCGCCGCTTTTGCGGTGGGAACCCGTCCCTGCGACGGACCTTTGCCATCGTCATCACGTCATCTAAGGAGCGGCCATGACCCAGCCCTGGAGGGGATTTCTTCCCGGCAAGTGGAATCAGGAGATCAATGTCCGGGACTTCATCCTGAAGAATCTGACTCCCTATGAGGGCGATGCGAGCTTCCTGGCCGGTCCCACGGAACGCACGTTGAAGCTCTGGGAGCAGGTGAAGGCGCTGATGGCGGAGGAGCGCAAGGTGGAGGTGCTGGACGCCGACACGAGCGTCGTGTCCACCATCACCTCCCACGCCGCCGGCTACATCGACCAGAGCCTGGAAGTGATCGTCGGCCTGCAGACGGAGAAGCCCCTCAAGCGCGGCATCCTGCCCTTCGGCGGCCTGCGCATGGTGGAGGGCGGTCTCAAGGCCTACGGCTACAAGATCGATCCCAAGGTCTCGGAGGTCTTCACGCGCTTCCGCAAGACCCACAACGAGGGCGTCTTCGAGGCCTACACCGAGGAGATGCGCCGTGCTCGCAACAGCCACATCATCACGGGTCTGCCCGATGCCTACGGCCGTGGCCGCATCATCGGCGACTACCGCCGGGTGGCGCTCTACGGCGTGGATCGCCTGATCGAGGACAAGAAGCGCGAGAAGCGTGAGCTCGAGGTCGCCAACGGCAGCGTCTACGACTTCCAGCAGCGTGAGGAACTCGCCGAGCAGATCAAGGCCCTGGGCGAACTCAAGGAGATGGGCGCGAGCTACGGCTGCGACCTGGCCCGTCCCGCGGTGAACTATCGCGAGGCCGTGCAGTGGACCTACCTGGCCTACCTGGCCGCCATCAAGGAGCAGAATGGCGCCGCCATGAGCCTCGGGCGCGTCACGAGCTTCCTCGACATCTATTCCGAACGCGATCTGGCAGAGGGCACCCTCACGGAAACAGACACTCAGGAGATCATGGACCACTTCGTCATGAAGCTCCGGATGGTCCGCTTCCTGCGCACGCCGGACTACAACGCGCTCTTCAGCGGCGATCCCGTGTGGGTCACCGAGTCCATCGGCGGCATGGCCCATGACGGCCGCACCATGGTGACCAAGAACAGCTTCCGCATCCTGCACACGCTCTACAACCTGGGCGCTGCGCCCGAGCCGAACCTCACGGTGCTCTGGACACCGCGTCTGCCGGAGGGCTTCAAGGCCTTCTGCGCCCAGGCCAGCATCGACACCAGCTCCATCCAGTACGAGAACGACTGCATCATGCGGCCTCGCTGGGGCGACGACTACGGCATCGCCTGCTGCGTCAGCGCCATGGCCATCGGCAAGCAGATGCAGTTCTTCGGCGCCCGCGCCAACCTGGGCAAGACGCTGCTCTACGCCATCAACGGCGGTCGGGACGAGATCACGGGCGCCCAGGTGGCACCTGCCTTCGCCCCCATCACCGGCGATGTGCTCGACTTCGATACGGTCATGGAGCGCTTCGACGCC
>CAYQAS010000084.1:0-18535 GCA_964415525.1 uncultured Solibacteraceae bacterium
TGGCCTTTTTGCCAGCCTCGGCGAGGGCGTCGATGATGGGCGCCTGGGTGCGCTCCACCAGATCCCGCACCATCTCTTCGAGCTGTTCGCGGCTGAGGGTGGCCTCGAGGTGCTGAGGGCCGGAAGGTCCCTGCGCGATGAAGGGCAGGCGGATGTCCACACGATCCAGCGTGGACAGCTCACACTTGGCCTTTTCGCTGGCCTCCTTGAGGCGCTGGAGGGCCATGCGATCGCCCGTGAGGTCGATGTGGTGCTGTTCCTGGAAGATCGACACCAGCCAGGTGAGGATGGCCTGATCGAAATCCTCACCCCCGAGGAATGTGTCACCGCTGGTGGACAGCACTTCGAAGACGCCGTCATTCATATCCATGATGGTGAAGTCGAAGGTACCGCCGCCGAGGTCATAGATGGCCAAGGTCTGTTTGAGATTCTTCTTGTCGAGACCGTAGGCGAGGGCGGCAGCCGTGGGCTCGTTGATGATGCGCTGGACGTTCAGGCCCGCGATGCGACCGGCATCCTTCGTCGCCTGGCGCTGGGCATCGTTGAAGTAGGCGGGCACCGTGATCACGGCGTCCGTGATCTCTTCGTGGAGGTAAGCCTCCGCAGCCTGCTTCAGGTTGCGCAGGACAATTGCGCTGATTTCGGGAGGTGCATAGTCGCGCTCACCTACCCGAAGCCAGGCATCCCCATTGGGCGCCTTGACCACGGGGAAAGGCAGGCGGCCGATGGAGTTCTGCACCCGAGGGGATTCGTGTTTCTGCCCGATGAGGCGCTTCACCGCAAAGAGCGTGCGCTGCGGATTCGTCACCGCCTGACGCTTCGCGATGTGGCCGACGAGCACGTCTCCCTTGTCCGTAAAGGCCACGACGGTAGGTGTGGTGCGACTGCCTTCCCGGTTCGGGATGACGCGGCGCTCACCGCCCTCCATGACACAGGCGCAGGAGTTCGTGGTTCCAAGGTCAATGCCGAGCAGTTTGCCAGCCATCTGCCACCTCCCTGCCCGCGTTATGCGTTCTCAGTGCCCGGCGCGGGTTCGAACCCGTCCAGGTTGTTGACGACCACCTTGGCCGGGCGGAGGAGACTCTCCCGCAGGGTGTAGCCGGGTTCATAGACCGCCGCCACGGAGTGGTCCGGCAGGGCCGGGTTCTGCATGGTGGTGAGCGCCTCCGCATGTGCGGCGTCGAAGGGATCGCCCACCTGCAGCGCCACAGGCTCCACCCCGACCTTCCGCAGGGCATCCACAAACTGCTTCTGGATGAGGCGCACACCGGCGAGACATGCCTCCTGGTCCGCATAGGTCGCGGCGAGGCAGCGCTCGAAGTTGTCGAGAACCGGCAGGATCTCCAGCAGGAGCTTCTTCTCAGAGAGTTCCACCGCCAACTGGATCTCTCGGGACGTGCGGTTCCGGAAATTAGCGAAGTCCGCCAGCAACCGGTGGTGCTTGTCCTGGTGCTCCTTGTCGAGGCGCTCCAGCTCCTGGATGCGCCCCTTGGCCTCAGCCTGGTCAGGCACCTCCCCAGAATCGGCATCCACGATGGTGATCTCTTCGGCGGCTTGATCGGCGTAGGCCTGCAGGTCCAAGGCTTCCGCCTCGTCTAAGGTCAACTCCACAGTGTTGTCGAGGACGGGATCGTCCTGAGTTTCAGCATCGGTCGGGCGCGGTTCTGGAAGCATGGGATCCATTCTCTATGCAAGGAGTGTGCAAGGTCTAGCGGCTTCAACCCATACGCCGCGTGACGGCACTCGACCACCAGGCGAGACCGCCCAGGAACCGGGCGTAGTTCACGCGCATCGGTTGAATTACGGCAAAAGCCGCACGATCCGAGCCGCCAAGGGAGATGGTGCTCACGGCGGTGGCCAGCGGCATGGCGGGCAGGAAGGGGTTCTCGGAGCCCAACAAGAGTTGCACGTCGCTGGTGGCCGCATCCGCGAAGGCCTCCAGGAGCCGAGCGAGCTTCTCGTGCTCCTCAAAGGTCTCCACCAGGGCGCGCAGGCGACCCCCATCATCGAACTCCGGCAGTCGCAACAAGGTTGGCAAGCCAGACACCACCACATGATCGGCGGCGGGTGGCTCGCAGAGCTGTCCCGCGAGATGGGACAGGTGCTGACTGATCTCCCGCACTTGGCTGGCATGGTCCCGGAGCAGATCCAGCAGGCGGCGACGGAGGTCCGACAGCGTGCAACCCGCGAAGTGCGCCGTGGCGAAGTTCCCCAGTTCCACCAGCATCGTGTCCGGGAGCCTCCAGGGATTATCCATCACCTGGTGCTCCACCTCGCCGCCCTTGCCGACCCAGATGGCCACGAGGCGGCTGGGACCAAGGGGCACGAACTCCAGACGCACCAGGGGACTGAAGGTCCGCGGCAGAGGCAGCGCCACGCAGATGCCCTGGAAGACCTCCGAAAGCACGCGGCTGGCCTGTTTGAGCCAGGCATCCATATCCCGTCCGTCCAGTTCCAGCGTCTCCTGGAGTCCGGGGCCCACCTGGGGATCCGGCTGCGTCGGAAGCACCCAGCGGTCCACGTAGTAGCGGTAGGCCCGCTCCGTGGGGATGCGTCCTGCGGACGTGTGAGGCTGATCTAGCAGCCCTTCGTCCTCCAGATCCGCCATGACATTGCGGATGGTGGCCGGAGAGAGCGTCTCCACGTAGCGCCGGGACAGCAACCTTGACCCCACCGGCTCCCCCTCCAGGAGGTAGGCCTCGATCAGGGACTTCAAAATGGATTCGCTGCGGGGAGTCAGTTCAGCAGGCATGTCCGGGGCGAGGCGAGCAGAGCGCGTAGCATCTACTATAGCTCGAATGTCCGTGGTCCCTCGGGAGCCCCCCATGCGCTGTCTCCGTTTCCAATGCCTTGGATGCCATGAAGCAGGGTTCCTCATCGGCACCCGGTTCCCCATGCCCAAGCTTTCGAGGACCCGATGAACGAGACGCCCCTGCTGGAAGCCCTGTGCCGCGCGGGGCGCCAGCTTCATGCGAGAGACCTCCTCGCAGCTGCGGACGGCAACCTCAGCGCCCTGCTCCCTGATGGCACCCTCGCCATGACACCTTCGGGAGTGCCGAAAGGCGCCCTCACTCCGGAACAGATGGCCCGACTCGACCGCGAAGGCCGAATCCTCGCAGGGCATCCCAGCAGCGAACGACTGATGCATCTCGCCATCTATTGGGCCTGTCCCGAGGCCCGCGTCGTCGCTCACGCCCACCCCCCCACGGCCATCGCCTGGACCTTGGCGCGGCCGGACATGACTTGGCTGCCTGCAGAGGCGCTTCCTGAGGGCATCCTCGCAGCAGGAAACATCCCGGTGGTGCCCTATGCCCGCCCCGGCAGCGCCGCCATGGGCGATGGCCTGTTGCCCTTCTTGCCTGAACATCGGCTCATGATCCTGGCCCGACACGGCGCGGTGGCCTGGGGCGAGAGCGTCGAGGAAGTGGTCGGTGGGCTGGAGCGGGTGGAACACCTGGCGAAGATCCTGCTGATGGCCCACCAACTGGGGGGCGCCGCGCCCCTGCCCCCGGACGAAGTCGAGGCCCTGCGCGCCCTGCGCACCGGGCTCGGAAGGAGACTGCGATGAAGCCCCTGCACTCCCTGGCGCTCCGCCACGACGGCCAGCGCCTGGAGATCCTCGACCAGCGCGCCCTGCCCCATGTCGAGACCTGGCTGGACGGCTCCGATCCAAAGACGATGGTGGGCCTCATCCAGACCCTGGCGGTGCGTGGCGCACCGCTCATCGGCGTGGCCGCCGCCACCTGCGCTGCCACATTTGCGGAGCGGGGCGCCGATGCCGCAAGCCTGAAACAGGCCCTCTCCATGCTGCGCAAGGCCAGGCCCACGGCCGTCAATTTGATGCACGCCATCGACCGGCTCAGGCATGTGATGGACCTCGGCGGCGATGCCGCGGCCTTCGTCCACGAGGCTGAAGCCATCTTTGAAGAGGATGTCGCCCTCTGCGAAGCCATGGCCTCCCACGGCGTATCGCTCCTCGGCAAGCGAGAGGCGGTGCTCACTCACTGCAACGCCGGCGGTCTCGCCACCGCGGGCATCGGCACCGCCCTCGGCGTCATCCGGCGCGGCTTCGAGGCAGGGAAGATCCACCACGTCTTTGTCGACGAGACGCGTCCGCTGCTTCAGGGAGCCCGACTCACCGCCTGGGAACTCGACCGCTGCGGCATCCCCCACACCCTGCTCACGGACAGCATGGCCGCCCTGCTGATGCGGGATCACCGCGTGGATCGCGTGTTCGTGGGCGCCGACCGCATCGCCGCCAACGGCGACGTGGCGAACAAGGTCGGCACCTACGGGCTGGCGGTGCAGGCGCACCACCACCACGTGCCCTTCCATCCCGTGGCGCCCTGGACCACCGTGGACGAGGACTGCCCCGAAGGCTTTGACATCCCGGTGGAGGTGCGCCACGCCGACGAAGTGCGCGGCTTCGGCAGCCTGCATTGGGCGCCCGAGAAGACACCCGCCTTCAACCCCAGTTTCGACGTCACCCCCGCCGCCCTGATCACCAGCCTGGTGTTGGACCGCGGCGTCTACACCGCAGAAGATCTGGCGGCGGGGCGTTTGACGGAAGTCCGTCAAGAGGGTGTAACCGAGTAGGACGGCCTCGCGCAGGGGTGTCGGGCAAGCCAGGCAAGGAAGGCCGATGCGGGACATCGGTCGACGAGCCTGATGTAGCTTGGCGAGTCCCACCACCCCCTGCCCGGAGGGACAGGCTCCGTCGCGGAGCCGGATGATTCAGCTACACCCTCTATGCCGCCAGCCAGTTTCGCAGCCAGCCCAGGGGCCCCTCGTAGTGCATCTCCCCGGTCTCGCGCACGAGGCACCAGCACCCCTCGTCACCCATAACGGGGGCATGCAGGGAGCCCTCCTCAAGGTGGACCAGATCCCCGGTCTCGTACTGCCCCCGGGTATCGGTCATCTCGCCGTCCAGCAACAGGAGGCTCTCGGTCCCGCGATGGCGGTGAGGCGGAATCCGATGACCTGGCGGTGCGAACAACAGTGCCAATCGCGCGCCGGTAGAGGGATCCCTCAGGAGTTCCGCCATGCGCATGCCCCGATGCTCCTGCCATCGCCACTGTTCCGGGGGCGGCAGTTCCGAGGCGACTTCCTCCGGCAACACGGGCGAAGTCTCCCTGGGCACCACGCTGGAAAGTGTACGATGGGCGAGCTGCAGCAGCCGCAAGGGAGCGTCCGCATGCTCCAACAAGGGCCGCAGCCGCTCCGGCACCGGTCCTTCCGGAAGGAGGTTCCGCCGGGGTTGGCCGAGGTTCGCCAGCGCCAGTTGGAGCGCCCGCTGGGCCTCCGCCGGTGTAGGCGCAGGAGCCTCGGAAAGGGTCACTGCCGCCAGTTTGGACACGGTCCGGAGGGTGGCATCCAGAGCCCGGCAGTCGGCACACCGCGAGAGGTGCAGACGAAGCCGCCAGCGCTGCGTGGTTTCCAGGATTCCTTCGGCGTTGTCACTGAGGAGTGCGGCAGTCTGCGCGCAACTCAGGAAAAGCCTCATCTAGGACTCCGTTCGGTCATGAAGACCTCCAGGGCACCTCGAAGGCCCAGCCGCGCCCGGTGGAGGCGCTGACGCACCAGCCCTCGGCTGATGCCCAATGCGCGTGCCACTTCGTCCGTGTCCATGCCTTCCAGATCCCGCATGATGAACACCGCGCGCTGGTCGTCCGAGAGCCGGTCCAACCCCTCGCGGATCTTGTCGCGGACCTGAGCCTGCTCCACCAAGGTCAGGGCGTTGGCGTCCTGACTCCAGTCGCGCATGCGGTCCGTGTCCATCTGATGCCCTTCGGGGGCAAAACGTGGCATGAACTCTTCGATTGTGTCTTCGCGCCGCCGAATCTTGCTGCGACGCAGCATCAGGGCCTCGTTGATGCAGATGCGGTAGGCCCAGGTGCTGAACTTGCTCTTGCCCAGGAAGCGATGAAGCTCCCGGTGGATGCTCATCAGGGCTTCCTGCAAAGCGTCCTGGCTGTCCTGAGGATCCTGCAGGATGCGGTTGATACCCGCGTAGAAGAGCCCCAGATAGGGTTCCACGAGGACACCAAAGGCCTCCCCGTCCCCAGTCTGGGCCCTCTCGATGAGTTCGGCTTCAGCGGTCAGATCGGCCATAGCCTCTAGCCTACCTCGGGAGGCGTGGAATACGCACGGTGAACGTCGCCCCGAGTCCAGGTCCGAGGCTGGAAGCACGGATGGTCCCGTGGTGGAGATTCACGATTTCCCGAGTCAGGAATAGCCCGAGGCCGGTTCCTGCCACCTGCCGGGTCATCTCATCCCCCACCCGATAGAACCGCTGAAAGATCCGGGAGGCCTCCCGGGCGGCAAAGCCACGCCCCTGATCCGCCACCGTCAGCAACAGATCGTCCCCGTCCGGCTGAATCATGACGTGGGTGGCACGGGGTTCATCCGCATATTTGAAGGCATTGCTCAGGAGGTTCTCCAGCACCGTGGCGAACAGCCGCGGGTCAATGTCGGCCCAGAGCCCCTCCTCCAAGGCCAAGGTGAGACCCAGCTGGCCCTGACCGAGACGGTGATCCATGGCCTCGCCGACCTTGCGCACCCAGGGGGCCATCTCCACGGCCTCAGGGAGGACCTCGAGGTGCCCGGCATCCGCCCGGGCCACTTCCAATAAGTTGCTGACGAGTTCCGTCAGGCGACTGAGGTCTCCGTCCATGAGTTTCTGGACCCGGACCTTGCGTGCCTCGGGTAGCACGTGGGTGAACAATGTCTCGATCCACACGCGAAGACTCGCAATGGGGGTCTTCAGCTCGTGGGTTACGGCGGCGATGAAGTTCCGCTGCCGGAGCATGAGCTCCATCTCCACGCTGAGCCTTCTGTAGATATAGGCCATGCCGAGGAAGATGACCGCCATCATGGCGGAAGCCTGCAGTCCGACCCGCCAGAGTCCCATGCGCCGAGAATGCTCCATCCGCGCCAGCACATCCCGACGCAGGGTCACATAGAGGGCCTTGCCTGCCGTGGTCCGCCCTGGCATCGCGCTGCCGCGCCCGAAGTCCTCGACCGTGGGGTAGTCCAGGAGCGGGGGATCGTCCAGCTCCACTGGCTCTTCCAGCACAGCCACGTAGGGGTATTTGAGTTCGATGCGCGCCTTCCGATCCTCCATGGGCAGGAAGCGGGGAGACTGGGCCCGAACTTCCACCCCCCGCTGGGTGCCGAATTCGTTGCGCTGGTTGGCGCCCAGGATTTCGAAGATGTCCTCCTGGAGCGCCTGTGCGCGTCCGGCGCGCATTTCGCGGTTCTGGGCCTCCAGCAACCGGCGGGACTCCTTCACCTGGAAGGTGATCCACCAGGTCATCTGCGCGACCAGAAGCAGGGAAACCGCCCAGAAGATCACCTTCTCCATGGGTGGAGGCTGCAGCCGACCGGTGTGGGAACTGGGCATGTAGGCTCCGCAAGGGCTTTCATTCTCACCAAAACGGACGTTGCATTCCATCTGCCCCACGGCATGCTAGATAGCACCTATGGCGAGCCCATCCCAGAGCCCCGGAAGCCCCGGCCGTCCCGGAGGCAGCGCCCCACCGGGGGGAGATTCGCCTGCGAGCCAGAAACTGCTCGCGGAAACCTTTCACTACCAGCGTCAGATCGGGGCCCTCACCCAGGAAATATCGGAGCTGCGGTCGAGGCTGAATCAGCGCACGCACCAGATCTCTGTCCTCCGCCATGTGTCCGAGATTCTCGCCGCCACCCCCAAGGTCGCGCAGATCACCACGGTGCTCCAGGAGGTCTTCGTCCAGGAGTTCCACGCCAAGACCTGCGCCATTTGGACCATGGAACAGGGCGGCAACGTCTTCATGCCACGCTCTGCGCACGGTGTACCCCGGAGCCAGTGGTCCCAATTCGTCTTCCCGGCTCCCAACCCCTTTCCCGACACCCCCATCGTCCTCATCCAAGACCAGTGGCTCGATCCCCACATCACGCCGCTCGCCCTCGCGCCCCTGCGTCCGCACCCTGATCTCCAGCTCTACTTCATCCCCTTCGAGCACCAGCTCCTGCTCATGGGCTTCGCCATCCTGGGCATGGAGGCCGGGCGTAAGTTAGAGGAGGAAGAAGAAACCCTCAACGTGCTCCAGCGTCAGGTGGCCGTCTCCATTTACAACGCCTGGCTGTTCCGCGACCTCGGTGAGCAGCGGGACACCCTGCGTAGCCAGACTCAGGCATTGGAGAAGGCGAACGAGGCCCTGAAAGAGGCGGATCGGTTCAAGAGCGAGTTCCTCGCCCTGACCAGCCACGAGCTGCGAACCCCGCTCACGGGCATCCTCGGATTCACGCGGTTGGTGATCGATGGCCTCTATGAAGACGAAGACGAGATGCACCGGATGCTGCAGGACAGCTACGCCAGCGGCCAGCATCTGCTCCAGCTCCTGAACGACATTCTGGACTTGGCCAAGATCGAGTCGGGCCGTTTCCAGATCCACTCGGAGCACTTCTCCCTGCGTGTGTTGATCGACGAGATCCGACCTATCGTCAACGCCTACCCGCGGCGACCTGAGGTCGACATGATCTGGCCCGACAGTCTGGCGGACTTGCCAGATGTCGACATCGATCCCGGCCGCCTCAAGCAGGTGCTCCTCAACCTGCTCTCCAACGCCCTGAAGTTCACGCGGGAAGGCAGTGTGCGCGTGTCGGTGGAGCGAGGCTTCGGCCTGGTCACCCTCACAGTCGTCGACACGGGCATCGGCATCGCTCCCGACGTACTCCCCAAGCTCTTCCAGAAATTCGTGCAGGCAGAAGGCGGACACGCCCGGGAATACGGCGGCACGGGGCTGGGACTGGTGATCTGCAAGCACCTCATGGACATGATGGGCGGCTCCATCAGCCTTCACAGCGAAGGCCTCGGCCAGGGCACGACCCTCACCCTGACGGTTCGCATCGCCTGACTCAAGTGAACCGCGGAATGGCGCGATGGAATCAGGGTCTACCTGAGACCCGATGACCGTCCACGATCTGCCCGATCCCCCACCTTCTTCCTGGGAAACTCCCCATCCGATCGATCGGCCGGATGTGGAAGCCTTGCTCATGGCCTGGTCGGAGGCCATCCGACACGAGCACCGGGCAGACGATCTGGTGACGCTGGCGGAGGAACTCCAGAATGCCTTGCGTCAGCGGGAACAGTCCCTGGCGACCCTGCGCCAGGCGGCGCATGTCCTTAGCGCCACCAGCCGAATGGAAGCCATCGCCCTCCTGGCGCGGGATCTTTTCTGCGAATTGCTCGCAGCCCGCGCCGGCGTGGCATGGATGCTCGGCACCCGGTGCTTCGAGGCGAAGGCCGCCCTCGAAATCGATCGCACCCATGGCTCCCTGGACTTGCCTGCTCCGAATCCCTTTCCCGAGCAGCCACTCCTCCTCGGCCAGTGGCAGCGCCTGGAGCGCACGGACCTGCCCTCCCCTCTGCCCATCCTCCTGGCGGCCCTAGGGCACAGCCCCCTCTACGTCCCACTGGAGCACCAAGGGCTCCTGACCGGCTTCCTGCTCCTGGACGCCCAAAAGAATCTGGAACAAGATTCCGCCCTTGTCGACACGCTAGAACTGCTGCAACGCCTCTTTGCCGCGGCGATCCATCAGGCCTGGAACATCCGGGACCTGGAGGACCAGCGGGAGCGTTTACGGGACGAGAGCACCCAGAGGGAGCGGCGGATGGAAACGCTCCAGCACGAGAATGCGGCCCTGGGCCAGGGTCAGGGCCACCGGATGGAATTCCTGGGGTTCGCCCTGGACCACGTCCGCCCGCTCTTCGGCCAACTGCTCGCCACCATGACGCGCCTGAAACAGGACCCCTCCCTGAGCCACGATGAACAGGGGAACCTGCTGCTGGAAGGCCTGTTGCTTGGCAAGCGGATGGCGGAATTCCTGCGCGATCTCACGGAGATGGCCCGGCCGGGTAGGGCGGTGGCCCCCACCCCCCCCATGCCGGTGGAACTGGGGGCACTGCTGGAAGAGATCCGCCCGGCGGTGGAGAACCTCCACGGGGCCGCCCGAGGCGACTTCGACTGGCCCGATCTCTCTGACCTTCCCGAGATCCTGGCCAGCCGCGAACACCTGCGCCAGGTCCTCATCGCGCTGTGTCAGGGCGCCACCCGCCTCAGCCCCCAGGGCGACTTGCATCTCTGGGTCGAACGCGAACCCATGCACCTGGCCATTCGCCTGCTATTGGAAGGGCTGGAGATGCAGCCTGCGGACCCCTCCCTGCACCGCACCGGCTCCATGCCGGCCTCGGAGTATTACGCCCGTGGCAAGAGCAGCCCCGGCCTCGGCTTGGTGATCGCCGAGCACATCGTGAAGGGGATGGGCGGCAACCTGCGCCTGGACCGGGATTTCTTCGGCCAGGGCACCGTCGTCAGTCTGGAGTTCCCGCTGGCGTGATCACGCCGCCCGAAACCACCCAGGTGAAAGCCTGCTCGGGGGTGACATCCAGGGGACGGACGCGATCCGCCTCCACCATGACCACGTAGCCCGAGGTCGGGTTGGGGGCCGTAGGGATATAGACCGCAACACGACCTTCGCCGGCTTCGCCAATCCAGGTGCAGTCCCTCCGGGCCACGAAACCGAGGGTAAAAGAGCCGGGATGGGGCCATTCCACAAGGACGACCTCCCGGAAGCTTCCGCCTTGCCCGCTCTGGATGGCACCCATCAGCTGCTTGGTGGCGCCGTAGATGCCTTTCACCACCGGGATATGCATCATCAATTCGTCCATCCAGAAGCGCAGCTGCCGCCCCAGGAAATTGCCCATCAGGAGGCCGACGAGAAAGAGCAGCACCAGGGTGGCCAGGGCGGAAAGGAAGGCCAGTTCCCAGTAGGGGGGCATCGGCAATCCGAAGCGCTGGGAGGCCCAGGTGAGGGGCCCTTTGAAGACATCCACCAGTCCGCTGAAGATCACCTTCAACAGCCAGACTGTCACCACCAGGGGCAGCAGGGTGATGATGCCCGCGACGAGATACTTCCGGATCATGCCTGATCCTGGTCGCCCGACTCGGTCAGATGGCCACTGCTCTTCAGGATGCGGTCCCCCAGTAGGCGCCAGAATCCGCGGAAGTAGTTCGCAGCGCTCCAGAGGGCCATCACCATGGCCGCCCACATCAAGACCTGCCCCATTCCCGCGAAGAAGCCCCAGGGATTCAGATAGCGCAGGTTGCCCCGGAAGAACTCACCCACAGACCAGTAGCGGAAGACCTCCGCACCCGTCCAGTGAAGGAGCCAGCCATCGAGAATCGGACCGAAGAGCAGGCAGCTGATGGCGGCGATCTGGGCCCCCAGCTTCCATTTGCCGAGCCAGTCCGCGGCGATGGTGACCCCTTCCTCACTGGCAATGCCCCGCAGCCCCGTGATGGCCATCTCCCGCGAAAGGATGATGAAGGCCATCCAGGCCGGCGTGAGGTTCAGCTCGATGAGACTCAGCAGGGCTCCGGAGACCAGGAGCTTGTCGGCCAGGGGGTCCAGCAGCTTGCCCAGGACGGTGATCTGGCGCCACTTGCGGGCCAAATAGCCGTCGTAGAAGTCGGTGATGCAGGCCACCCAGAAGACCACCGAGCCGATGATCTCGTGATGGGCCACGCGCGTCATGAGCACGACCACCAGGATCGGAACCATCAGGATGCGGGCGAAAGTGAGGAGATTCGGCAGATTCATGCGGGCGGGGCTTTCATTCACAAAGGGAGAACAGTCTACAGCACCGTGACCTGTCCTCCCGCAAGGGCGCGCTGCCAGATCAGATCCTCCTGGATCTCGAAACCGTCGTTTTCGGTCAGGAGTGCGCACTCTCGGGAAAGCAGGACTGGAATCCCGCGCCCTTGAAGCTCCTCGAGCACCCTTACCGCCTCAGGATCCTCCAGCAAATGCAGTCCATCAAGGGCCAGCACGAGCCACGGGGTGCCTTCAGGGAGCTGACGAAGCACGCCCAACAGGAGTCGACGCCCCTGACCCGAACGCCCGGCCCCCAGGGATTCCCGCAAGAGGAGCGCCGGACGCAGCGCAGGTTTCAGCACGGGTGGAGGCGGCAGTGGAATCACTGTTGGCAGGGAAGCCAGGGAGGTAGGGGCGATCTCCAGCCGCCACCAGCCCTGCTCCCGGTGGACCCCCGCCTGGCGTCCTCGCTGGGCCAGCAGGCGCACCAGATTGTCCCTGAGCATCTCCTCCGGCGGGATGGCCACATCCAGTGCCTCGCCAGGGTGATCCTCCAGCGCCTGATGCAGCATCAGCACCGACTGCGAGACCGTCAGGTCCAGGAGATCGAGCAGCTTGGGTTCCATGGGGGAAGTGTAGGACGGATCCATCTCCGCCTGAACCTGACCGAATGATCAGGCGCTTCGCAGGCTGGCATCAGGCTCGGAACCGAGGATGGGTGCATCGGTCCATCGCCCCACCCGCCGCAGCGGCCACAGCCCCTGCCTGGAGGTTCCATGCCCCTGTCGAATCGTCTTCGCACCACCCTCTTGCTTGCCCTCGTTTCAGGTCTGCCCGGGTTCACCGCCCCGACCGCCGAAACCCGCAAGCAGGTCCGAGCGGTGCGGACGGCGATGCCCCTGGTGCTGGACGGACGGCTGGAAGAGGTCATCTGGGCACAGGCGCCGGCGGCGAGCGGCTTCGCCGTGCTCTCCCCGGACCTGGGCGCGGTGCCCCGCAACGACACCCAAGTCCGCATCGTCTACGACGACCACTTCGTATGCATCGGCGCTCGGATGACCCATCCGAAGGGCGCCGCCACCCTCGTCCGCCAGCTGCACCGCCGGGACCAAGACAGCGCCAGCGACTGGTTCGGGGTCTACATCGACAGCCTCCACGATCGCCGCTCCGCCTTCGCCTTCATGGTGAATGCCGCCGGGGTGCAGCAGGACCGGGTGGTCTACCAAGAGTTCAACGAGGACACGAGCTGGGATGGGGTGTGGGAGAGCGCGGTGTCCTGCGATGCGGACGGCTGGACCGCGGAGATCCGCATCCCGCTTTCACTCCTGCGCCTCAAGCCCACGGGGGATGGTCAGGTCTGGGGCATCAACTTCCTTCGGGCGGACTATCTGCCCAAGAAGGAGGTTTCCCTGTGGCAGGTGGTGCCCCGGGGCGTGAACGCCTGGGTGAGCGCCTTTCCGGATCTGGTGGGCATCGAGGGCGTGAAGCCCCAAGCACGCCGGGAGTGGATCCCCTACCTGAGCATCCAGCGGAAATTCGAGACGGCCCAGGGCTTCGACGACCGCAAGGCCACCCACCGCGCCGGTCTGGATGCGCACCTCGGCATCAACGCCTATTCCCAGCTGGACCTCACCCTGCGGCCCGACTTCGGACAGGTGGAGGTGGACCAGGCCGTATTGAACCTGGGCACCTACGAGACTTTCTTTCCGGAGAAGCGCCCCTTCTTCCTGGAGGGCATGGAGCTCTTCCAGTTCACGGGACCGCAGCTCTTCTACAGCCGCCGCATCGGCCGCGGCGCGGGGGATCCAACCCTCGCGGAAGGGGAAACCCTCGTGGATCGGCCTGCCGCCGCAGAGATCCTCGGAGCCGCCAAGTGGACCTCCAAGCGGCCGAGTGGCCTGAATGTCGGCGCGCTGGTGGCGCGGGTGGACGCGGCCCGGGCCACGGTGCGGGACGCCGAAGGACGGGATACCCAGCGAGAACTCAGCCCCCTGACCCAGGTGGCGGTGCTTCGAGCCACCCAGTCCCTCGACGCCCGGGGCTCTTTTGTCGGAGGTTTCGGCTCCTTCCTGTCCCAGGCCGGGGTGGACGGACGCCAAGCATTGGTGGGGGGCGCGGATCTGGTGCTCAAGTCAACCGACCAGGGACGTCGGCTGGAGTTCTCCGCCGTGGGCACTTCCGCCGGTCCTCACAGGGATCCCGCCACGGGCCACTACGCACGCTTCCAGCTGGATCAGCAGTGGAAGAACGGGTGGAGCCTCAACGCCGCCAGCGTCCGCGCCTCCCGGGACTTCAATCCCAACGACCTGGGCTTCACGCCGCGCCCCGACCGCCAGATGTTCGAGCTGGACCTCCACCGGTCCTGGGATCAACCCTCGGGCCCTTGGCGCAACCGCTCCTGGCATGGGGTCTATCTCCTGGAGCGGGATCTCGCGGGCCAGCCGTTCAATCATTTCGTCGGAACGTCCGTTCGCACGGAGTTCACCAGCGGATGGGCCGTACTGTTGGGTGCCGAGCGCAATTTCTCGACCCGGGACGATCGGGAGCTGCGCACGTTCCGCGACCCCGTGAAGAAGTATTTCCGGGTCGAGGCCTATCCAAACGTGTTCGCCAACCTCGATGCGCCCAGCCACTGGCCCTGGTCCCTCGGGCTGCGCTGGAACCGTCAGGCCCGGGAGGGCGGCCCCACGCAATGGGCCTCGGTCTGGCAGTCCATCCGTCCCCTGCCCCAGATGGAAATCCAGGCCGAAACGAGCCTCACCCGCGAAACCGGCGAGCCGCATTACGTGGAAACCCAAGGCAGCACGCCCATCGTGGGCCTGCGCCACATGACATCTCTGAACCAGACCCTGACGGTCTCGTACGCCTTCAGCCCCCGCCTCACGCTCCAGGTCTTCAGCCAGTGGATGAGCGCCAGCTGGGCCTTCCGCGAGCTCAAGACCTGGAATGGGCCCGAAGCCTTTCAAGCAGGCGCCCGCAGCGATCAGGCAACCGCCAGCGACCGCCTCTGGAACCTTCACCTGATCACCCGCTGGGAGTTCCGCCCGGGCTCCACCCTCTATGCGGTCTACACCCACGGCGCCTGCAACGGTGACCCGAGCCCCGAGCCCGGACACATCCGGCCCCGGGCAGATCTTGCGGCCCTGCGCAGCGCCCCCAGCGACGACGTCGTTCAACTCAAGCTCAGCTGGCTGTTCCGCTGAGCCCTTCCACGGAGGCCACCATGCCCCTGCCTGTCTTCCTCCCCGCGATGCTCCTCGGAGTCCCCCCCGTGCCCGCCCCGCCTCGGCCCCCCAGCCCTCCCCCCGTGCAGGGCTCGCTGCGGCCTCCCCATCCCCCCGTTCCGCCGCCCGCACCCCGGGCGCCCAAGGCCTCCGGTGCGATCCAGTCCTACGCCCTGGTGGAGCACGACGGCCCGAGCACCACCCGCATGCACTCCAACGGGGGGTCGCTGCACGCCCTGAAGGGCCTGGAAGCGCGCTTCGGATCGTCCTACGCCTGGTTCCGCACCGGTGGCGCGTCCTATGTGGTGAAGGATCCTGCCACCCTCGGCCGGGCCCGGGAGTGCTTCAAAACAGAGGCGGCTTTCGAGTCGGAGGAGCAGGCCCTCGAGCGGGAGGAGGAGCAGCTCGAACGGCGGGAGGAAGCCCTGGACACCCGCAGCGACAAGCTGGACGAGCGCGAGGAGGCCCTGGACGAGCAGGAAGAGGAGGGCAAGCCCGCCAAGGCCGAGCGCGAGTCCCTGCGCAAGGATCGCGCCGCCCTGGAGCAGGAACGTCGCGAGCTCGAGCGGATGCAGGGGGCCCTGGAGCGCCGACAGCACGAGCTGGAGCGCCGTCAGGAAGCTGCGGAGCATGCGGCGGAGAAGGCCTTGGAGCAGGTGCTTTTGAATGCCGTGAAGACTGGCCTCGCCCAGCGCGTGGACAGCCCTGAGGTAGCGCGGAAACGATAGGACACCATCCGGAGCCGACATGATCCTTCTCGTCGAAGATGACCGCCGCGCCGCCCTCGCCCTCCAGCGGGGTCTGGAGCAGGAGGGATTCCAGGTGGACCTGGCCTTCGACGGGGAGGAGGGCCTGCATCGCGCCCAGGAAAAGCGCTACGACCTGCTCCTGCTGGACGTGATGATGCCGGGGCTGGATGGGTTCACGCTGCTCTCGGAACTGCGCGCCCAGGGGCAGGAAACGCCGGTGATCTTCCTGACGGCGCGGGACGCCCTGCCCGACCGCCTGCGGGGCCTGAGTGCCGGGGGTGGCGACTACCTGGTGAAGCCTTTCGCATTCTCCGAGCTCCTGTTGCGCCTCCGCAACCTCCTGCAGCGCCAGGTTCGACCGGAGCGCACCTTCACCGTGGGCGATCTCAGCTTGGATCCCGCTCAACGGAAGGTCTACCGGGCCGGTCAGCGCCTCGACCTCACGGCCCAGGAATACGCCTTGCTGGAGCTCCTGGCGCGCCACGCGGGCCACACCGTCACCCGCATGCGCATCACCGAGACCCTCTGGGACCTCGCCTACGACGGCGATCCCAACCTGGTGGACGCAGCGGTGCGCCGTCTGCGCCGCAAGGTGGACGAGCCCTTCCCCCAGAAACTCATCCAGACCCACCGCTCCGTGGGTTACCGACTGGAAGTGCCCCGTGCGTAGACCCCTCTCCATCACCACCCGCGTCCTGCTGGGCACCCTGGCGGCGGTGCTCGCGGTGATGGGCCTGACCTCGTTCTACTTGAACGCCTCCCTCGCCCGCCTCTTCCAGCGGGAGGGCAACCGCACCCTGGAGGAGATGGCGGACAAGGTTGTCGAGCGGCTGGATGCCGAACACGAGGACTGGTTCCCCGCGCCGCCCGAACCGGATGAGCCCACCGACTCCAAGGAATCGACACCGACCCCCCCGCATCCCGTCGCACCTCCAGCGCCTCCTGAACCCCCCAAGCTCACACGGGATCTCCTGGAGGACACAGAGCAGATCGAGGTGCGCATCGTCCACCAGAGCGGCAAGGTGCTACTGGAGAGCGAGGGCTTCTCGCGCCTCCTGCCCCAGGCGAGGCTCGAGCCCGTCGGCGGCTGGACCTGGAAGGATGTGGATGGTCCCACCGGCGCCCAGTTCCTGGTGCACGCCAAGCGCTTCGAGGGCGGTTGGGTCTTCACGGCCTGGGACATCCGCCGGGAGAACCGCCTGCTCCGCCAGAGCCAGGATCTGCTCGTGGCCGCCTGGGGCAGCGCGGCCCTTCTGTCGGCGCTCCTGGTCGCCGTCCTCACCCGCCGCGGCCTCCACCCCCTCCGCACCCTGACGACCCATGCCGAGGGCATCCGACCTGGCGCCCTCCATTTGGATCTGGATCCCGATCTCCTGCCCGGAGAGTTAGGCCCCCTCGTACAGGCCCTCAGAGCGGCCCTCGCGCGTCTCGACGAAGCCTTCGGACGGCTCACGAGCCTGAACGCCGATGTGGCCCACGAACTCCGCACCCCGCTCCACGGCATCCGGCTCGAAGTGGAAGGCCTCCTGAGCCACGCCCAGCCCCAGGACGAGGAATCGCTGGAAGGGCTGGTGGAGACCCTGGATCACCTCTCCAGCACCCTCGACCAGATGCTCTTCCTGGCCCGGGCCGAGGACCCGGCCATGGCGCTGCAGGCGGTGGAGCTGGACGCCGCCGCCCTGCTGAGGCAAGCGGCAGCCCCCTTCGAATCCCTGGCGGAGGAGAAGGCGCTTGAGCTCACATGTGAGGCCCCGGAAGGCCTGCGGGTGAAGGCGGACGAACTGCTGGCCCGACGCGCGCTCCACAACCTCCTGGCCAACGCCATCCGCCATGCACCCGAAGGCAGCGTCGTGCATCTGGAAGCAGTCTCCGAACCGGGCTGCGTGACCCTGCAGGTGCGAGACGAAGGCGAGGGCATGCCTGCGGAATTCCTGGCCCGCATCGGGCAGCGATTCCTGCGACCGGACCGCTCCCGGAATCGTGCCACCGGCGGAGCGGGTCTGGGACTCGCCATCGTCACCACCATCCTGCGGCTCCATGGCGGCACCCTGAGCTACCTGAGTTCACCCGGAAAGGGCACCCTCGCGCGTCTCCACTTCCCGGAGTAACTCCGTCACGGTTTCCGAAAGACGGCACCTCACCCATCCAGGCAGCGGGGCCCAGCGCAGGCAGCTCGCCATGTAATTTGGCCGGTGATCAGCCGTGCCGGACGGCGATGATAGAAATCACGGATGCTCCCGATGTCGCACCCCCCGCCTTCCTGCCCACTCCCCTGATGCTTCGCTCCTTCCTCCTCACTCACGCCAGCGCCCTCGGCTTCGCCCGAGTCGGCTTCGCATCTGTGGAACCGTTCGAATCGGAGCGAACCCGGCTGGAGAGGTGGATCGCCGACGGGGGTGCCGATCTCCTCCCCTATCTTTCCGACCTCGAGCAGCTGGATCCCCGCACCGTCATGCCTGAGGCGAAGTCGGCGCTGGTGGGATTCTTCCCCTACGCCCGCCCCGATGCCATCCCAGGGGCAGCCCCCGGCAGTGCGCGGGTGAGCCGGTATCTCTGGGGTACAGACTACCACATCGTCCTGAAAGGGCGGCTGAGCCGACTGCTGCGGGAGGCCCAGGAAGCCTTCCCCCACCTGCAGGGCCGAGTCTGCGTGGACACCGCTCCGGTGCTGGAACGACAGCTCGCGGTGCGGGCTGGGTTGGGCTGGCAGGGGCGTCACACGCTTTTGATCGCGGAGAAAGCCGGTTCATGGGGCTTCCTCGGCGTGCTGCTGCTCGACACCGACCTCACGCCCGATGCGCCCTTCCAGGGACATCGCTGTGGCGCCTGCAGGGCCTGCATCGACGCCTGTCCCACTGGCGCCATCACGCCCTTCCGGGTGGATCCCAACCGCTGCCTCAGCACCTACACCGTGGAGACGGAAGC
>CAYQAS010000085.1:0-18404 GCA_964415525.1 uncultured Solibacteraceae bacterium
TGGTTGGCGCGAGTGGAATCGAACCACCGACCCCTACCGTGTCAAGGTAGTGCTCTAACCCCTGAGCTACGCGCCAATGAGGAACCCTTATGCTAGCGCGGGTTCCACGGCATGTCCACTGTGGATCTTCTTCAGTCGCTCTTTCCGAAGCGCTCCC
Source organism: uncultured Solibacteraceae bacterium (assembly GCA_964415525.1). Classification (GTDB taxonomy): domain Bacteria; phylum Acidobacteriota; class Holophagae; order Holophagales; family Holophagaceae; genus CAZPUI01. Next base: position 158 of record CAYQAS010000085.1, read on the forward strand.
AGGAGTGGTCCTCACATTTCCGACCACTGGTGCATCTCAGCGTCGGCCTTCTCCTTCCAAGGCAGGATGGTCTGAGCAGGCGCCACAGCGCGGCGAGCAGAAGCCGGGTGGCGATGCGCAGACTGCGATGTATTGGAAACCTGCAGCTCCCAATACCTCTAGAAACGAGCCTTCGCCTCCGCGCCTTGGGTGATCTTCCGAAATGCTCTTAAAGGAGCCTCTTGTCGGGAATGTCGCACTTTTGATGGGGACAAGCCCCCTCTGGCGGCGCAAAGCAGTGCTTTTCAAGCCGTCGCTTTTCGGGCACGCGGTGATGCAATGCCTTTGTTGCAGCCCCCCGACAAGTCGCGCGTCAGGGGGGGCCGAATGTTTCAAAACACCTCGGAAACGCGCAACTACAGCCCTGCGAGGTAGTCCAGGACCTCCGCCTCCAGGTCATCCAGGCTGCTGGCTTCCTTGGGGGCCACGAAGATCGTGTCGTAGCCGGAGACACTCCCGCCCAGGGACGTCAATCCTGCCTGATCCAGGTCCACCGCCAGGGCCTGGGCCTGTCCCGCTCGGGTCTTGAGGATCAGCAGACAGGGCGCCACCTTGCGCAGGGCCACCGCCCCGATGGCGCGTTCGGGCATGGGCGTTCGATAGACCCCACCCTGCTTGCGCACCTGAAGACGCTTGAGGCGCCGGCTCAGGGTGCTGAGGGTCAGCTGGAACCCTTCTCCGCGGAGCAGTTCCAACAAGTGGGCCTGGTCACTGATGGCCAGGGTCGTCAGGTGGTGGCGGATGGATTGATCCAGTTGCATGGGTCCACCATGGCGCCATCCATGCAAATGTGCAAATGACATGCAACACAAATTGCCAATCCGCACACGATAGTTCGGCACGGGTTTCCCTCCCCCTGATGCAAAATTGCAGCAGACCGGCCTGATCCGGCGCTGCCACAGGAGCCCTCCCATGACCATCCAGCTCAAGGACCTCGGCAAAGCCGTCCTCGAGACCGAATACGCCGTACGCGGCGCCATCGTGGCCCGGGCGGGAGAGCTCGAACGCGAAGGCCGCGAGATCATCTACTGCAACATCGGCAACCCCCAGGCTCTGCAGCAGAAGCCCCTCACCTACCTGCGTCAGGTGCTGGCCCTCTGCCAGTATCCCGCCCTGATGGAAACGGCCCCCGAGGCCTTCCCCACGGACGTCATCGCCACGGCCAAGGCGCTGCTGACGGGCACGAAGAACGGCATGGGCGCCTACTCCGACAGCAAGGGCGTCCGCTTCATCCGCGACGCCGTGGCCCAGTTCATCAGCGACCGCGACGGCATCGAGGCCGATCCCGAGGCCATCTATCTGACCGACGGCGCCAGCAAGGGCGTGCAGACCGCCCTGCGCATCCTCATCAGCGGCCCCAACGACGGCATCATGATCCCCATCCCCCAGTACCCGCTCTACAGCGCCACGATTACGCTCTACGAGGGCAAGCAGGTGGGCTACTACCTGGATGAGGCCCACGACTGGAAGCTCAGCAAGGCGATGCTGGAGGAGAGCCTCCACGAGGCCCGCCGCTACGGTGTAAAGGTCAAGGCCATCTGCGTGTTGAACCCCGGGAACCCCACGGGTTCGGTGCTGGACCGCGACAACATCGCCATGATCATCGACTTCGCCAAGGAGCACGGCCTCGCGATCCTGGCGGACGAGGTCTACCAGGAGAACATCTATCTGGCGGGCGATGAGTTCGTCTCCTTCGCCAAGGTCATGGGCGAGAAGAACGAAAAGGACGTCAGCCTCTTCAGCTTCCACAGCTGCTCCAAGGGCTTCCTGGGCGAATGCGGCCAGCGCGGCGGCTTCATGGAGATTCGCAACATCCCCGAGGACGTGGTGGCCCAGATCACCAAGCTGCAGTCGGTATCCCTCTGCTCCAACCTCACCGGTCAGGTGGCCACCTACTGCATGGTGCGCCCGCCCAAGGAAGGCGAACCCAGCCACGCCCAGTACATCGCAGAGCGCGACGAGATCCTCGGCAAGCTCAAGAAGCGCGCCGTGATCCTCGCCGAAGGCCTGAACAAGATCGACGGCATCCAGTGCAACGTGGTTGCGGGCGCGATGTATGCCTTCCCCCAGGTGAAGCTCCCCGCGGGCCGCACGGATGCCGAGTACTGCATGGCCCTGCTGGAAGCCACCGGCATCTGCGTCGTGCCCGGCACGGGCTTCGGGCAGATCCCCGGGACGGCCCACTTCCGTACGACGATTCTGCCCCCCACCGAGAAGATCCAGGCAGTGGTGCAGAAGCTCGCCGAATTCCAGGCCAGCTACCGCTGATACGCCCCGATCCCGCACAAACCGCCTCGGCGCATCTTGCCGAGGCGGTTTGCCTATGGGACGGCGATCAACCGACCAACTGGAAGGCCAGGATCGTCCCAAGCAGCATCACCAGAATCTCCAGACCGGCGCGGCCGAGGATATGCCGCGCAGACAGATCCTCCATGTCCGTCACCAGCCAGGGCAGGACCCCGATGATCATCGCTTCCGCGGCAATCACATAGATCGGTACCACGCCCAGGATCATCCGGCAGTTGTGGTAGGTCCAGAACCCGGCCCCACGGGCGAGGTATTCGTAGCTGGGCACATAGCTCGCGCCCACCAGCGCCATGATCAGGGTGGCCCACCCCCGCCCCATCCGCTTCGCAAGAAACCAGGCCACAAACCCCAAGGGCCCCAGCACGACCATCCAGCTGAAGGGCATGTAGAAGGGAGAGGCCCAGAGGCGCGGCTCCGCAGGATAGACCAGGGTTCCAACGAGGCTCACCGAGTAGGCATCCGCCGCCAGTTCGCCGAAACCCGCGACGATGCCAAAGACCGCAAGGCGCAGCAGCAGGGTGTCCCGCCGCCACCCTGCCGCCACCAAGTAGATCGCAACCTGGATGAACGTCAGTCTCGCGGCAGCGGGCCATCCCGATCCGTGTCGAGCAGCCGACAGGGTCAAGAGCATGCCCAGGATCGTCATGCCGAGGATCAGGCCCCAGCGCCAGCGGTTGGTTGGCTCGCTCAAGGGTCACTCCTTCACGAAGGGTCATGCCCTCCTTTCCATCGCCCCATTCCAGCGACCGCCTGAACATCGGCACGGCCATGCCACGCGCTTTCGCAGCCGCACTCGGCGAAAGCGGTCGTTTCGTGAGCCTCAAAGGACCTTCCGGATCGGAAGGCATGTGCAAGCGACGCCGTCGCGCAGGGCGAGAGAACCACTGACCGCCCCACCGCAACCGTTCATCACTTCGGCCGCCCCACGAAGCACCCCTGAGAGAACATGGAAGTCTCCACGCGGCACGACCGCATCCCTGCAGGTTTCCCATGATCCAACTTCAGTCCCTCACCAAGCGCTTCGGTACCCAGACCGCCGTGGACAGCCTCAGCTTCCACATCCCCGCGGGCCAGATCGTAGGCTTCCTCGGGCCCAATGGCGCGGGCAAATCCACCACGCTCAAGATGCTCACGGGCATGCTGCAGCCCACCAGCGGCACCGCCACGGTCTGCGGCCACGACCTGCTGCAGGCGCCCCTGGAGGTAAAGCGGAACGTCGGTTTCGTGCCGGAGAGCGGCGCGGTCTACGAGAGCCTCACCGGGCTCGAATACCTGGAGATGGTGGCGGCCCTCTATGGCATCGCGCCCATGGCAGCACGGGAGCGCATCGAGCAGTTCCTGACCTTCTTCGATCTCGGCATGGACACCCTCTCCGGCAAGCTCCTGGGAGCCTACTCCAAGGGCATGCGCCGGAAGGTGGTCATCACCGCCGGGTTGCTCCACAACCCGCAGGTGGTGTTCTTCGATGAGCCCCTGGACGGCCTGGACGCCAATGCCGCCGTGGGTTTCAAGGCCCTCATCCAGAGCCTCGCCCGGGACGGCCGCACCATCGTCTACAGCTCCCACATCCTCGACGTGGTGGAGAAGGTCTGCGACCGCGTGCTCCTCATCGATCAGGGGCGCCTCCTCCTGGACGGCGAACCCCACGCGCTGGTGGCGGAGCGGGGCGCCGAAAGCCTCGAACAGCTCTTCACGGAACTCACCGGCGGCGGCGCCATCGAGCAGAAGGCCGAGGACTTCGCGCGGAGCTTCGCGCGATGAGCCCGCACCCGGTCGCGATGCATCAAGACCTCAACGACCCGAGCAAGGCCCTCCGCCGTCTCTTTCTGACCCTCTTTCTACGGGGCCGCGGCGCCCGCGGCCTGGATCCGAACAAGGCCCCCACCACCGTCGGCCGGAAGCTGATGCTCTCCCTGCTCCTCTACGGGGCCATGGGCTGCCTGGGGCTGATGTTCATCCACCAGCCGGTCTTCGGCTTCGCGGCCTACCTGCACGCCATGACCTTCGTCTTCGTCGGCATGTTCGTGGCCAGCTCCTCCGGCGAGGTGCTCTTCAACAAGGAAGAGGCGGACATCCTGCTCCACCGCCCCATCGCGCCCGCCACGCTCCTCTGGGCCAAGATGCGGGTGCTGGTGGAAGTCTCCCTCTGGCTCGCCGGGGCATTCAATCTTGCGGGGCTCCTGGGCGGTCTCTTCGCTTTCCGCCACGGCGTGCGATTCGCCCTGGCCCACGTGGCCTCCACGATGCTCCTCGCCCTCTTCACGGTAGGTGTGGTGGTGCTGCTCTACCAGGTCTGCCTGAGGCGCTTTGGGCGGGAGCGCCTGGATGCACTCATGACCACGGCGCAGGTGCTCGTGGGCATCGGCGCGGCCCTGGCGGGCCAGCTGCCTCGGCTAATGATGGACGGCGCCCGGCTTCCCGCCAGCCTCGGGCTGAAGACCTGGTGGCTCGGCTTCCTGCCCCCGGCGTGGTTCGCGGGTCTCGACGATGCCGTCCACGGGGGCGCCTCCCCCTGGTCCTGGCTGCTGGCGGCCATCGCAGTGGGCGTCACGGCGCTGGTGCTCTGGCTCGCCTTTGGGCGGCTGGCGGATACCTACGGCACCGGACTGCAAACCTTGAACGAGCACGTGGGCAGCAAATCCTCCGCGAACCCGAGCCGCGCCTGGTATCTCCGCATCGCCGATCTGCCGCTCCTGCGGACCTGGCTCCAGGATCCCGTCACCCGGGCCTCCTTCCGCCTCACCACCGCCTACATCTTCCGGGATCGCGAAGTGAAGCTGCGGCTCTTCCCGGGCCTCGCGCCCTTCCTCGTGATGCCCCTCGTCTCCATCCTCCAGGAAGCGGGCAAGGCGGGCGGCGGCAAGGGCTTCGGCTTTGCCCTACTCGTGGCCTTCCTGGGCATCATCCCCATGACCGCCCTCTCCATCCTGCAGCACTCGGCCCAGTGGCAAGCGGCGGACCTCTTTCGCGTCGCGCCCCTGGAAGGCCCAGGTCGCCTCTGTGACGGTGCCCGCCGCGCGGTGCTCGTCTGCCTGGTGCTCCCGATGGTGCTGCTCACGGCAACCGCCCTGCTGGCCATCCCCGCAACCCGCCAGCACTGGCCCCTGCTCCTTCCGGGCCTGCTCCTCATTCCCGCCTGTGGTCGCATCCCGGGCGGCAACGGCTGGGAACCGCCCCTCTCCGTCGCCGTGGAGGAAGCCAAGAGCGCCAGTCGCATCGGATGGGGTGTCTTGGCGATGTTCGCCTCCATGGGCATCGCCGGAGTCGCGCTATTGGCCCGCCACTTCCATGTCTTCGGCTGGTTCCTGCTCGTGGAAGGCCTGGCCGCAGGCTCCCTCTACCTGGGACTGAAGCGCCGCATGGCGCAGCACCGCTGGCAAAGTCAGGGCTGATCCTCGTTCAGAACCGGTAGCGGAGCAGCAGATCGAAGGCCCGTCCCGACTGGGGCATGCGTGAGGTGTTGAAGCCCGCACTGCCCACCCAGTCTTCGTTCGCATCGAAGCGGCCCGGCACCTCCCCGGCCTCCGCCTCCCGCAGCCCTGGGTGGGAATAGGCCCGATCCAGCAGGTTCGTGGCCCTGAGCCCTACCGACAGTCCGGGCCAAGGAAAGTCCTGGATCTGGCCATAGGCTTCGAGCACGGTGTAGCCCGGGATCCGTCCCAAGGGATTCGTCCCGACGGTCCGCCGCGCGGCGAAGGTACGCCCCTTCAGGGTCAAGCTCGCCTGCCGCGGAAAGAGCCCCGTCAGGCCGTACCAGCATTTCGTGCGGGGAATGTCGCCCACGTCCGGGGCATCGAGGACATTGATCCGCACGTTGTAGGGGTCGCCCCGGTGGTGGAAGAGCCGCGTGAGGTAGCCCCAGAACCGCAGGGAAACCTCGGCACTCGCCTGCAGCTGGCCCTGGGCATGAAGATCCAGACAATCCAGCTGCTGCGCCCCGAGGTTTTCGGCCCCGCCAGCAAAAGGCAGGATGGTGTTCCAGTTGTGGATCCGGTACAGATCCGCCGTCAGGGAGAAGGCCGAACGGGTCCAGGTGACGGATCCCTCCGTCGTACTGGACCGCTCCGGCTGGAGCTGCGTACTGCTGCCCGATCCCAACCATCCCCCGAAGAACTGGCGATGGCTTGGTTCCTGATAGGCCTGCCCGTAGAGCGCCTTGAAAGTCAGCTCACCACGGTTGCCGACGTACCCCAAACGCAGGGTGGTCGCCCCCTTGAAAAAGGGATGCCAGTCGTAGCGAGCCCCCAGGATGAACTGATGCCCGGGATGGGCGGTCAGACGCCCCTGCACGTAGGCCCCGCGGCGCTCAATCCCCAAGTGACCGTCATCGCTGAGAGAAGAACTGACAGGGGTCTGCACCTGGGCCGGATTAAACGCGACAGTGGGAAGCAGGTAATTCCCGGGATTGCTCAGGCGATAGCCCTTTTCCAGGGTCTCCTGAGAGAGCCCGCCCCCGAACTGGATAGACCAGGGCGCTCCCTGCTTCTGGTAGGCAAGATCCAGGTTCAGGCCAAGGGCGGAATTCGCCGAGGCCCAGTGTTGAGGAAGGGCGAGAAAGGCCATTTTGGTGGGATCCCAACGCACCGCGAAGTCCAGGCTGTCGTTCGGGATATCGCTACGGCGGTAGCGCAGAACCGTCTCCCCCGTCACAGAAGGCGTGAGGGTCACCGCCTGGCGCAAGAAGGCGGAAGCTTCACGCTTGTGCCAAGTGCCTGAGGACGGGATGTGGCGATCCGCAGGGTAGTTGTGACCGTGGTGGCTATAGAGGTCCAGGTACTGCACCCCCACCTCGAAACCGCCCTCCCGGCGGATGCGGAGGTCCAATCCATCCGCCACGTAGGGCGACGAGCCATCGCCGGGATAATGGTCCAACAGCTGGCCAAAGATCGTGCGGTTGAAATATTTCCGGGAGGTGTACTCGTACTGGTCCCCCGCCTCGGGATCGACGTCTCCTTCGAAGTGCCGCGCCGTGAGCCGCGTCTCCCAGACGCCTTGCCTGTACCAGCCCGTGAAATCCGCTCCGCCCTTGCCCAGGGTGCCCCGATTCATCACCAGGTCCCCGGAGACCCCCCACAGAGGGGCCTTTCGCGTGATGACATTGATGACACCCATGAAGGCGTTGGCCCCGTACACCGCCGAGGCCGGACCATAGACGATCTCCACCTGCTGGATGTGGGAGAGTGGCATGGCTGTCATGGACGCATAGCTGACGTTGAACCAGAGGTGGTTGAAGGGCTGGCCATCCACCAGGAAGAGCACCGCGTCCCCGATGTTGTTCCGGAAGCCACGGGCGTAGGGTTTCAGAAAGGTCGGTCCGTAGGCCATCAGCAGGTCAAAGCCCGGCAGGTCGTCGAGGATCTCGAAGAGCTGCGTGTAGCCCCGAAGCTCCAGCTCCCGGGCAGTTAACACGAGAACCGGCGCCGGTGCGTCCTGCGCCCGCTCCCGGATGCGGGTGGCACTGATGATCGGGGTACTCAGCAGCGACGCGAGGTCGTCCCCTCCAGGCGCCTGCTGGGCCGCCAGCGCGGTCCCCACCAGCAGGGCCAGGGTTGCCTTTGTCATGAAAGAAGACCTCGCCGACATGCATCGGCGAGGCGCAAGAAAGGGCTGAATCCCTGAAGCTCAGGCCCGAAGCAAATCCGCTGCGAATTCGATCCAATCCTCATCCCCTCCCGCCGCCTGCAAGGGCTCTGGGAGGCTCAGGACCGGAATGTCCGCCATGCCGTAGCTGACGCCACACATCAGGAAGCGAGCGGCTTCGCCCACGGTGACCACATGCAGACGACCCATCGACCGCTCACGACAGGCCACCACCAACGACTGCAGACGGCGGAGGTTCCAGGGGCTCACCACTGCATCAAAGTCGGCGGGCTCATCCCGGCGGCGGTAGGCGGCATAGGTCATGGCCAGCCCTTGCGTGCGAGGCGGTTCCTCGTCCCAGAAGCCTCCCTGCCCCAGGGCCAGTTCCTGGTCCTTCCGGTGGATCAGCCCCGCCGCCAGCAGGGCCTGCCAGATAAGGAAGCCTCGTTCGGCATCGTCCCGCCAGAAGGGAACGGGTTCCAGCAACGCCCGGTCATCCGCCCAGCCCCCCACCAGCAGGCAGAGAATGGGCCCCTGCTCCGGAAAGCGCGTGGGGATATGCAGGATCTCCCGGCCCGTCCGCCGCTCTCCCTCGGGATGAGGCTCCGCGGCCTGCCGTCGATCCATCTCCGGCTTCCAGGCCAGCCGGGATCCATCCTCCGTGGCCTGCACCTCCATCCGCCCCTGTTCGAGCCGGTGATGGATCTCCACCGCCGGAATCTCAGCCGTATCCGCGTAATGGCGCTGGGGCAGAGGCTCGGGTCGATTCATGGGAAAGCCCTCAGTTCACGTGCTTCTCGGTGCGGGGCGCCCGGGGCGGGGGAGGAGGGCCCTGGGGTCGGGGCTTCCCGATCAGCACCAATTCCAAAAGCCAGGCCAGGATGCCGCTCACGAGCGCACAGAAGAAGGCTGGCCAGAAGCCGGAGATGTGGAAGTCCAGCCCCAGGCGCACGGCGACGCGACTGGCCAGCAGGAACACCAGCCCGTTGATGAAGAGGTTCAGACACCCGAAGCTGCAGGCCACCGGCACGAAGGCCACGACCTTGATCAATTGGCCCACCGTGGCGTTCAGGAAGCCCAGGATCACCGCCACCGCGAGCAGGTGTGTGAACGTGCCCGCGTGAATGCCGGGCACCATCGCACTCGCCGCCAGGATCCCGACGGCGGAGAAGAGGAATCGGAGGAGGACGCGCATGGGCTCGAGTTTATCGGATGGCACGACGCGAGGAAGTCGGCATGAGATCTGAGGCCGCAGCGCGCTGAGCGGGAACAGTCACTTCGCCATAAATTCGGCGAAACCGACTCGAAGATGCGGCTTGAGGCCGACGGCTTTCTCCAACAGTGCCCGGCCTTCTCGGTGCTGTCGCAACACCGCCTCGCCCTGTCGCCCTTCCACCTGAAGCATGAGCAGCACGCCCTTGTAGGCCGTGGCCCAGTGGTGGTCCGGATAGGCCGCCAGCGCACGATCGCACCATTTCAGACCGTCCCGAACCTTGGCGGCAAAGGGTCGGGATTGACGGCGCAGGTGAAGCGCCTCGAGGAGGCAGAGCTGCGCCCGCGACCCGAAGGGCTTGATCTCGGCGGGAGCCAGGCGGACGGAGGCCTCGATGCGCTGCTGAGCCTCTGCCAGGGTGGGACGCGGATCCTGCCCCTGGGCCAGCAGGTACCGCGCCCGGTAGAGGTCACAGCGCCCCCGCTCGAAGACGGCTGATGCGTGGGCGGGCCACTGCCGAAGGATGGCATCCAGGAAAGCGCAGGCCAGGGCATTCGCCTCCGCCACGTCCCCTTTCCCGCTGAAGGCCAACTCCTGGAGGATCCAGCAGGCACCGATGCCGTTTTCCAGATAGGGCGAGGGACGCCCCGTACGTTCCTGGTAGCGCCGCAGCCGCTCGAGCCCCTGGCGGATGTCCTCCCGCCCCTCGGCGTAGGTACCACGGTCCAGGATGGCGCCCCCCAGCATCAACTGGCAGGAGGCGGCCAGGTCGGTGTAGGCCCCAGGCGACTGCGCACGGGTATCCGCCCGCTGGGCCAGACGCAGCGCCTCCCGGTAGGCGGGCAGGGGATCCTCCCCCAGTTCCTCTCGCAGGCTGCCTTCTCGCACCCGGAAGTCCAGTAGGTAGAGCGACAGATCCAAATGATCCGGAGCTTCGTGTAGCGCCTTTCCACAGACCGCCAGAGCCTCGTCCAGCAGTCGCTTCAGGACCTCTTTTTGGCCAGTCGCGGCATTCATGCGAGCCTGCAGGAGGCTGAGGCGATGCAGCACCAAATCCAGGGAGTGAGGCCGACGCGCCGACTCCGCCTGAATCAGACACGCCGCCTCGTCCAGCCGGGCGTCCCTCGCGGCGGGATCCCGGGCCAGCCGCGCATCCTGAAAGAGCAGGTTGAGACGGGAAAGAAGCCCGGCACCCTGGGCCGGATCGATGGCCTGGGCGGCCTCCGCGTCCTTCCAGCCCGCCGCGAAGCGTTCCGCCCGAGCCTCCGGTGTGGAGGCCAGCTCCAGGAATTCCGCGAGCCGATTGGCCCTGCTCGACCGCAGCGTGGGATCGCTGGGGGCGAGGGCGATGGCCCGATTCAGGTCCTGGAGGCTCCGATCCAGAAGTGCCCGCCGCCCGACCGGATCCTTCTCCCGGCCGGCCCGAAGCCGCCAGATCTCGGAGGTCAGGGTCAGCACCTCGTACATCCAGGGCGTGTCCTGCAGGGCCTGTTCGGCGAAGGCCAGCGCCTCCTCCTCCCGGTTCTCCAGGAAGGCCAACTCCAGGGCCCGATAGGCCTCCATCCCAGGGAATTCCTGGGCGAGGCGCAGGTAGGCCAAGGCGGGCTCTCGGTGCCTGCCCTGCAGCAGAGCCAAGGTCGCTGCATCCAGGGTCTGGGTCCCCGGGGGCCCCGGATCCACAGGACCGCGGAGCTTTTCCAATTCACGATGGAGCAGGGACAGATGGGTCTCCGCCAACGCCGACGCGGCTGCGGGCGTCCGGAATCCCTGCTGCCAAGCCTGGTCCAGGTGCTCCAGGGCCTCATCCAGCTCGTCCAGGGTGAGGTGGCACTGACCGAGGGCATGGTGGGCCGCCCCTTGCCCCAGCGGGCCGATCCGGCGGAGCTCTCCACGGATGACCTCCATCCGTCGCCGGATCCAGGCCACCTGCGGTCCCCGATCGTGCAGGGGTGACATGTGGGCGAGCCGAAGGAGGTGGGCCAACTGCTCGGCCTCTGCGGTGTACCGCTGCCCGATGGCAGCCCCATGCCGCATCCGCGCCACCCGCACCACGTTCCAGCTTCCCAGCCCCGCCAGAAGCGTAATCGCCAGGCCGGCGATCAGAACCAGGGTCCGGTTCCGCCGGTAGTGCTTGTGGACCCGGTACCACATGGAGCCTCGCCGCGCCTGGATGGGCTCGCCCACCAGCACCCGCTCCAGGTCCTCCGCCAGCGCCTTGGCGCTCTCGTAGCGCCTCGCCGGGTCCTTCTCCAGACACTTGAGGATCACGGTCTCCAGATCCCAGGGAATCTCCGGCCGCAGCCGCCGTGGCGGCACGGGATCGTCATCCAGCACCCGCCGCAGCGTCTCCACGACCGCCATGGCCTCGACAGCACCCTCCATCCCGGAGCCGGAGCTTTCCATCGGCAGCCCCGTGAGCCCACCTTCTTCGGGTGTCGGCGCGAAAGGCGGGCGCCCGATCACGAGGGCGTACAGCGTCGCACCAAGGCTGTAGACGTCGCTCCGGGCATCCAGCCCGGCTCCGGTGATGAGCTCCGGAGAGAGGTAGAACGGGGACCCTACCAGGGACTGGCTCAGGGTGAGTTCCGAGTCCTGCACGGGGCGCGCCAGCCCGAAGTCCATCACCAGGGCCTGCCGTTGCCCGTTGGCGAGGGTCTCCACCAGGATGTTCTGGGGCTTGAGGTCGCGGTGGATGAGCCCCTGCTGATGCGCCGCATGGATGGCGCGGGCGGCTTGGGCCAGCAGCACCACCCGCTCGTCAAGCGTCAGGACCGGCGCGAGGGTGCCCAGATCCGGGCCGTCCACGTATTGAAGGGCAATACAGGGCGCGTCCTCCAGCAGACCCACCTCGTATACCCGAAGGATGCCGGGATGTTCGATTCCTGCTTGGAATTGGGCCTCCAGCGCCAACCTCCGGGCCATGCGCGGGTCCTCCTTCCGGAGAAACTTCAGGGCCACGAAGCGGTTCAGGTGGCGGTCCCGTGCCCGAAACACCCGCCCCATGCCGCCCTCCCCCAGAAGCTCCAGCACCTGGTAGCGGTCACGGGGAAAGGCTGGAAGCGGAGGATCGAAGGCGGGCGCCATGGCGTTCCGAAAGTGAAGGGGGGTTGTGGGATTGGTTCATTATGCAACCACGGTGGGCAGGCTCTGCTTGCTCATCGCGGAGGACGTCGTAACTGACCGTCGGCTCGCTCCTGTCCATCACCCGCAGGAAACCGACGACACTCCATGACGCCATGGCGACCGTGTCAGCCTTGGCCTGGCCCGGGATCGGCAGGGGGATGTCGAGCCCTTTACTTATAAGAACCTTGCAGGCCAACAACAGATCTCATAAGGTGATAATTCACTCTTATCATTGGAGTTCCCCGTGAAGACCCTCCTCACCCTCTCCCTCTGTCTAGCTGGAATGACAGCAACGGCTCAGTCGCCGCAGGAAGCCGTCGTCAAGCCGGAGACGCCCAAGGCCCAGGTGCCCCAGGACGCCGCTGTCAAACCAGAGGCGCCCAAGCCCCAGGCGCCAAAGGATGCTGCCGCAAAACCGGAGACAGCCAAGACCGCCCCTCAGGCGATGCCCAAGCTTGATGACGGTCTCCTGGACCCGGTGTGGTTTGGCCCCGGCATCACTTTTACGAAAAGTTCCGACGTGGACTTTTTCTGGATCAAGGACAACTTGGATCTGTCGGGGCGCACCATTCGCATGGCGGCATGGGAAGACCCCGCCATGCTGAAACCAGGCCGTGATGGCAAAGACAACGCCAAGGCCACGGAGCTGACAGACAGCTTCCCGGGCATGCTCCGCGGTGCCATCAACGGCGCCATGACGGGCAAGGCCAAGGTCTCCCGCACCGAAGGCGACCTCGAGCTCATCGGCCGCTTCGTCGACATCAACGCCGGCAGCAAGGCTGCCAAGTGGCTCATCGGGATGGGCGCCGGCTCTGAGACGGCAACCTGGGACCTCAAGCTCGTGGACAAAGTCACGAAGGAAGTCCTCCTGGCGGTCCACCACCGGGCCATCAGCGGAACGGCCATGAGCAACATCCAGGACAAGCTGGTCAAGTGGTCCGATAAGTTCGCGACCTTCCTGGCGTCCAAGGCCCTCAAGCAGTAGGAATCTTCAACAGGAAGGGCCTGAATCCCCACGGATCCAGGCCCTTCTTGTTTCTGGCCCGTCTATGGTGGCCTTCCACCGCCATGCCAATGCACTTGACCTGCTCCTGGTGGAGCTTCGTTGGCTTGGCGAAGAGCAGGTCAGTTGGGGTTTCGCGAGCGTGTAGACGCCCACGGGATTCAGCTCGGTCTTGGTGACGAGCTTGACCTGGGCGAAGGTTTGGTTGGCAGAGAAGCCGCCCCGACCTTGTTCACTCCCCGCGAACGAGGCGGATGCCTTCCTCCTCGATGGTGATGCGCCGCGCCTTGTAGAGTGCGCCCACCGCCTGCTTGAAGGCCTTCTTGCTCACGCCGAACGCGTCGTAGATGACCGTCGGCTCGCTCTTGTCCGTCACCGGCAGGAAGCCGCCCCGGCGCTCCAGGCGGTCCAGGATGCCCTGGGAGACGGAATCCACCTTGGCATAGCCCGGGGCCGCCAGGGTGATGTCGAGCTTGTTGTCGGCGCGGGTGCGCTTCACGTAGCCCTCCCGCACATCCCCACGCCGGAAGCTGCCGAAGATGTCACTCTCGTGCACCATGCCCCAGTGGCGGTGGTCCACGATCACCCGCATGCCGAGGTCCGTGGGTTCCGCCGCGATGACATGCACCTTCTGCCCCTGCTCATGGGTGGCGGAGCCTTCCGTCAGGAACTCCTTCAGGCGCATGGACGCCGCCACACGGCCGGTTTCGTCCTCGTAGATCGCCACCATGACCTTCTTCCCCGGCACCACCAAGGCACGCTGCTCCTGGCGCACCTCCCGCCAGGGCAGCAGCAGGTCCTTGGGCAGACCCCAGTCCACGAAGGCGCCCATCTGCTGTGCGTGCACCACCTTCAGGAAGGCCACCTCACCCACCTGGGCCAGAGGCTTCTGGAGGGTGGCCACCACTCGATTTCCGTGGCCGTGATAGAGGAAAACCGACAGCACCTGTCCAACCTCGACATCCGGCGCCTCCGCCAGGGGCAGCAGCACCTCGCCATCGTCGCCCCCGTTCAGCACGGCGCCTTCAGCCGTGAGGCGGAGGACGGTCAGTTCGTTCATGGCACCGATGTGAATCATGGGATATCCAAAGCAGAAGGCGGGCCGAGGGGCCCGACCGATCCCCTTCAGGTTACCCCGCCATCCCAGGCTTGGTTCTGGCAGCATGAACACCATGAACCTCTTGAGACGATGCACCCTTCTCCTCGTCGGGACCGTGCTCCTGGCGGTCCCGCCCCAGTGGTCCGGCGCGCGCTCGTCCATCTATGGCAGCGGGCGCGGCAGCTTTCCCTCCGCAGAGACCTGGAGTGCCTCCCTGAAGCGCATGGTGGCGCCCTTCCCCAAGGCCCGTGCAACCGCCGTATGGATCGTGGGGGCCCTCTCGGAGCGGGGCTGCCGACTGGAGTTCCCCCGCCCGGAAAAGGTGGCGGGCAAGCTCAAGGACATCGCGTTCATGGACACGGATCGCCACGAGCCGTTCCTGAGCCGCTTCGACCAGGAGGGCGTGGATGTCTACCTCCAGGTGGAGCCGGGCTTCGCGGACGTGGACACCCTGCTGGAGTTGGTCCTGGCGCGCTACAAACACCACCCCTGCGTGAAGGGCTTCGGCATCGACGTGGAGTGGTACCGCGGCATCACCGAGGATTCGGGCGTGCCGGTCAAGGATGCCGAGGCCATCCGCTGGGAACGGAAAGTGAAGGCCCAGGGGAAGGACTACCGCCTCTTCCTGAAGCACTACGACGCCAAGTGGCTCTGCGAGAAGCACCGCGGCGACATCGTCTTCGTGGACGACAGCCAGCAGTTCACCGGCGTCGAATCTTTCGTGGACGAGATGAGCGCCTTCGCGACGCACTTCGCCCCGAACCCCGTGCTCTTCCAGATCGGCTATCCCAAGGATCGCCCCTGGTGGAAGGCCTTCCCGGACCCTGTGGCCGAACTCGGCAAGCGCCTCGGTGAGCGGGTCCACCAGCCCTGGGGCCTCGTGTGGGTGGATTTCACCCTGCGGGAAGTGACACCTCCTCCCAGCCACCCGTGACATCCGGAGTTCCCGTGCCACACATCCAACGTCCCACCGCCCTTGCGCTCACCCTCGCCACCACCGCCTTGCTCATCCTCCTGCCCTGGGGCCTGCACACGAAGGTTCTGCCTGTTTTCCTGCAACTGATGGAAGGCTATGGCGGCAGCTATTCGCGGCCGACCACGCTGGCCCTATACCTGGCGACTTGGATGCCCCTAATCGCGCCCAGCCTCGGTCTCGTCTCCTTTTTCCTGGCCCGGCGCGCCCGGAAGGAAGGCGCCCTCGGCGTCGCCCTGGGCGCGGTCCAGTTCGGCCTCGCCGCCTTCCTCGTCCTGCAGTGCTGGATCTTCGTGGACGTGGCCATCCAGCTTCCCGCAGGCCTCGTGCGGGCCCGCAGATCTGCCATGCAGGCAGCCACCCAAGCCCCCGCCCAGCCCCAGGCCCGATGATGGGCGCTCGCCATCGCAGCTTGGCGGCTGCCGCCCTCCTGGCGCTCGTGGGCTGCAAGGCCCCCCTCGTCACCTTGAAAGAGCACGGAAGCACCGCCCTCACGGTGTACGTTCGCGGCTCCAAGAGTGCACCTGATTTGGAAGAGGCCCTGGAGCAAGCCCTCCGACAGGAGCTGTCCACGGAGGTGCGCATCCTCCAGGGACCACCCTCGGCCAAAGGTCCCCATGTCTCCATCAGCCTGATTCCCCCGGCCCCAGCCGTGGTGAAAAGCTACTGGGTCGAAAGTCGGGAACGCCTCGTCACCAAGGTCCTGACCTTTGGCCTCGGCCCGGTGGATGAAGCGGATGAACTGAAGGCCATGGGCCTGGACCGCGACGACGTCAACCGTGCGGTCAAGGAAAGGAAGGACACCGCCATCTTTTCATGGGGTCCCTTCCAGAAGACGGCCCAGCGAGGCCGCCTCGAGGAGCTCGGCTATACGCCCATCCTCCTGACCGGCTGCTACGACCTGGCGGATACCTGCCACCAGCGCGGCCTCGGCCAAGGCATCTTCTTTGGGTGGGACGCCGTGAAATACATGAAACCCATCCCCGGCCGCCCGGCGGAGCCCACCCGGGAGCAGGTGTTCCGAGCCTCCGCCGAGGGCCTGGCCGCCATGCTTCGCGCACGGTGGTCCAAACGGTTCTAGAAAACGGAAGGGAGGAGACGCACGCCTCCTCCCTTCTCCATTCCGACGACTGCCATGAACGAGGGGGACCGGCCGGTCGCTCCGCGCCCTCTGCGTCCCCCTCGTGCACCCCACGCGGTGGGCAAGCAAAGCCCGCCCACCGCGTCTGTTACTTCCCCAGCAGCCGATATTCCAGATTCCCCTCCGGCTTGCGGGCGGGCACATCCAGGATCTCGAAGCGCCGATACTGGGCCTTCAGGCGACCTTCGAAGTCCTTGAAGTCCCGGCCAGCCTTGGGGGTCCAGACCACTTCTGCAAGCGCCGACAGCCGAGGCCACGCCATGTACATCACGCGCTCCGGATTGGGCATGTACTCCGTCCAGAGCTGGCCCTGGGCGCCGAGGACATGCTTGGCCTTGTCCGCCGGGATGCCCGCCGCCACGGGCTCATAGCTGTAGACCTTGTCCAGGGGCAGGAAGCCGCCGATGGCGATGGGCTCGGGGCCACTCTTGGCCTGGTAGTGATCCAGGTAGGTGTGGCTGTTCGGGGCCATCACCACGTCGTGGCCCGCGTTCGCGGCGTCGATGCCGCCCTTCTCGCCGCGCCAGCTCATGACCGTGGCGCCCGGCGCGAGACCACCTTCGAGAATCTCGTCCCAGCCCACGAGCCGACGCCCCTTGGCGGTGAGCCAGGTGTCCATCTGGCGGATGAACCAGCTCTGCAACTCGTGCTCATCCTTGAGGCCGAGGGCCTTGATCTTGGCCTGGATGGCGGGGCTGGCCTTCCACTCCTCCTTGGGGCACTCGTCGCCGCCCACGTGGACGAACTTCGACGGAAAGAGCGCCAGCACTTCTTCCAGCACGTCCTGGAAGAACCGGATCGTGGCGTCCTCCGCATTCACCACCGTCGTGTGGATGCCCCAGTGGCCCGGG
Source organism: uncultured Solibacteraceae bacterium (assembly GCA_964415525.1). Lineage (GTDB taxonomy): Bacteria > Acidobacteriota > Holophagae > Holophagales > Holophagaceae > CAZPUI01. The sequence continues at coordinate 17,487 of CAYQAS010000085.1, forward strand.
ACCTCCTTCGGCGGCTGAAGGCCGTTGCCGAGTTCGGGATAGGCGAGGATCGCCGCGGTGGCGTGGCCGGGCATCTCGATTTCCGGCACCACCGTGATGTGGCGGGCGGCGGCGTAGGCCACGATCTCTCGCACGTCGTCCTGGGTGTAGAAACCGCCGTGGGGCACCGCGTCGAAGCGGCGGTGCTCCGGACGCACCGAGAAGGGCGGCACCAGGGTCTGCCGACGCCACGCGCCGACCTCTGTGAGCTTGGGGTATTTCTTGATCTCGATGCGCCAGCCCTGGTCCTCGGTGAGGTGCCAATGGAAGACATTCAGCTTGTGCATCGCCATCAGGTCCAGGTGCCGCTTGAGGAAGGCCTTGGGCATGAAGTGGCGGCCCACATCCAGGTGGCTGCCGCGCCAGGCGAAGCGCGGCGCATCCGTGATGTCCACCGCGGGCATCGTCCAGGCCACGCCCTTTACCAGGGCAGTGCGAAGCACGTCGGTCGGCAGCAGCTGACGTAGCGTCTGTGCGGCGTAGAAGAGCCCAGCGGGCTTGCGGGCCGTCAGCCATGCGCCCTTCGACGTCACTTTCAGGCGGTAGCCCTCGTCCCCGAGGTCGACGGCCTTCTCGTCCAATTCCAGAACCAGCCCGTCCTTCCCGCGTCCCTCGAAGAGGGGCAACGGCACTCCTGTGGCGGGCCGCAGCATGTCCCGCAGGGCTTCCGCCGTCTCTCGCGTACCGGGCCCCGCGTGGATCTGGGTGCGGATGTCCAGCGTGTAGCCCCCCTCCAGGCGTTCCATGCGGGCCGGGCGCGGGATCACATCCTGGGCGGCAAGGCAACCGGAGACAAGCAAGAGGAGCAGGGCGCTGAAGCGGTTCACAGGGTCTCCCGGAGGAACGATCCCCTGATTGTGCCCGCCTCGTGGCTCCTAG
>CAYQAS010000086.1:0-18194 GCA_964415525.1 uncultured Solibacteraceae bacterium
GGTTGAACGTCTGAGTCTTCATGGAATCTCCCGGGGCCTCAGCCCCCTAGGGCTCCCTTGCCTCGCGATCCCTCCATGAAACCCTCCACCAGCTTGAAAATAGGGGGAGGTGGGCTTCCTGCAGAGGTCGCTGCCGACGGGAGCGTCAATCGGCTTTTTCAGAATAGCACCTGCATCTGATGCCGTCTTTCGAGGTCCTATCGCTTCTGGATCAGCACCGGAACCCTTTCGCGTCGAAGGGCCAGCATGTGGATCAGGCGGATGCAGACCGCGAGGAAGGCCAGCGGGCTGACCTTGGCGAAGAATCCAAGGGTTGGCCCCATCAAATTGGCCGTAAGGGCGGTCAGGCAGAGCAGAAGGGCGGAGCCCGCAAGCAGAAGCAGACTCGCCTTGGGGCCGAAGCCCAATCGGAGCAAATGATGGTGAAGGTGTTCCATGTCCCCCTTCATGAGGGGTCGCCCGCTCATCTTCCGCTCCAGGATGACGTGCAGGGTGTCCAAAATGGGGAGCCCTAAGACGACGACTGATGTGATGAACCCAATCTCGATGGTCCCATCGGCATGACTGATGAGGGGGAGGGCGGCGAGGACAAAGCCCACCAGCAGGGATCCTCCATCGCCCATGAAGAGCCGTGCTGGATGCCAGTTGAACCAGAGGAATCCCAGGAGGGAGCCGCAAAGGGCGAACGCGATGGCCGCCCCTGGGCCGTTGCCCTTCACGAGAAAGAGAATGCCAAACGTGCAGGAGGCAAGGACGCCCACGGTGGCTGCGAGGCCATCCATGCCATCGAGCAGGTTCATGGCGTTGGTCACCCCCACGATCCAGAGGACCGAGAGAGGATAGGAAAGTACGCCAAATGCGAGTGGCGTGTCTGACCAGGGAACTTGGCAACCCTGAAAACGAAATCCACCCGCAACAAGGCATAGAGCCGCGATGAACTCCACCAGGAGCTTGTCGGTGGCCTTCAGATTCTGGAAATCGTCCAACACGCCCATGATGTGGATCAGGAAAGCGCCCAGGACCACTGGCCAGAGTGGGATGGCTCCGTGAACAACTCCCAGGGGGTGTTCTCCGCGCAGGGTGAGCAACAGCAACGCCATGGCGAAGGCGCCAAAGATGGCGATGCCGCCTAACCGTGGAACCGGCTCGGCGTGGAGCTTTCGGGGACCAGTCGGATCGTACCAGCCGAAGCTCCGGGCCAGGCCGAGGATCACGGGACACTGGATGAGGCAAAATGCCGAACCGAGCGCCAGTGCAACGATGGGCATCGCGGAAAATTCCATGTCTGATTCCGGTGGGATGAGGTGCTAGATCCATGGAATCGGACGCGCTCCGGCGGGGCTTGAATTTCCCGATAGCAACTCGTCCCGAGTCCTCAGAAGCAATTCCCTCCGCGCCCGCCTTGCGCGCAAGCGGCGTTCACCATACCTTCTCGCACATGACCAAGGAGCGGGCATGATCGTCCGGGCAGAGTGGCCGGGAACCGTGGTGGATTTGCTGGTGTCCGTGGGACAGGAAGTCGAAGAGGACGAGGCGCTGGTCCTGCTCGAAGGCACGGACTCTGCTCATACGCCTTTCTATGCCAACGCAGCCGAGGCCGGGAAAGTGATCAAGGTGCTGGTCGAAGAAGGTGATTTCGTGGAAGAGGACGACGAACTGCTCGAACTCACTGAGATGGAGTGACTCCGCGGTCACGTCTGGGCTGGGCTAACATGGAATCCTTGCTCGAGGTTTCCATGTCCCTGCTTGTGAAGCACGCCCGCATTCTGGACCCCGCCGCCCGCCTTGACACGGTCGGTTCCCTCCTTGTGGTGGATGGCAAGGTGGCCGCCATTGGCGCAGGCGTAGACACGGATCCCCGCGCCGTAGGAGCGGAGGTGGTGGACGCCGCCGGCAAATTGCTCGTTCCGGGTCTGATCGACATCCACGTCCATTTCCGGGAGCCCGGCCAGACGGCCAAGGAGTGCATCGCCACCGGCGCGAAGGCTGCGGTCGCGGGCGGTTTCACCGCAGTGTGCGCCATGGCGAACACCAAACCCGTGAACGACAGCGTGGCCATTACGGAACTGATGCTCAACCGTGCCAAGGCCGCGAACCTGTGCCGCTACTTCCCCATCGGCACCGTTACTCGTGGCATGGAAGGCGAGGAGTTGGCGGATTACGGCACGCTACACGCGGCAGGCTGCGTGGCCTTCAGTGATGACGGTAAGCCGGTGATGAACGCCGAAATCATGCGCAAGGCTCTGCAGTACACCAAGTGGGTCGGGGCGCCCATCATCGCGCACGAAGAGGACAAGAACCTCGCGGGCAAGGGCTACATGCACGAGGGCGCGACGTCTGCCTGCCTCGGGTGCCACGGCATTCCTGCCGAGGCCGAGGAAGTCATGGTGGCCCGGGACATCGTCCTGGTGGAGCACAGTGGCGCTCCGCTCCACTTCGCCCACATCTCCACCAAGGGTGCCCTGGCGCTCATCCGTGAGGCCAAGAAGCGAGGGCTACCGGTGACCTGCGAGGTCGCGCCGCACCACTTCGCCCTTTCCGACAAGGAGATGGGCCGTTTCGACGCCAACTTCAAGATGAATCCGCCCCTCCGCACGGAAGCGGATATCCAGGCGGTGCTGGAAGCCCTGGCGGATGGTACCGTGGATGCCATCGCCACGGATCACGCTCCTCATGGTTGGGACGACAAGGAGATGGAATTGCCTTGGGCGGCCTTCGGTGTCATCGGGCTGGAGACCGCGCTGCCCCTCACCCTGGAACTCCTGGTGAATCGCGGCGTCATTTCCCTGAATCGTGCCATTGAGCTGCTCACCATTGGACCCGCCAAGGTGGTGCATCTCGATCGGCAGGGCCTCGGGACCCTGGCTGTGGGTAATCCTGCCGACTTCACACTCGTGGATCTGGAAGCCAAGGTCACCGTGGACCGAGCGTTCATCCAGAGCCGCAGTTTCAACACGCCGTTCAAGGGCATGGAACTTCCGGGCAAGGTCCTGGGGACTTGGGTCGAAGGGCGTCAAGTCTGGGGATAAATCTATTGTGCTGAGCTGAAATCGGCCGCACCTGATTCTTCGCGACTGGAGAAGCTGGTGTGACCGGTGCGCTCGGGGCTCTTGTGGTGATTGATTGGTTGAGGCGTATTTCCAACATCCATCTCCCATGAGGCAGGGAGCGCGAGGAGGTCAGCGTGACGCCAGCCATGCTGCTCCTGACCGCCAGCAAGCGGGAAGTGATCTGGAAGGCAGGCGTCAATCAGGTGATACGGAGCTAAACATCTTCGGGGAAGGCGCTCCGAACTGCGGTTGTGGGCCCGGATCCACTTTCTGAAGCGTTTCCGTTCGTCCCTCTGGTTCTCCCAGGTGATCTGGGTGCACATGGCCTCGAAGCCCATACGCAGCATCCACGAACTGTAAACGCATTTCAGGCATAAGTAAGGGGCGCCAAGGGGCGCCCCTTCTCATGCTTGGAGTGGACGATCTACACGCCCATGCCGTGCTTGCGCATGATGGCGGCGCGTTGGGCATCGAACTCCGGCTGGCTGATGAGCTGGGAGTCAAAGAGATCCTTGAGGTCCGTGAGCTCTTCCTTCAGCGACTTGGTCGGAGTGGCGGGAACCGGAGGCGGCTGCGGGGCGCCCATGCCCTGGGGATAGGGCTGCTGTTGCATCTGGCCCATGGACGCACCCATCTGGGCTCCCATCATGTTCCCCATCCCGACGCCCATGCCGAGGCCCATGCCCATGCCAGCCATGCCGCCGGGGTTCTGGGCGGCCAGGGGCATGCTGTCCGCCACCTGCATTTGGGTGTAGGCGCCCATCACAGGGGCCATCATCCCCACGCTGGTGCGCTTGTCCATCATCGCCTCGACCTCCTCCGGGAGGCTGATGTTCTCGATGAAGAGCTTTGAACATTCCAGGCCCATGGTCTGGAATTCAGGATCCATCTTGGCCCGCAGGAGGTCCGACAGTTCATCGTATTTGGCGGCCAGATCCAGGGCAGGGACCTTCGCCTCACCCAGGGCGTCCGTAAAGCGGCTGACGAGGCTCTTGCGGAGCTGCTCTTGGATGTCGGCGACGGAGAAGACACCGTTGGTGCCGACCACGTTCTTCAGGAAGCTCTTGGGATCCACCACCCGGATGGAATAGATGCCGAAGGCGCGGATGCGCAGGACACCGAAATCCGCATCGCGCATCATGATCGGGTTCGGCGTGCCCCAGCCGAGGTCGTTGAACAGCTTGGTGTTCAGGAAGTAGACATCGGACTTGAAGGGGCTTTCAAAGCCAAATTTCCAGCCCTTGAGCGTGGCCAGGATCGGCAGGTTCTGGGTGTTCAGCGTGTGTGTGCCGGGCCCGAAGGCGTCGGCAAACTGGCCTTCGTTGACGAAGACCGCCACCTGGCTCTCGCGCACGACGAGCTTGCCGCCGTTCTGGATTTCCTGGCCCCGGAACGGAAAGCGCCAGGCCATCGTGTCGTTGGTGTCGTCCAGCCACTCGACGACATCCAGGAATTGGGCTTTGCCCCAGTCCAAAAGACCCATGTGAGCCTCCACGCAGCGTTTGCTGCCTCTCAAGTGTAGAGATGCCGTCAAGCCGGTCCTGTCTCCGGGGCCCAGCCGAGGGCATTCGGGGGACGAACGGAGGATCAGTGCCTGCGGCCGGGTTTCGTCGGGTTCGAGATCATGGTTTTGGAATGGACGGCGTGTGTGTCGTTATCGACGACGCAGCGGAAGCCCTTTTCCGCTTTCGGCATGTGGATCTCTACCTCCCAGCCTCCCGTGGCGCCATTCAGCGGAATGCGATGTGAGGAGACAGCGATGCCACCCGTCTCGCGCTCGGCGATCTCCTCCGCCGTCTTTGCGTTAGAAACTGGGCGCACGTTCTTGATTCGCGGCGCGGAGGTCACTTTTGGCTCGCGCTTTCGGGCGGGAGCCTTGTCAGCAGCCGCAAGCGGAACCGCCAAGGTGAGGGAGAGACACAGGCACATCACGCGCATGGACACCGCCAGGAAAGTGCCCAAAGAATAGATTGTGTATTTATTCTTCGCAACCCGTCACGAGTGGGATTCCGCATTCCTTGATCCATGCGGCGTGCTCGGTGGGACGCTCGGAGCGTTCGTTCCCCTTGCGCAGGGCGATGAGGCGAAGGGCTCCATCCCGGAACCCGAGCAGCACGCCCTCGTTCGTAACGCGGTAATGACCCTGGGGGCATGGAAGGGCGGTGGGCAGTGCCCAGGCGACCTTGATAGGGCCAGCGGATGTCTCGAAGTAGGCATTGGGCCAGGGGTCGGCCACGGCGCGGATCTGATTGAATGCTTCCTGGACGGTCATATCCAAAATAAGTCGGCTATCGGAAGGCTTCCTGCCGCCAAAGTAGGTGCTGGGACCCATCTCCCGTTGGGATTTACGTTGGATGGTTCCATCCAAAAGCTTCGGGATGGATGTGTGCAGGAGGCCACGCCCTGTGGATGCCGCGCGCTTCGTGAGCGAGAGTGGCGTCTCGTCCCAGGCAATCGGGATCCGTTCCTGGGCAAGGATGTCCCCGTCATCAGGCTTGGGCGTCATGGCGTGCAGGGTGATGCCGGTTTCCTCTTCTCCGTGCAGTAGCACCCAGTTGATGGGGGCACGGCCGCGGTATTTGGGGAGCATGGAGCCATGGAGGTTGTACGAACCGCGTTTGGCAATTGTTAGAATTCGCTCCTGGATCATTTCCCTGAAGTAGAAGCTGAACAGGAAGTCGGGTTGGAGCTGCTGCACGTCTTCAAAGACGGAGTCCGCATTGAAATCAGGTTCCATGAAGACCGGAATGCCGTGCTGTGCCGCGATGTCGGCCGGTGGTGTGAACCAGCGGTCCTCTGCCGGCTGCTCGTAGGTGTATAGCCTCAGGACCTCCACGCCAGCTTCAAGCAGCCCGACCAGGGCTTCGGCACCGACGTGAGAGTAGGCACATACCACCGCAGTTGCCATCGTGGCTCCAGAGCATGCGCGGCTTGGGCCGCGAGGCTGAATTGTAACGCTGGGGATGCTGGTAGGCAGAGCCAGGGGCGAGTCTGCATTGCGTCAAATGTCACGAAGTTTGGACAAAGGTATGGCGTGCTGATGCCGGGGCTTTCATGATGGCTGCCGACTCCCCTGCCTTCATCTGTGCATGTTTTTCCTGGGCAAAGCCTTCTCTCTTGGTCTTCCGGGTGGGATGCCTGAATCGGCGCAGTGAGCTGTTTTCAATAAATACTCTTGAAATACTTGAATACGACTAAATTGGTCGATTTTTTGATTCCACATTCAAGCCATTCCTTTGATTGACGATGGAAGGCTGAATCCCTATGTTGGGGCATTCAGACCAATTGATCTGGAACCTGGGCCTTTGGGCCGTCTTTGTGATCACCAGGGACCCGAGTGCCGAACTGTCCAGCCTGAGTGGGGCGGTTCAGAGCCTCGATTGCTCGTACTGCTCCTGAGGAGACTGGGCATGGGAAGGGAAATCTGGGTTTGGAGAGTCTTGCCGCTTGCGGCAAGGCGCTGCTCTGGAGGAAAGCCATGATGAGCCGAACCCGTCTCACGCTTTCCCTGTTCTTGGTCGCAGGCACAGCCTGGGGCCAGGAAGTCACCGCGCAGAGCACGACGCTGCTCCGCCTGTGGCAGGAGGACATCCCCGACATTGGAAAGCGGAATCAGGCGCTTGGGGTCCAGTTCCTGAGCATTGATGCTACGGGACTGCGCAGTGAGAACCTTTCGCTTCACCTCTACGGATGGGGCGCCGCAGATCTGCGGGATAGCTCCCGCCGGGAGGGCAAGTCGGAGGGCGACCTGACCTCTGCCTATCTGCGCTACCGCTTCGATACCGCCAACGCCGAATTGAAGGCTGGCCGGTTTACCGTGGCTCAGGCCGGTGGCTTTGAGTGGGTGGATGGTGTCAGTGGCCGAGCCGACCTGAAGGGCGGATTCACGATTTCCGCTTTCGGTGGCCGTCCTGTGGCTTTCCGGAGAATGGACGAACCCCACCAGACGGACTACGAGTACCAGCGCGACATCATCGTTGGCGCCCGGGTGGCCAAGCGCATTTCTCGGTACGGTGAGTTCGGGCTTTCATTCCTTTCGGATGGCAGCAAGCCTGCCCACGAATTGGACCTGCCCTCCGCCTACGACTTCACGCGACGCCATGTTGGGTTGGATCTGCGTTTGATGGGGCCGGGAGGCGTGGACTTCAGTGGCCGCACGGTGTGGGACGTCGCGAAGCACCAGGACCTTCCGAATGCCGAATCGAAATCCAAGATCGCGGAACACGATTACACCGTATCTGCGCGCCTTGGAGAGGCTGTCGGTATCTCGGGCTCCTATGCCCAGCGCAACTTCCGGGCTTTCTATGCCGGCACGACCCTGCCAACCCTCTTCCGTCCGGACGAACGGGGCATGTTCACCGCCTACACCGGGAAGGTCTCCTGGAATGTGGTCGAGGACGTCGAGGTTGTGGCCGATTACCGGCACAGCAACCGCGAGAGCTATGGCGATGCGAACCGATCCGGGGCCGAGGTTCGGTGGAAGATCAGCAGCAAGAAGCTGCTCACCGGGTTTGCATTCCACAAGGTCAGCGCGGCAGATGCCCTTTTCCCTCAAGCCAAGGTGGCTGCTTACGGCCTCTCGCACAGCGAGTTCCGGGCCTGGGCGCTCTACGAGAAGGCAAAGTTCAGCGCCAGCCTCGATGGCATCTACCATCGCTTTGACGATTCCAACCATCCTGCCCTGAACGGAAAGTCGTCCGAGCACGAGCTGATTGGATCTGTGGGCTACCGGACCACCGAAAACCTCAAGCTCTCCGCAGACCTGAGCATGGGGACCAACCCTCTCTATAAGCATGAGACGCGGGCCCTCATGAGGGTGGAGTACCGGTTCGGGACCAAGCCAAAAGGAGATGGGAAATGAACCGCAGAAGCACGCTGCTCGCGCTGCTCGTCACCCTGGTCTTTGGGGTCATGACGGCCTGCGCGCTTCTTTCCCCTGAGGCCAGTTTTTCCTCTTCCCACCAGGCCATGCCCTCGGGTCGTCCTACCTGTTCGGAATGCCACGGCAAGGACCTTCACAAGGGCGGCGCCAAGACCTATGCGTCCTATGACCACACGGTCAACTTCGTCAAAGAGCACAAGGTGCCTGCGGTGCAGGATTCGGCGACCTGCGCCGCTTGCCACGCGCCCTCCTTCTGCTCCGACTGTCACGCCGGGAAGTCGGTCGTGAGTCCCGCGGTCAAGCTGGGCAACCGCCCCGATCGCATGTCTCCCCACAAGGCCGGATATCTGACCCTCCACAAGTTGGACGGGAAGATGGACCCCACCGGCTGCTTCAAGTGCCACGGCAGGGCCAACAACGGCTCCTGCAGGGCCTGCCATCGCTAGGGGGTCCACATGCGACGCATCGAAAGCCCCAAGACCACAGTCCTTCTTGCTGTATCCACGTTCGCTGCCGGACTCCTCACCTGCCTACTGGTGGCTTGCAGCGGCAGCAACGATGGCGCACCCAAGTTCAACTCCAGCACGGGGCAACATCCCGAGGGCTGGATGAAGTCCCACTACGCCAGCTATGTCCAGAACCCTGCTGGCTGTCGCAGTTGCCATGGTTCCACCACGGATCCGAAGGCTGCCGGTGGTGTTTCTGGTGTCAGTTGCCTCAAATGCCATCCGAGCCCGGATCATCCCGAAGGCTGGGCGAGTCGTCCCCAGCACGGTCGCCTTGGCGCCCAGGCTGCTCCTACACCGTTTGCAGGGTTTGCCTCCTGCACAAAGTGTCATGGCGAAACCTATGGGCAGGGGGTTGGCACCACGCCTTCCTGCAAGTCCTGCCACACCAAGGCTCCGCATCCTAACGCACCCTGGAATGGCAGCAGCGCCTCGGTCGCTACGCACTATATGACCGCCGAGGGCAACGCCCCCGAGTGTGCCAAGTGCCACACCGCTGGCGCGAATTCGACCCTGAAGCCAAAGGCTGCACCGGCTGCCGGTGCCGCCCCGAGCTGCTTCAACAACACCCTTTGCCATGACCGTAACCTCGGCCACGCTGCCTCGACCCGAACCATTGAATGGTTTGGGACGCAGCTCGCGGCTGCCGGATCCCGTTGATCGATCCAACCCAGATGGAGGAAGCCAAGATGGAATCCAGGATCCTCAAGCAGTTTGGAAGCGCGGCAGCCGCCGCCCTTGTGGCGATTGTGCTCGTGGGTTGCCGCGGCTCGGACGGCCGCAATGGTGCCAATGGCACGAACGGCACCAATGGCACGGATGGCCCTCCGGGGGCGACCTATTCCATAGACGTCACGACGCTGACTCCGGAGGAGTGGGCGGAAACAACGTTCAAGGCCAACATCACCGGGGTCACCGCGGGAGCGGTCACCACCGTGAATTTCAAGATCACCGACAGCAAGAACGTTCCCATCAAGGGCTTCGGACAATTCACATCGAAGGCTTCCAGCGCGCTTTATGCGAGCTACCCGAACTTGGCCTTCGCCATCGCGAAGCTGGTTCCCGGCGTCGACAATGGGCCCAGCCGTTGGGTGAGCTACATCGTGACGGGCAATCCAACCCAGGCCGCTCCTACCACATGGGTGCCAGGGCGTCCGTCCACGGACAACACCGGCACGCTTATGGACAAGGGCGACGGCAGCTACAGCTACACCTTCCGTCGTGACATCACCGCGACCAAGGCTCAGCTGGATGCCTATACCTACACCGGTAACAACAGCAAGGCCGATCTGGACGACGTTTCCTTCAACGCAAGCTTGACCCACCGAGTGACGGTTTTCGTGGGTGGCCCCGCTCGCGGGACGGGCACTTCGCCGGAACGCACTTTCAACACTCCAGACGGCTCCGACAGCGGCAAGCCGGGCGTCTATCCGACGTTCCCCGCCAATGGGATGTATGACTTCATCCCCGCCACCGGTCAGCCGGTGGGGGCCACCGCCGAGAAGCGGGAAATCACATCCATCGATGCCTGCTTTAGCTGCCATACCAAGTTCGTGGAGTTCCATGGCGCCGGCCGACAGGACCCTGCCTACTGCGTCGTCTGTCATACCGACCAGCGCAAGTACAGCTATGCCAATTCAGTTCCTGCGAACGGCGTCTACAGTGGCAGCCAGAACAAGATCGGCGGCAAGGCTTCCGGTGAATTCGTGACCCTGATCCATCGCACTCACATGGGCGAGGAACTCAAGCTTCAGGGCTACAACTACGCCGATGTCAAGGCCAACCACGTGACCTATCCCCAGGACCAGCGCAACTGTGTGAAGTGCCACAGCGCTTCCACCGCCACGCCCCAGGGCAACAACTGGTTTGAGAAGCCCAGCCGCGTCGCCTGTGGCGCGTGCCATGACAGCATCGATTGGGCCCAGCCCCACCGCGGCGCCGTGCGTACCGACGACAGCGCCTGCAAGGGTTGCCACGGCCCCAGCGAAATCAAGACCTACCACGTGCCCGTGGTGAAACCTGATCCGAAGAACGGCTGGCTGGTCACGGGCGGAAGCAACAACACCAACGCCTCCTACGTCGCGGCCTTCGCCAACAACCTGCCCCCTGGCGCGAACCGGATCACCTGGGATCTCGCCAGCGTGACCCTGAATGCCACCGGCAACCCCGTCTTCAAGTTCAAATTCTTGAAGGACGGCGCGAATGTGGTGTTCAACACCTATAGCCCCACCGGCAAGACCGAGCTGATGGACAACGTCGTGGGCGGCCCGAGCATCTATGTGGCCATGTCGGTGCCCCAGGACGGCATCGCCACGCCGGCGGACTGGAACGCTACTGTCAACTCCTACTTCAAGAATATCTGGATGGGCACCGCCACCGGCACCGGCGCAGGCGCCCTCTCCGCCACGCCGGACGCCTCTGGCTACTACACCCTGACCATGACGGGCCTGGTGGTGCCCAAGACCGCCGTTCACGTGACCGGCGGCATCGGGTATTCCTACAGCCTCTCCAGTGCTCCGCCCCTCGTGCAGACCAACCTGCCTGACTACCCCTACAACGTGGAAGGCAAGAAGCAGGGAGGCCTGTCTGTCCCCGCCCCCAACGTCTGGAAAGTCGTGAGCGGCACTCTTCCGGCCGGCTACCTGCCTCAGGTGTCCCGGCGCACCATCGTCACCAACCAGAAGTGCAATGACTGCCACAGTGTCCTGGGTGTCTTCACCGCCAAGACCTACCATGCTGGCCAGCGCAACGATGCCCAGACCTGCGCGTTCTGCCATAACGTGAACCGCGCCAACAGCGGCTGGGCCGTGAATGCCAAGGACATCATCCACTCCATCCACGGTGGCGCGAAGCGAACCCAGAAGTACAGCTGGGAAGCCACTGCGGGCATCTCCTACTGGCATGTCGAATATCCAAGCCCAGCTAACAACTGCGAAGCCTGCCACGTGCCCGGCTCCTACAACTTCGACCTGGCGAAGAACTCTGGCGAGGTGGATAACCTCCTTTGGACGACGGCTGCTAGCAGCACATATGCCAGCCCGAATGCGAAGGGCAAGATTCCCTTCGTGATCACCACGGGCGACGAGGTCGTCACCGCCGATGACACCGTGCTTTCGCCCTATGTCAACGTGAACACGGCCTACGGCAGTCAGTTCAGCTACGCTGCCGCCACCGGCGTCGTGACCCAGGCCTCGGATACAACCCTGGTGGTCTCGCCCTATGTGGCCGCCTGCTCCGCCTGCCACGACAGCACCATGGCCATCGCACACATGCGATCCAATGGCGGCTCCTTCTACGCGGCCCGCGGCACCGTGAAGGATCCGGCCACCGGCAAGTTCGTCAAGCAGGAGCAGTGCTTCCTCTGCCACTCCGCCGGGAAGGTCGCGGATACCCAGAAAGTGCACATGACCTTCAAGTAGGTCCCCCCGGGGCCCATCCCCCCGGATCGTTACCCACGAACCCGGAGGCCTCGTCCTCCGGGTTTGTGTTTCTTGGCTCCTGTAAGCTGATCAAGGAGAATCCCCCATGATGAAATACGTCTGTCGTATCGCGGCATTCGCCCTGTTGACCCTGCCAGGTGTCTGGGGCCAGATGCCCCATGGCATGACTTCCACCATGCCGAAGGTCGCGACCCAGAAAGGCAAACGCTCTGTGATCAAACAGTTGGACATCAACGGCGCGAGCAAGGAAGAGCTGAAGGCCCTTCCCGGTGTGACGGATGAACTCGCCGCCAAGATCGTCAAGGGGCGGCCATACAAGTCCAAGGCCAACCTCGTAACCCATAAGGTTTTGCCGCCCGAGGTCTACGAGGTCATCAAGAAATACGTGAAGGCCCGCCAGTCCGGCGATCCCAAGTAGCCCATTTCCGGAAAACACCATGACGCGACTGTTTGATTTTCTGGCCTCTCTGCGCCTTGCGGTCATCCTGCTGGTCCTCCTGCTGGTGGGCCTCGCCGCAGGCACCATCATCGAGAGCCGCGCCGGCGTGGACGTGGCCGGACGTACCGTCTATTACGCCTGGTGGTTCCTGGGTCTCCAGGGCCTCTTTGCCCTCAACCTTGCCATGTCCCTGGCGGACCTTGCCCCCTGGGGAAAGAAACGTGTCGGGTTCGTGATGATCCACGGCTCCCTGCTGCTCATCTTGGCGGGGGCCACCCTCACCTATGTCTTCAAGAAAGAGGGCACTTTGACCCTTTGGGAAGGGCAGAGCGCCGCCGTCATGGTGGACATGGACCGGGAGGGCCATGTGAAGGCGCAGCACCCGCTTCCGTTTTCCGTGAAGCTGGAAGACTTCGTGCTGGACACCTATCCAGGCACCATGCGTCCCGCGGGCTTCGCGAGCCAGGTGCAGATCACGGACACGGAAACCCAGAGGACGTTCCCTGCTCGCATCTGGATGAATCACGAGCTGAAACATCGAGGTTATGCCCTCTTCCAGTCCAGCTACATGCAGGAAAACGGCCGGGAGGGTACTGTGCTCTCCATCGCCAAGGATCCTGGGCAGCTGCCGGTTTTTCTCGGCTACGCCCTTCTGGTGGCGGGGATGATCGTCGTGCTGGGCACTCGCATCGCGGCCTCGAAGGCTACCCCTCTGGCAGCTCTGCTGCTTCTGGCGGGAAGCGCTCTCTCCGCGCAGAACTTCACCGAATCCCTGCGCCGCCTTCCCGTGCAGCACGACGGTAGGACCATGCCGATGGACACCCTGGCCCGGGAGACGGTTTCGACCGTGACCGGTCAGCGACGATGGAAGGGCGAGGACCCCGTCGCCACCTTCAGCCGATGGATCGCTGACCCTGAGACCACGAGCCAGGAGGTCGTGGTGAGGCTCCCCTCCAAGGATTTCGCCGTGGCTGCGGGCTTCCCGGGCGTGACCCACGTCAGTTTCATGCAGGTGCTGCAGAGCCCGAAGACCCTTCAGTTGGTGCGGGAGTTCCACTTGGCGGCCCAGCAGGAAAGGCCCCGAACCGGCCTCCTGAAGGATGCAGAGAAACTCGACAAGCAGATGATGACGATGCAGGGGGTCCTCCAGCAGGAGATCCTGCGAGTGGTCCCCCACAGCGCCCAGTCGAGTGCACGCTGGACGGCCCCGCCCACCTTCGTGCCCGAGGCCCTTTCACGTTTGGCCCAGGGGCAGCGGCTCGTGGGCTGGCCTGAGCCCGCACAGCTCGAGAAGGAGATCCTCTACAACAAGGCCAACCCCGAACGGCTGAGCTGGATCGTGCTGGCGGTCTCCCTGGTGCTGGCCATCGTGGGCTGGGTTCGTGGCATCAAGCTGCTCGATCACCTCTCCTTCGGGGCCCTCGTGCTGGGTTTTGGCGTCATGACCTGGGGCATCGGCCTGCGCTGGATCGCGGGCGGCCGAGTGCCCGCCGCCAACATGTACGAGTCCATGCTCTTCCTCGGCTGGGGCGTGGGGCTCTTCGCCGTGGTGGCGAATCTCTTCATCCGCAACCGCATCGTGGTAGTGAATGCCGCAGCCATGGCCGCCCTCACCATGGCCCTCACGGACCTCCTCCCCATCGACCGATTCATCCACCCCATCGCGCCGGTGCTCTCCGGGACGCCGTGGTTGGCCATCCATGTGCCCATCATCATGGTCGGCTACGCCGTGCTGGCCCTAGGCATGGTGGTTTCCCACATGCAGATCGCGACCATGGCTTTCTCCCCCCTTAAAAAGGAGCTGGCCCAGCGATTCCACGAGCTGAACTACTGGTATATCCACGTGGGCTCCATCCTGCTGCTGGCGGGCATCCTCACGGGTTCCGTGTGGGCCGCCTCCTCCTGGGGGCGGTATTGGGGATGGGATCCCAAGGAGGTCTGGTCTCTTGTGGCTTTCCTCGCCTACATGGCGATCCTGCACGCCCGACTCGACCACCTCATCGGGCGGTTCTGGATGGCGGTCATCAGCGTCGTGTCCTTCCAGACCATCCTCATGACCTACCTCGGTGTGAATTTCGTGCTGGGTTCGGGGATGCATGCCTACGGTGCGGGCGACTCGCCGGTGCTGAAGTGGATGGTGCTCGTGGCAGTGGTGGAACTGACCTTCCTTCTTTGGGCCGTTCTGGTCCATCGCCAGCAGAAAGCCTGATTTGGAGCCACCGATGCCGTGTCGCCTTGCCCCCCTCCTCCAGTCCACCCTGGACGGCCGATTCAAGGGTTATCCCCAGGACGCACCGCCCCTGACGGTGGAGGAGGCCGGGCGGCGGGGTTGGCGCCTGCTGCAAGGGGAGTTGGGCCTGCCGACGCTGGTGATCCGCCGGGAGGCCATGGACCACAACCGGGCCTTCATGCGGGGCTTCCTTGCGCGCTACGGTGCGGCGTTCTGCCCCCACGGCAAGACCACCATGGCCCCCCAGCTCTTCCAGCGTCAGATGGAAGACGGGGCCTGGGGCATCACCGTTGCGACGGCCCAACAGGCCCGGGTGGCCTTGGAACATGGTTTCTGTCGTCTGATCCTCGCGAGCGAGGTGGTTCACCAGGCAGAGCTGACTTGGATCCAGAGCGTGCACGACCGCGATCCGGAAGCCGAGATCCGGTTGCTGGTCGATAGCCCCGAAGGTCTGGCGAGGCTACACGCCGTACCTGGCGCGCGGCCCTTTCCGGTGTTGTTGGAGCTTGGGCTGGTGGGCGCGCGGGCCGGGGTGCGTGATTTGGACACGGCGCTCACCCTGGCTCGTGGCATCGCAGGGGGGGCTCGCACCGAGCTGGCGGGTGTGGAGTGCTTCGAGGCCCTGGGTGGGACCGTGGAGAAGGTGGATGCCTTCCTGCTGGCGCTTAAGGCCCTTGCCCAGCAGGTCAGGGCCGAAGGGCTCCTCGCCCCAGGTGAAGCCTGGATCACCGCCGGTGGCAGCGCTTTCTTCGATCGGGTGGGTGAGCAATTGAGGGATCTGGGAGCGCCCTACCGCCTTGTCATGCGCAGCGGATGCTACCTCACCCATGACGCGGGGCTTTACGGCGGCTTCATGCGGGATCTGGAGCTTCGAACCGGCCTCAAGGACACGCTGCGACCCGCGCTGGAGCTCTGGGCACAGGTGATCAGCCAGCCGGAGCCCGGCCTTGCCATCCTGAATGCGGGCAAGCGCGACCTCCCCTTTGACGCGGGGCTTCCGGTGCCCTCCGGGTGGGCGTCCGTCGGTGCAACCACGGTCACACCCGTGGTCGGTTGGAAACTGGGTGCCCTCTATGATCAGCACGTTCAGTTGCTCACGGGGGAAGATGCTGCACCTGAAGTGGGAACCCTTGTTTCACTTGCTTTGAGCCATCCCTGCACGGCCTTTGATAAGTGGCCTTTGGTGTGGTTGGTGGATGAGCAATTGCGGGCTGTTGAGGCCATTCGCACCTGTTTCTGAATGAGTTCGTTCCTGGTTTTTCGACGATCGAACCAAGGGAGAGGCGATTCGGTGGGTTAGCGGCGCTAACATGCCAAGTGTTGCGATGTATGGCCGCAGGAGTTGACATGTCCCAGCCCGTTCACCAATCCACCCCGTTTCTTCGGCGTCCTGCGGTGCGTTGGGGCGGCGGTGGCCTGATCCTTGTGGCATCCCTGATGGCCTGGCGCAGCCTGGGAGGCGGAAAGGATGCCGCAGGTGGGACCAGGGCCGTTCCCGTGCTGGTGGCCACCGCTGCGCTGGGAGATCTGGACCAGACACTCTCCAGCCTGGGCACCGTAACCGCCGTGAATGCCGCCCTGGTGCGAAGCCGCGTGGACGGCGTGCTCCAGACCCTCCATTTCCAGGAAGGACAGCTGGTGTCCAAGGGACAGCTGCTGGCTGAAATCGATCCCCGTCCTTTCCAGGTGCAGTTGATGTCGGCGGAAGGTCAGCTGGCCAAGGACAGTGCCGCCCTGAACAACGCCAAGGCGGATCAGGGGCGCGTGAAGGCCCTGGTGGCGCAGGGCATCGTCAGCAGGCAGGTGGCGGACACCCAGGACACCGCCGTCGCTCAGTTCGAGGCTGCGGTGCAGGCGGATCGGGCCGCCGTGGAGAGCGCCAAGCTCAACCTCACGTACAGCCGCGTGAGCGCTCCCGTGTCCGGTCGCGTCGGCCTGAGGGTCGTGGAGCCCGGCAACATGGTGCGCGCGACGGATACGACAGGGCTTGTCACGATCGCTCCGGTTCAGCCCATCACCGTGCTCTTTACAGTCCCATCGGATGCGGTCCGGTCGGTCCTGGCCTCACACCGCAAGGGCGCCTTGGGCGCCGAAGCCTTCGACCGGGAGAATCGCCAGCGGTTGGCCTCCGGCAAGGTTGCCGCCATTGACAACCAGGTAGATCCCACCACCGGCACTGTGAAGCTGCGGGCGGAGTATGACAACCGGGATGGTGCGCTCTATCCCAACCAATTCGTAAATGTGCGCCTCAAGGTGGACACCCTGAAGGGCGTGGTGCTCGTCCCCACGGTGGCCGTTCAGCGCAGCCCGAAGGGGGCGTTTGTCTATGTCGTGAAGGCCGACGAGACCGTGGACATGCGGCCCGTTGAGATCGCCGGCACGGACGGCAACCGCACCGCCATCGCCAAGGGCCTGGAGCCTGGGGAGTCCGTCGTTTCCGAAGGCCTCGAACGCTTGCGCCCCGGAGCGAAAGTGAGCCTGCCAAGGGTTGGCGGACCTGGGGTCGGTGAGGGGCGAGGGAAGTCGGCTCAGGACGAACAGAAGTCTCGCGTATCCGCGCCAGCGGATACCGAGAAGGTGAGCCTGCCGAAGCCCGAAGGGCAGGGGGCCCCGAAGGGGAAGGGCAAGTGAATCCCGTGGTCGAGATGAATTCCGGCTGCGAAAGGGCATGAGATGAATCCCTCCCGCCCATTCATCCTTCGCCCTATCGCTACGACCCTCCTGATGGTCGGGCTGCTCCTGGTTGGCATCCTGGCCTTCAAGCAGCTTCCGGTGTCCGCGCTGCCCCAGGTGGACTACCCGACGATCCAGGTGGTGACCTTCTATCCGGGCGCGAGCCCGGAGGTCATGGCGAGCGCCGTGACGGCACCGCTGGAGCGGCAGTTCGGCCAGTTGCCGGGGCTCAATCGCATGACCTCCAGTAGTTCCGGCGGCAGCTCCATCGTGACGCTGCAGTTCGCCTTGGAACTGAATATCGATGTGGCGGAGCAGCAGGTGCAGGCGGCGGTGAATGCCGCGGGCACCTTCCTTCCCCGGGACCTTCCGCGCCCCCCCATCTACAGCAAGGTGAACCCGGCGGATGCGCCGATCCTCACGCTGGCGCTGACTTCGGACACGCTGCCCCTCTCCAAGGTGCAGGACTTCGCCGACACACGCCTCGCCCAGAAGATCAGCCAGCTCCCCGGCGTGGGGCTCGTGAGCATCACGGGTGGACAGAAGCCCGCGGTGCGGATCCAGGCCAATCAGGCAGCGCTGGCGGCCCAGGGACTCACCCTGGCGGACATCCGAACCGCCATCGGCCAGGCCAATGTCAATCAGGCCAAGGGCAGCTTCGATGGGCAGCGCCAGGCTTACGCCATCGGCGCCAACGACCAACTGCGCACCGGGGAACAGTACCGACCGCTGACCATCGCGCCCAGGAACGGCGTGCCGGTGCGCCCGCAGGCTATGGCGGAGGTCATCGAGGGCGTGGAGAACGAGCGCCAGGCCGCCTGGATGGGCACCGGCGGCGGTCCTGCGCGTCCCGCCGTGCTGCTCAACATCCAGCGCCAACCCGGCGCCAACATCATCCAGGTGGTGGATCGGGTGAAGGAGCTCATGCCCCAGCTGCGGGCCAGCCTGCCTTCCGCCGTGGAGATGACCATCCT
>CAYQAS010000087.1:0-18183 GCA_964415525.1 uncultured Solibacteraceae bacterium
CGAAGGCATCGCTGGCCTTGAGATCGGCATAGGTATAGGCACCCGCGTGCTCGTAAGTTTCCACAACGGGCAGCTTGCCGAGCTTCATGGCACTCTGCGTTGAGGCCGTGACGGGAGGCTTGGGATTCTTGAAGTCGAAGGTCTGGATGGCGTATTTGCTGGAAATGGCGCTGCGGCTGCCGGTGAAGGCATGGATGGTGTCGAGTTTGGAGGCTCCACCCGTCTTGTTGAAGGAGATGGTGGGCTGTTCCGGCATGGGCTGCGCAGTGCGGGAGTCGGGTTCAATGACGAGCGTGTGTTTCCCGCCCGGGAACACGAAGTAGTAGTAGAGGCCATGCACTTCAAGCAGACGGGAGACGAAGTCCAGGTCCGTCTCGTTGTATTGGACCGTCAGCGTGAGCTTGGGAAAGTCCGCTGCCTTAGCCCTGATCTCGAAATCGGCGAAGGAGCCATAGTCGGCGAAGACCTTCTGGATGATGTCCACCACGGTCATCTCCTGGAAGATGCGACAGTTGGTGCGCAATTCCAGGGCGTAGAGCCAGCTGTTCAGCGTGGCGTGATAGGAGGCTAGTCCGCCATCGGAACTCTCGAGGCTGAACGAAGTGACATAGCCGTGAATCCGCCGTTCTGTGCGCTTCGCCGTGAGGATCGAAACCTCCACCGGCTGCCCGACCAGGGTCTTCAGTTCCAGGTCGCCCTTCTCTGCCAGCAACTGCAGGTCGAAGTGGAAGGGGACGGAGACATGCTCATAGCCATCGAAAGACTCGATCAGCAGCGTGTTCTCCCCCAACGGCGTCTTGACCCGAATAAAACGGTGCTTCTGGGTCAAGAGAAGGGCGGCGAAATCTGTGGCCATGGGTGGATTCCTGGACGGGCGAGGGGAGGAGGGGATGGCGTTTGGCTAGGGCCGAGTGATTGGTGCGCGGCATGAATCCGGGGTGGTGTGATCGGAATGCCGTTATTTGAACAATTCAATCCTCGTGATCGATTTGAAATGGGTGTTAATTTTGAAAAAAATATCAATTAGCTCGTTTGATTGGTGTTGTAAAATCGCTGCTGTTTTAAGTAAATCAATATAGCTGTGGCCAAAGTAATGTGGAAAAATCTATGATAAAATTGATAGATCTATTTTTTTGCTTTATCTCAACATTCCATCCGTCTGGATATATCTGCATGTTTTTAAGCATATTTTTAAAGTGAAGTTTTTGTTGCTTGCTCCTGGGTTCGATAAAAAGTTGACAGCTCAAGAGGTTGTTATTATCTTCATCTTCAGTATAGGACCCATATATGTCTAGTTTGTATATATTACTTAATTTGTGATTGGAAAAGGTGATTGCTTGGGCGCCAGATGGAGGAACTTCGTCTGAAATAAATGGTTTCAGTTCTATGTGATTGAAAATTTCAGCATTTTTTATGACTATGCTGAAAAGCGTGAATTGTGGCGTAAATAGTATTCTAACATCCATTGGGAATGTTGCGGAATTGCTTCTGCCGTTGGTTGGTAAAACCCAAGATATTCCTGCGCCACCAGTCTCTTTGTGCCATTTCTCAATTGCTTGGTGTGGACTTGAGATCTGTGTAAGTAGTATGTAGTGTGTCAAAGCGTGTGATATATTCATTGCTCGGCCTATTTATTTTGAAACAAGTATGTAATAGCGCTTGCCCTGGCTCTGGATCGTTGGGTTTGATCCTGAACCATCCCAAGGCAACCATCGGCGCGTGATGTATTGTCCTTTGCCCGTGACATATTGATCCGTAATTTCTAGACCTTTCTCTGCACTCTGGCCGTTATAAATGGCCATGTGCCCACGAAGGCTCCAATCACGACCGTTTACAGGTGCGATGATCAATGTGCCGACTGGAAGATCGGTGCGTCCTTGCACCTTAGCGCCCACTCCCCATTCACGTGTGGGTGGCAATCCGGGGCATCGATTCTTCCCGAGTGAAACACACTGACCGAGGTTTGTGCCCCTTCCGTCATCGACATGTTTGCCCGCGTCATCCCCTGGGTAGGGGTTGCTGGCGATCCAGATTCGGCCAGATGTTTGATCCCCGAGGAGGGCGAGGTGTTCGGAGGTCGGGTTTTTCCCCGTCTCGGGTTTCGATACCGAGCGCTTGACAGCGATCTTCAGAATGCCTGTTGGAGCGCTCGCCGGCGCGGGCGAGTTACCAGGGCTTGTGGAAGTCCGGATTCCCAACAGCTTCGCCTTGATGCCCGACTCGAATCGGTAGAACCCCGAGCCCATGAAGCTCGGCGCCACGCGCTGGATGCGTTCGTGATATTTCGCCTCTGTCTCCCAGGTACCGTGTGCAAATTTATTCACGGCCGATTCGTACATTCGTCGGAGAGGACCTGGGGTGCCGGGAAGGGGTCTCGGGTTTCGATCATTGGGCATGGGATTCAAGCCGTTGAAAAATGAAGGGAAAGATCTCCCCGGCCCCCTCTCGCGAGGGAGCCGGGGTCATTCGTATTTAGGCGATCACCTTGTTCGCGGTGAGATCCCAGCCGCCGACGACATTGCCGCCGCCCTGGCCGTCCGCGCGCTTCTGGACGATGTACTTCCACTTGATCTTGCCGTAGCTGAAGGAGACCTTCTCCATCGGGAAGCCCACTTCGCTGCTGGCAGAGCCGGAGGGCTCGACCCGGGAGACGATGACCTGCTCGAGCTTGACCTCCATGTAGGTCATCTTGTCGCCACCGGCGCGGCAGAGCTCAAGGGTGACTTCCTTGATGTGCTTGCCGGTGCAGCAGGCCTCGGCCAGCTTGGGGCTGGCCTTGTCCAGCAGGTGGACGATGTCGAACGTGCCGTGGTTGACGCGTTCGGCCGTGGCGCCGCCGGAGCTGCTGGCGGTGGCGGAAGCGGGCTGCTCGATCTTGTGGTTGAAGGAGACAACCTCCAGCCAGTCTTTGTGCTTGTCGTCCGAGCTTTCGCCGGGAACGCCGTCGATCTTGAGATAGGCGTCAAACGCCATGGTTTCCTCCTAAAGGGGAATGGTTGAAAGAGGGGCGGCCCGACAATCGGGCTACCGGGAAGACTTGGGCAGGTCGGCGACGAGGCGCAGCGAGACGGTGAGTTCGTCCAGCTGGAAGTGGGGCTGGAGGAACACGGCTGCCCGGTAGCAGCCGGGCTTGCCGGGGATCTCGACCACCTCGACGCGGGCCTCCCGAAGGGGCGAGCGCGCCTTGGCTTCCTGGCTCGCGCTGTCGTCCAGCAGGACGAACTGGGAGAGCCAGGTGTTCAGGAAGTCCTCGATGCCCTGGCGGGAGGCGAAGCTGCCCACCTTGTCGCGCATGATCGACTTCAGGTAGTGGGCGATGCGGGCCACGGCGAAGAGGTAGGGCAGCTGCGTGGAGAGCCGGGCATTCGCATTGGCGGCGTCCGACGCATACACACGGGCCTTCTGGGCCGAGGAACCGCTGAAGAAGGCCGCGTAGTCGGTGTTCTTGCAGTGCACCAGCGCCATGAAGCCGAGGTCCGAGAGCTGCTTCTCGATGCGGTCGGTGATGGCCACTTCCGTCGGGCACTTGAGGGCGATGTCGCCTTCGTCCGTCTTGAACGTGTGGGTGGGCAGACCCTCCACCAGGCCGCCGCCTTCCACGCCACGGATGGCCGCGAGCCAGCCGTGCTGGGCGAAGGCGTTGGTTAGGCGGGCGCCATAGGCATAGGCGGCGTTGCACCAGAGGTATTTCTCGTGGGTCGTGCCGTCCACGTCCTCTTCGAAGTTGAAGGACTCCACCGGGATCGTGTCCGGGCCGTAGGGCAGGCGACCCAGGACGTGTGGCAGGACGAGGCCGACGTAGCGGGCGTCCTCGGAGTCCCGGAAGGACTTCCACTTCGCGTATTCCGCCGTGTCGAATATCTTGGCCAGCCCGCGGGGGCGGCCGATCTCCGTGAAGGACTCCATGCCGAAGAGGTGGCTGGAGGCGGCGCTGAGGAAGGGCGCGTGGGAGGCGGCGGCGACGTGGGAGAGCTCCTCGAGGAGATACATGTCCTCTGGGCCGCGGCCGAACTCGTAGTCCCCCACGAAACAGGCGTAGGGCGCGCCGCCGAAGGTGCCGTATTCCTCCTCGTAGACCTTCTTGAATAGGGCGCTCTGGTCGAAGTCAGAGGCGCTGCGGAAGTCCTTCACCAGCTCGCCCTTGGTGGCGCTCATGACCTTAATCTTGAGCATCGGGCTGGTCTGGCTCTGGCTGACGAGATACTTCAGCCCGCGCCAGGAGGCTTCGAGGGCCTGGAACTGGGCATGGTGCATGACCGCGTTGAGCTGGTCGGAGATGACCCGGTCCAGTTCGGCAATGCGGTGGTCCAGGGTGGTGGTCAGGTCGCGGCTCATGGTGACGGTGCCCGCCATGACCTGATCGATGAGCTCTCCGATGAGATCGCGGGAGTAGACCTTCTCGTGCTCGGTCTGGCCGATGCGGCTCTGCTCGACGATGGTGTCCAGCAGGCTCTCGCGGCTCTCGAGCACGGCGGTGTTGGATTGGGAGGCCTGAGTCAGGGATTCACTCATGGATCACACTCCTTCCGGGCTGGGTTCGACGGGGGCGGTCCGCAGTTGCTCGGTGTCCCGGACGACCTGCTCCAGGAGCTCTTCCAGGCGGTCGTTGCCGGCCATCTTGTTGCGCAGATCCGACAGGCGCGTGCGGGCCTCCAGCAACTGGCGCAAAGGCTCGATCTGGCGGGCGACGTTCTGGGGCTCGAAGTCCTCCAGCCGCTTGAAGGTGAGGTCGACCCCCAGGGTGCTGCCGTCCTCCTTCAGGCGGTTGTCCACCTTGGCAGTGACCCGGGGGGCCATGCCGGAGAGCACGTCGTTGAAGTTGTCCTGGTCGATGTGGATGAACTTCCGGTCCTTGAGGCGGGCCTGGCTTTCGCGGTTCTGGCCCGCGTAATCGCCAAGGACGCCCATGACGAAGGGCAGCTCCTTGGTCTCGATGGCGTCGCCGATCTCTACGTCGTAGGTGATCTGGACGCGGGGCGCCTTGTCGCGGGACAGGCGCTGCTGGGTGCTTTCCTTGGGCATGAGGCCTCCGGGGTGGGTTTCAGTGGCTGGTGAGGGCGATCTTCTGTCGCAGGTCGACGAGGAAGGTCAGGAGGTGGGCGAGGGTGAGGTCGGGATCCTCCACGAGGCGGTCCAGGGCATAAGCGCTGGGGGCGTAGAGCCGGTGGGACTGCCACGTGGCGTGGGGATGGGTGAGGTCGAGAAAGGCGTCCGGCTGAGGCGGGATGCCCAGGGCGGAGGAGATCAGCCGTGTGAGGCTGCGCCCGAAGGAGACGTGCAGGTAGGCGGTAGGGGCGCTGTGGGTGATGAGCAGGCACTCCCGCTCCCGCCCGTCCACCAGATCGAGGGCGGCGAGGATGCTGACCCAGAGCGAGGCGTGGAGCGCGGTTTCGCCGGGGCCGGTGCCCAGGGGCAGCCGGATGAGTTGGGCGGGAGTGGGCGCCGGGAACCGCTTCAGGAAGTCCCGGTAGAAGGCCATGTTGAGGATGGCCTGGTGGAGGCTCGACGGCATGCGCATGCGCTGGAGGTAGGTCGCGAAGGCGCTGGGGGTTTCCTCCAGCAGCACCTTGCGCAGGATGCCGTCCGCCAGATCCCATTCCGCGGCGTCCACGGTCCAGGGCAACTCTCCGAGTTCGAGGAATTCCCGGCAGCCCAGTTCGGGCTCGACCGTGCAGCCGTAGGCATGGAGCTGGGCGCGCAGGGCGGCGAGGAAGGCTTCCCGGGCGAGGGGGATGACGGGCAGGCGGGATGCGAGGCCCTGACTGGGCAGGGCGGCCCCGGCGAGGATCGGAAAACGGCGGCCCGAGCGGTCGAAGCTGGGCAGGAGCGTGCCGTGAAACTGCCAACGCCCGTCGCGGGAGGTGTAGAAGAGATCCGCAGCGGGAGACGCGTCGTAGGCGGCCTCCCAGCCTTCGAGCTCGCCCATCGAGGCGAGGGCGGCCTGGATCCAGTCATCCAGCTCCTGCGCCATGGGATGCCCGGTCTGGATCCGGATGAAGTCCGGCTGGCAGGGCAGCTTGCCGAAGGCAATGAAGGAGGCGGTGAGCTCCTGGGGTTTGAGGAAGGACAGGGCCATGCAGACCTCAGGACGTGATGCGCGACGGCAGCGAGTGGTTGCGCAGGCCCGAGAGCTTCAGGGGGTTGAAGCCGCTCACCATGCGGAAGTAGAACTTCGCGGGGTGGGGGTAGGTCTCCTCCCGCTGGGGTTCCTTGGAGGCGCGGTTGCTGAAGGACTGGGGCACCCGGAAACGCCACTCCAGCAGGGACTGGCCGCCCCGGGGCTCGATCCGGGCCTGGTCCAGCATCCGCATCAGGCCCATGCGGCCGTTGCAGTTGGAGACGGTGGCGCTGGCGCCCTCGTTGGAGACCACCTGGATCCGGCCCCCCTGGGAATTGCCGTTGGGCCACGTAAATTGAGCCCAGCGCTCCGCACCGTTCCGGTATTCCAGGCGCTGTGCGTCGAGTTCGAGCACCGTCTCGCGGATCTTGGGGGTGGGCAGGGCCTGGAGTTCAAAGCGGCAGACATCACCGTCTCCGAGAGCCTCCGCTGCCTGCAGGAGCCGGGAGATGCTGTTCACCACGGAGGGGCTGATGCGCACCTCGGGCCAGCTGGAACTGCGCACCGCCAGGGTGTCGCCCCGGCGCACCACCAGGGAACCCAGCGTGTTCGTGACGAAGCGGGGCAGGTTGCCCTCGCCGGGTTTCAGGAACTTGACGATCTCCGAGATGGCGGCCTCGTTGCTCGCGTCGGAGAAGGGGTACTTCCCGGCGAGGTTGCTCCAGGCGCCCATCACCTGCTGGTTCCAGGCCCGGTTCAGGTCCTGCTCCACCAGGGGCACCAGGGACTGGCAGCTCATGGTGAGGGGGCGCAGCAGCAGCGGCCGGGCCAGGGTGCGGCCCGTCTCTCCGGCGTTCGCCATCAGGGTGTTGTCCACAAAGGTCTGGGCTTCGGCAAGCTCCGAGCCGCTGCCCGCCAGGGTCGCCTGGAAGAGCTGGCGCGCCGCCTGACCCGGATCCCCGCCTCCGGCCAGGGAGGCCATGCGACCTTTGACCTTCAGCAGGAGTTCGAAGTAGCCGTCCAGGGGCGAGCGTCCGTTGACCGGTGTCGTGAGGTTGGCCAGGAAGGCGAAGCGGCCTCCCACTTCGCCAAGCGCGGCGCCAGCCTCCGGAGCGGCAGGCGTCGCCGGGCCCAGGAGCCGAGCGGTGCGCTCCAGCACCTGGTTCTTCACGCTGTCCACGGTCTTGCTGATCTGGGAGGGGTTGTCCCAGATGGTCTCCTGCGCGGCCCGGGCGAAGAGCAGGCGGATGGGGGAACGCTGCAGGTCCGCGAGGCGGCCCAGGGCTTCCGCCGCCTTGTCGCCGCCCTCGAAGGGCTGGATGGCGACGCCCGTGAGGAAGCGCTCCCATTCCTTGATGTAGTCGGCTTTGTAGAGGGCGAGGAGCTTGGCGTGGTTCTCCGCCTGGGTGCCGAGGCGGGTGAGGTCGTTGTCCAGGGCGGAGGCGAGCACCCAGTCCGTGCCCTTGAACTTGCCTTCGCTGGCTTCCTGCAGGGTCGCCTTGATATAGCCGTTCCAGCCCTCGAGCGTGAAGCTCCCCCCCACGGTGCTGCTGCCCGCCACCAGATCGAGGTCCTTGCCGTCGAGGATCACGCCCACGGTGAGGCTGCGGAAGCGCGCGTTGCCGCGGCTCTTGATCTCGCCGTAGATGCGCTCGAAAGGCGAGTGGTTCTGGGAATCGCCTGCCAGGCGGGTGCGCATACGCGACACGAGGTCCGACTGGGTCTCGATGAGGGGAAGGTCCTGTTCCTTGAGCTGGGTGACATAGAAGGCGACCGTCCGCTCCGCTGCCCGGCGCAGTTCCGCGATGGGGGTGCTGCCCGCCTGGGATTCCAGCCACGGTGCCCAGTGGCGGGGCAGCTGATTGGCGAGGTGGCTGGCATCCATCACGTCCCGCTGTTGAAGCATCAGATAGCTCTTCAGCGTGTTGTAGGCGGCCTCATGGGGCTGCTCCTGGGAGGCCTCCGTGTTCGCGGGGGCTGCGTCCACGGGGATCTCGCCGAGGAAGGCGCGCATGCGCTCCTCGAGGTTCGCCTTCACCGGCGAGAGCATCAGGGTGCGCAGACCGCGGTAGTAGGTGGCGCGCAGACCCTTCTCCAGGTCATGGCCCCGGTAGAGTCCCCAGCGCATGCTCCACGGAGCGCCTTCCTCCCGATGGTGCTGCAGTTGTTCGATGCGCCCCTGCAGCATCTGGAGTGTTCGCAGCCGGATGCCGAGGGAAGGGTCCTGGTCCATGAGCTTGGCTGCCAGGGCCTGCTCCTGCTGGACCTCCTGGATGAGCTTCTGGTTCAGCACGAAGGACAGGGTCCAGGTGCCGGCGAGGGCGGCGATGGCCAGCACACCCGCCGCGAGACTGAGCATCCGCCCGTGGCTTCGACGACGGCTGGAGCCCCGCCCCACGAGATAGCGGTCCGGGAAGACAACCTTGCGGAAGAGGGATTCGAGGAAGTAGGACCGGCCCGTGGTACGGCTGTCCGCAGCGGCGGTGGCGCGGCCCAGGCCGAAGCTCTGGGTCAGGCGCTGGGCGGCGGCGTGCTCGGGCTCCCCGGCCTGCAGGGCGCTGGTGAAGTAGAACCCACGGATGAGGGGGCGGTGGTGGTACGGATCCTCCTCCACCAGGCATTCCACGAGCTTGAGCACCGCAGGACGCAGGCTGTTGAACTCGATGGGGAAGGCGAAGAGGGCGGGGCGGCCCAGGTTGCTGCGGTTGTGGGCCAGGCGGTCCAGGCCGGACTGCTCGAGGCCTTTGCTGAGGGTGTCGAACTGGGCCGCGACGGTCGCCACGGCATCGAACGTGGTGTTCTGTTCGTGGGTGAGGCTCGCGCCCCAGACCTGCTGGCACTCCTCGGGGCTGAGGTCCTGGAAGAAGGAGCGGAAACCCGCCAGCAGGTCGAGCTTGGTGAAGACGAGGTAGACCGGCACCTTCATGCCGAAGGCATCCTCCAGCTCGTGGATCCGCTGCCGAAGCTGCTGGGCATAGGCGGCGAAGGCCTCACCCTGGTGCTTCTGGAGTTCGGGCAGACTCACGGCCATGAGCACGCCGTTCAGGGGCGCCTTCGGGCGGTATTTTTTGAGCAGCTTCAGGAATTCGAGCCACTCAGGGCGGTCCTCCCGCTGGGTGGAATAGCGCCCCGCAGTGTCGAGCAGCACGCCCTCCGTGGAGAAGAACCAGTCGCAGTCCCGGGTGCCGCCGATGCCCTGAATGGCCACGGTGCCCTTGCCCGCAAGCGGGAACTTCAAGCCGGACTGCTGGATGGCGCAGCTCTTACCTGCCGCAGGGTGCCCCAGGATCATGTACCAGGGCAGCTCGTAGAGGGCCGCGCGGCCCCGGGTCTTGCCGAGGTTGGAGGTCTTCAGCGTCGTGATGGCGCCGAGCAGGCGCTTGCGCAGTTGGGCCATCTCCGCCCGCTGCTCTGGAGAGGCCGCGATCACCGCCTCGTCCGCATTGCGGCGGAGCATGCGCTCCAGCAGCAGGGAGGAACGATCCGCTAGGAACTTGCCCACCATGAGCGTGACCACCCACAGCAGCATCAGCAGGAAGATCACGCCGAAGCGCGCTTCCGCGCTGCGCAGGCCCATAAGGCTCCCGGCGAACCAGACGACGCCGATCAGGATCAGGAAGATCAGGGCCGTGATGACTTTGGAGTTCAGGAGTGCGCGTTTCATTCGGTGTCCTCGGTGGCTTGGTAGGTCTTGATCGAGGCGCGCCGGGAGGCGCGGCTTTCCACGTGGCCCAGATCCCGCATGGCCCAGCGCCCGCCCCAGACGAGGCCGAGCTCTTCTGCCGTCCGGCCCAGGGCTTCGTAGCCCGCAGCGGCCCAGGGGTCCCGCTCGGAGATCACGAGGCGGCCGTCCCGGGAGAAGGCGATGTCCGCGGCCATGCCGAACTGGTGTCGGCTCTGGCCGGCGCGGGCATGGGTGACATGGGTGCCCTGGCTCGCCAGAAGATCCTGACGCTCGGGGCTCCGGTAGCCCTCCAGGAGCACCAGGGTGTAGCCCTGCTGCTTCATCCGCTCGAAGAGGTGGAGGGTGATCTGGGTGAAGGCCGGATCCAGCTTGGCCCAATCGCGGTCGGCGGTGCGGAGGTCCGCCCGCTCGGGGATGATGAAGAAGGACGGCGGGAGCGGAGGCGGCGGTACCAGGCGTTCGGGATTCAGCTCGGTGCGGACTCGGCCTTCGTGCGCCAAGGTCGTGCCTTCCACAGGCGCCAGCACCACGCTCCGGCTGAATTGCAGCACGAAGGCGATGGCGGCTCCGGTGAGCAGCAGCGGCAGCAGGATCCAACGCGCCGTGCCCGGGGGCAGGCGCTTCGGCAGTTGAAGCCGCGGCATTCTGAACTGCGGCATCCGGAAGCGGGGCCAGGGCGCGGACGCCGCTCGGGGCCTCGGTTCCACCGGCGCCGGGGGCGCCAGGAAGAAGCGCCAGCCCACCCACAGGAGCAGGCCCAGCATCAGCAGCATGCCGATCACGAGGGAGATGGGAGCGAGGGGCGTCATGGATTTGAGGTATGGGCGGGCATTCAAAAGGGGTGGGTGGGAGATGACGGTCGGCGGTCGCTTCAGGCAAGCAGCGGGTAGGTGACGTCCTCCCGGTGACCCGACAGGGGCTGGGTGGTGAGCCAGGTGTCGAGGCCCAGGCGCGGGCCGTTCGGCTCGAGGCGGGGCGGATGGATGCCCTCCGCTTCCACCAGCAGTGCTAAATCGCAGGCCAGGGAGAGGCCGAGGCTGTGGCGGAGGAATCGCGTCAGGCTCTGGGCGATCTCACCTCCCGGAAGGAAGGTCGAAATCTTGTCTGCCGCCAGCGGTCCGATGCGGAGCCGGAGCTTGCTCTGGCGGTCCCAGACCCGTGAACCGACGAAAGCGTCCTGGCCCAGGGTCATGCCGGTCCGGCCCAGGCAGCTCTGGTCCGCTTCGGAGAGGTGGACCCATTGACCGACAAACTGCTCCAGCACCACAGGGCGTCCGATCCACCCCGAGAGGGCCAGGGCGAGGCCGCTGGCGGAGGGCACGCGGCGGGCCAGGGTGCCCGCGAAGTAGGCCAGGGTGTGGCCGGGCAGGGGCTGGCGTTCGGGGTTCTGCCCCCCGGCCAGATCCATCACATGCTGGGTGAAGGACGACTCCCCCGTCAGCTCGTGGGCGTGCCAGAACCGGCTCTTCCGCCAGGCCTCTGCCAGAAGGGCGATGGCCCGGTGGCTGAAGAGGTCGAGGAAACGATGGAGGCCTTCGTCATGGTGATGCGCCCGGCGGTCCTGGACCATCTCCGTGTAAGGGGACGGGAGCACGCCGGAGGGGCCGGTGAGGCCCATGAAGGCCACTTCGAGCTCATCCACGGGTTGGCCGGTGGCTTCCATGGTTTGATACCGGGCGACCTCGCTCGGCGGAAAGGCCAGGGTGCCTACGGTGCGGAACCGCAGCTTTGAAGGCAGGCCGCCCTGCGCCCGCTCGGCGGCAGGCTGCATGAGGCAGAGCAGTCGCAGGGCCTGGAAGAACCCGAAGCGGTAGGGCTCCCGTCCGAGACGGGCCCTCAGATCAAGGGGGTGTCGCCGGCGCGTGGGGGCCATGATGCAACCTCGCCTTCCCGCTGCAGCGTGTGCAGATGGAAGCGGATGAAGCTGTTGGGGGGGCAGCAGTGCGCCAGGTAGCGCTCGATCACCGAAGCGAAGAGCAGCAGGTTGGCACCGCTGAAACAGGTCTCGTCGAAGGTGGCGTGGACTTCGGTGCCCCGCACGAAGGTGGCGAAGCTCTGGCCTGGTAGGCGGGCCGTGCCTGGGCGGGCCTCGATGTGGTGGATGCCGAGGATCTGCCGGGTGGAGAGGCTTGACTGGGTCAGGTTGTAGAGCTGGAGCATCTCCTGAAGGGGCTCCTTGCCATGGGCGAGGAGGGACGTCTGCTGGCTGGTGAGGTGGGAGATGAGCCGCCAGCGGAACCCGCGTTTGTCCGGGGGGCGCAGGGTGGGCGTGCATTTCCGGAGCAGGGCGCACTGCTTCACCACTGCATGTCCGGGAAGGGCGAAGGCCTCCGAGGCGACCTCACTGTTCCCGCCGAAGGCGAGCTGCTCCGGCATGTCACGGTTGGTGCAGGTCAGGCGCAGGCTGAGCACTTCGCTCTCGGGGCGCACCGACTTGAAATCCAGGTCCACCAGGGACAGCTGCACCTGCGTGCCGCGGTCTCCCGGGAGGGCGCTGGTCTCCCGGCTTGCATACCAGTAGAAGCGCGGCGGGGCTTCGGTTACGGGGTGGCCGAGGGCATAGAAGGGATGCACCGGTGTGCCAGAGGTGAGACTCGCGGAACTCTCGGTGTGGACCACCGAATCGATGCTGCTCACCTCATAGGCTTCCGGGCGCCGGTGATCCGGCAGCACGGGATAGCTGGTGCGCTGGTGGGTGACTCGGATGGGCTCCGCCGCCTGGGAGAACAGGTTGACGATGGGGGTGCAGCCCAGCCTGAACTGGCCCGCTCCCAGCTGCCGGGCGAGGCGGGCGTGGCGTTCGGAATCCCCGTAGCGCTTCAGGTGGAACTGCAGCGTCCGGCGCTTGCCCGGCAGGGCGCGAATGCGCTGGTGATCGAGGCCGCTCACTTCCATGAAATGGAATTTGTCGGGAAAGGCGAAGTATTCCGAGAGCAGCCGGTACCCCGGCAGGCTGCGCGGATCCTGGTCCAACAGGCCCTCCTGGGACTCGAAGCCCATGGGACGCAGGGCCGTGCGGTCCAGGCGGATCTCCCGGGCGGGATCGCCGGAGCCGTCGCTGATCCGGACTTCTAGGGTTTCCGCGAAGAGCAGCTCGTAGAGCAGGCTCACGAGGCCGGGTTCGCCGTCCAGGAAGAAGGCCAAGTTCGAGATGGGCAGGGTTGAGAAGCAGACACCGCCGAGGGTCTCCAGCTCCAGGGTGATGGCCGCCTGGGCATCGCTCGTACGGCGCAGGTGCTCGGAGGCCACCGCCAGATCGAGTCCCGCCCGTGCCACTCGGAGGGGCCACAGCTCCACCTCGAAGCAGGTGCGGAACTGGCATCGCACCCCTTGAACCGCCGGAGAAAGGACCGTCTGGTGGCGAGGGACGACGTAGCGCCCGGTGATCTCCGGCTTGTCCTCGTCCATCTGGAACTGGAGGATGCTGGCGGAAGGGATGGGCCGCGTGTAATGCGGGTAGAGCACCTGCAGGAACGCTTCGGAGATCTCGGAATAGTCCTCGTCCAGGCGGTGGTGGACGCGTGAAGCGAGGAAGGCGAAGGCCTCCAACAGGCGCTCCACATGGGGATCCTCGCATTGGTCCTGCTCCAGCATCAGGCGCCGGGCGATCTTGGGATGACGCGTGGCAAACTCCCCCGCGTGGGTCCGCAGGAAGCTGAGCTCGCGCTCGTAGTAGGGCAGCAGGGCGTCCAGCATCAGTGCTTCACCTGGCAGGAGCCGGTGGCCACCTGGAACTGGGCGTCGAAGCTGAGCGCGGGGCGCCCCGGGTGCAGCTCGAAGACCGCATCCACCCGGAAGTGCAGCATGCGGCTGCCGCTCCGCTCGCCATCGAGGGACACGCGGATCCGCCCCAGCCGAGGCTCGTGGTGTTCGATGGCCTCGGCGATGGACTCCTTGAGGCGGATCTGATGGTCGGGATTCCGCAGACTGAGCCCCGTGAAGTCCATGACGCCGTAGGTGAGGAGGGACCGCTTCGCCGCGGGATACGCATCCAGATCGCGCAGCTCGGAGAGGCAGTTCCGGCTGTTGAGCAGCAGCTCCAGATCCCGGGCGAGGGTCTGTTTGTAGCGGTTCAGGTCATGCCAGGTGGAGGCGGCATGGTCCCGCGCCTCGTCCGGCGCATCATCCAGCAGCCGGTCGAGGAACGTGGGAGGGCAGGAGGTCTGGGCCACGACGCTCAGGCCTCTCCGCGGATCGCGGCGACCGCGCCACCCGTCGCACGCTGGGCCTGGCCCCGGAGCAGGACGTTGAACGTGAGGAAGATGCCAAGGGCCACCAGGAGAAGCAGGGCGTAGAAAGCGCCCAGGGGCAGCTCGTGGCGCAGGAATTCCTGGAACCGGAAGGTGGGCAGGGCACTCGGGGCGAATTCCGCGCGTCCACCGCGTACCTGGGCGATCTCCTGGCTGAGCCGCGTGATGAGGTAACCGAGCTTCTCGGAGCCCTCCAGCAGGTAGCGGCCTTGGAAGCCCAGGAGCAGGCAGGTGTGGTAGACCTCCAGCGTTTCCACGTTCCGGGTCGGGTCGAGACGCAGGTTCTCCAGGCGCTGGAAGAAGCCCTCGCCTGCGAGGTGTTCCCCGAAGTGCCGAAGCTGTAAGGGCTCCCGTTCCCAGGTGTCCCGCAGGGGCGAATCCACCGCCAGGATGATCTCGTCGGTCAGGGCGCAGAAGGCGTATTTGGCCTCCTGAATGGCGTCCGTCGGCTTCTCGAGGTCCCGGGCTTGGCGGTCGAAGTGGCTGAGGAGGGTGTCGAGGCGGGTGCTGAAGGTGCCGGCGTCCGAAGGCGTCTGGCCGTTCCGGATGAGGAACAGCAGGTAGATGCCGTCTTCCAGAAGATCCTTCAGGCTGGGGCAGACGGCGCCGGGGGCCGCGGCGGTGGGTTGCGTGTCCATGGCGGGGCTTTCAGCGGTAGACCGCGAAGAGCTCGAGCTTCATCTCGGGCAGGG
The DNA here is from genome assembly GCA_964415525.1 of uncultured Solibacteraceae bacterium. Lineage (GTDB taxonomy): Bacteria > Acidobacteriota > Holophagae > Holophagales > Holophagaceae > CAZPUI01. The sequence continues at coordinate 14,686 of CAYQAS010000087.1, forward strand.
ACTGGGGCTTGTAGATGCACACACTGCGGGACTTGAGCATGTGCTCGTAGATGGCGGAACCCTTCTCGAGGGCGAAGTAGTGGTTCCCGATGCGCACGGGAATGGCCGCGGGGGTCTGGGCGGCGTGCACGAGGCGGATGCCAGGGAGGGCGGAGTGGAGGATCTTCTCCACATCGTCCGGGCTGCCCACCTTGAGCTTGTAGGGAATGGTCTCGATGATCTGGGCTGCCGGGTGTTCGGAGGCCACCGAGAGGTAGAAGTCCGCGGAGTCCACCATGGCGTCTTCGATGCGGCCACTCAGGAAGCCGGGGCGCAGGCTCTCCAGGGCCACCACGCCGTAACGGGCGGAAATGACCGTGTCGAGGAGCGAGCGGATCAGGTCCTCCAACTGCTCGAAGGTCTCGGTGATGGCGTCATGCCGGTAGGGCGGGATGTTCGAGAGCCCCAGCGTGGACGAGAACGTGAGCAGTTCCGCCGCCATCTGGGCCAGGACGAGGTAGAGCTCTTCTGGATGGAGTGAAGGGTTCCGCAGGGCGTGACTCAGGAGCGGAAAGCTCCGGTGGACGGTGTGGAGCAGCCAGAAGGACGCCACATCTTGGGTGCCGTAGCCCGCCACGCTGTGGGCGCGCTCGCGGTGTCCCGCGGCCAGGGCCTGACTCTTGACCTGGCAGATGTCCAGCAGGCGTCGGATCAGGGTCGGGAGCAGGTCGGAGGCGCCCACCTGCAGGGAGGGCGGCACGTAGAGGTCGTCCCGGTGCCAGCGTCCGGAGGGATCCTTGACAAGCCGGAGGATGGGGATGCAGAGCATTCCGTCCCGATTCTCGGATTCCGCCATGAGCCGCAGGTTGGCGTGGAGCACCGTCAGTTCGGATTCCAGGGCGCCGGTGAAGAGGTCCAGGGCGGGCACCTGGGCGGGGCGGAAGCGGCTGGGAGGTCCCGAGGCTTCCGTCTGGCAGTTGCCGCCGAAGGCTTTGAGGCTGGGAAGGCAGAGGTGGATGACGGTGTCGATGCCTAGGCCGGGGATGCTCTCCAGACCACGGGCTGCGGGCAGGGGATCCTCGCCCGGGGCACGGACGAGGGTGCCGTCCTGGAAGATGGCCTCCAGGCCGTCAATGCGGAGCATGCCCGTTTCGAGGGCCGCATCGTCCACCTTCAGGGAGGCAATGCCCCAAGGGTAGGCATGACTGCGGGAGAGGCAGTGCCCGAGGCGGGCATCGAGATACTGCTGCTGCTGCTGGAAGTGTTGGGGACGGAGGAACATGCCCTCGCCCCAGAGCACACGGTGCACGGTCGGCATGTCGATCCTAGAGGTGGCGGTTGCGCTGGCTGGAGCGGCCCGGCTGCTTGAGCGCGGGCTTGGGCACTTCACGAGGAGCCGGCTCCGTCGCAGGGGCGGGTGCCACCACCGGTGCGGTGAGGCAGATGGGCTTCAGCTCCGCGGGTTGGCCCGCCAGGGGCTCCGCCTTGAGCTGCTGGAGTTCCAGATAGCAGTGCTCAGCCTTGAAGGTCAGCACCGGGACCGGTGCCACCAGCGGACCTTTGGGAGGGGCGGTGGCCACCGCCGCAGCAGCGGTCGCCGTGGCCTTGGTCACCATCTGCTCCACCGGCACGAGCTGGCGCCAGGCGTGGACGTCGGGCTTGCGGAACTGTCCCACCAGGCCCACGAACCGGGTGGAGGGATTGAGGTCCAGAACGTCGCTGGTGGTGGTGCCCGGCACCAGGATCAGCTCTTTGTGGGACACCAGATCCTGGGGGAATAGTTCCGTGTTCGGCCGACCAGAGGAGATGAGGTCGAAGGTGAGTTTCTGGAACTCGGCCTTGTCCTTCAACTGGTAGACGTGCACCACCACGGACATGGACTCGCCCTCGGGATCGAGGTTGAGCTGGGGTCGGGCCTCCGCTTTCACCGCCAGCTTGCTGGGAGGCGGCGGAAGCAGGACCTCGGGCTTCTTGAAACAGCCGGTGAGGCCTATGGCGACGAGAAGGAGCGGAATGGACAGGCGTTGTCTCATGGAATCACCCGGAGGAAAGTCGTCAGGTCGTCTTGATGCGGATCCGCCCCTGGCGGACCTGCAGTGCGATCTTGCGGAGCTTGCGACCCTCGGCCAGCGCTGTGAGGAGGTGGTCGGAGAGGGCTCCCGTTACCTGGCTGGAGAGGATCGCGTCGGCGTTGCGGGCACCGCTCTCGACCTCGGTGCAGCGGGCGCAGAGGTGGTCCACCAGCGGCTGGTCGTAGGAGAGGGTGATGCCGTGGTTCTCGGTGATGCGGCCCTGGAGCCGTCCCAGCTTCAGGCGGAGGATCCCCTTGAGGACGTCGTCGAGCACGGGGAAGTAGGGCACCACCGTGAGGCGGCCGAGGAAGGCGGGCTTGAAGGTGCGCTGCAGCTTGTCTCGCAGGAGTTCCGTCAGATCGTCGGCTGTCGGTGGGCGGGAGACGCCTTCCACGGTGACGCCGTGCTCCACGGCCCGGAGCACGAGGTCCGCGCCGACATTAGACGTAAGGATGATGACCGTGTGGCGGAAGTCGATCTCCCGGCCTTCCGCATCCTCCAGCCGCCCGCGGTCGAAGACCTGATAGAAGAGCTCCAGCACGTCCGGGTGGGCCTTCTCCACTTCGTCCAGAAGCAGGACGCTGTGGGGCTTGCGCCGCACGGCCTCTGTCAGCACCCCGCCCTCGCCGTAGCCGACATAGCCCGGAGGTGAGCCCTTGAGCCCTGAGACCGTGTGGGCCTCCTGGTATTCGGACAGGTTGATGCTGATGAGGTTCTTCTCGCCGCCGTAGAGTGTGTCCGCCAGCGCGAGTGCCGTCTCCGTCTTGCCTACGCCGGAGGGGCCCACCAGCAGGAAGACCCCCTTGGGCTTGGTGGGATCTTCGAGTCCCGCCCGGGCCACCTGCAGGCTGCGGGAAAGGGTACGCAGGGCGTGGGGCTGTCCAAGGACGCGCTCGCCGAGCAGCTCCTCGAGGCGGCGCACGGCGTCGATCTCGTCCGTGACCATGCGGCCGAGAGGAATGCCTGTCCAGCCGGAGATGACCTCGGCGATGGTGCCGGCATCCACGCAGTCGTAGCAGAGGGGCTGAGCTTTATGCAGGGCGCGGAGCTTGGCCAGTGCGGCGGTCAGGTGGTTCTTGGCCTCCGTAGGGGGCGTGTCTGTGGCACAGGCGGCGCGGAGCGTTTGGATCTCCTCCACCAGCGCCTTCTGCTCCTGGAATTGCACCTCGAGCTGGGTGCGATCCGCGTCCAGCCCCACGCGCTGGGTGGCCAGTTCCTCGAGCCGTGTGTGGTGGGTGGCGTCTTCGGATTCCTTGAGGAGGGCTTCCACCTCGCGATCGAGGTTGGAGAGGAGGCGGTCGAGATCCTCCAGCGCGGGCGGCAGACTGGCGCGGGAGAGGTACACGCGCGCGCAGCCGGTGTCCAGGACGCCGATGGCCTGGGCCGGCAGCTGGCGGCCACTGGCGTAGCGAAGGGGACGCCGGACGGAGGCCGGCCCCGGCTTGCC
>CAYQAS010000088.1:0-18102 GCA_964415525.1 uncultured Solibacteraceae bacterium
GCGCCAGCCTCTATCCGCGGGTGCCCAAGGAGCTGCAGACCCACTGCGACTGCCCCGACTGGGCCAACCCCTGCAAGCACGTGGCGGCGGTCTGCTACGTCATGGCAGAGGCCCTGGATCGCGATCCCTGGCTGCTCTTCGACCTGCGGGGACGCACCCGGGACGAGGTGCTCGCGTATTTTCAGGAACGCATGGCCGCAGAGCCCACGGTGCAGGCGCCCCGCAAGCGCGGACGCCCCAGGAAGGTGGTCCCCCTGGAGGACCTCCTCAACCGGCGTCAGGAGATGGCGGAGCCCTGGTTGCGCATGCCGGAGGAGGAGTACGACGCCCTCCCCGCGACCTTCCCGGAGCTGATCATCCCCCGCAGCATCCCCTCGGATCCGGCGGTGTTCGTGCAGCTCGGCCCGCTACCTCATGCGCGCATCGAGGCCAGTCTCTGCCTGGCGGCGCTCATGCACCGCACCGCCCAGGTGGTGCAGAAGCAGATCGAGGAGGGCGTGGGCAACATGGAGGATCTCGAGGGCGGCGAGAAGGACAGCGGTCCCAGCCCCTTCGACACGCCGATCCCTTCGAACCCCGGGAGCTGGCGGCCCAAGAAGCGGCGCTGGAAGTAGGAGCTGGGTGGGTTGAGGCCCAGGCCCCTTGTGACACCCCTCCTCACGGCATCCGCCATCATGGAGGGGTTGTCCATTCCCAGGACAAACCCTGAAGACCATCCAGACTGACGCGACCCACGATCGGGGTCTGGGTGCCCCGCTTCACAGCGCGCATTGAGCGCTCTGTTCCGCGATCCAGTGCTTTCCATCCCGGAGGAACCATGAAGACCATCCAGACTGACGCCGCTCCTGCCGCCATTGGCCCATACAGCCAGGCCAAGATCACGGGCAACCTGCTCTACACTAGCGGTCAGATTCCCCTCGTGCCCGAGACGATGGAGATGGTGACGGGCTCCATCGAGGCTCAGACCGAGCAGGTCATCAAGAACCTGAACGCCGTCCTGGCCCGCGCCGGCGCGAACTGGGACAAGGTCGTGAAGACCACCGTCTTCCTGACGGACATGGCGGACTTTGGCCCCTTCAACGCCGTCTACGAGAAGATGCTCGAAGGCGCCAAGCCCGCCCGCAGCACCGTCGCCGTCGCGGCCCTGCCGCGGGGCGCGAAGGTTGAGATCGAGCTGATCGCGGAGCTGTAGGCCTTCGCGCCACGCGGCACGGCGTTCCCCTCGATCGCACCCGCCTCCGCCTCCGCCTCCGCCTCCGCCTTCGTGGAGAGGGGCTCCTGGTCGAGACCGAACGGGCCGCCGAGCTGTAGACGAGCTGGAGAAAACGGGAGGACACGGAGATCGGATCTTCGTGTCCTCCGTGCTTTAGTGGTCTTTTCGGAGGCTTCATGTTCACGCGCGCCATCGTCCGCATCCCGGGGGAGAACTTCAGCGAGGGGCTGACGGATGTCGGCCAGGGCTCGTTCGGCGTTCCGGACTACAGGCTGGCGCTGGAGCAGCACGAGGCCTACTGCCGGGCGCTGGAGACCTGCGGTGTTGCGCTCACGGTGCTGGAGAAGGATCTGGATCATCCGGACTCCTGCTTCGTGGAGGACACGGCGGTGCTGACGGAGCACGCGGCGATCCTCACGCGGCCGGGCGCGGAGAGCCGACTCGGCGAGGTGGCGCGCATCCGGGAGCCGCTCCTGGCCTGCTTTCAGCGGCACCATGAGATCACGGCACCGGGTACCGTCGACGGCGGGGACATCTGTGAGGCGGGAATGCATGTTTTCATCGGCGTCTCCCATCGCACGAACGAGGAGGGCGCCCGCCAGCTCGCAGCCTTCCTGGCGCTGGAGGGCTACACCTCGAGCACCGTGGACATCCGCGCCATGACCTCGATCCTCCACCTGAAGAGCGGCATCGCCTGGGTGGGGGAGCGCACCCTCGTCCTCATGGAGGAGCTGGCGGATCGGCCGGAGTTCGCGGGCTGGACGATCCTCCGGGTGGCGGAGGACGAGAGCTATGCCGCCAACTGCGTGCGGATCAACGACCGGGTCTTCCTGCCCAAGGGCTATCCGAAGCTCGAGCGCCAGCTGATGGAAGCCGGATTCCACCCACTGACGCTCGACATGTCGGAGTACCGCAAGATGGACGGCGGCCTGAGCTGCCTGTCCCTGCGGTTCTGATCAGCCTCCCAGGCGCTTGAGATCGGCGGCGATGTCCTTGTCTTTCGGGGCGGCCTGGGCGGCCAGCTTCAGCTCCTGAAGGGCTTCGGCCTTCCGGCCCTGCTGCTCCAGGGCGAGCCCCAGGCGCCAGCGCGCCCCGCCGTGGGAGGGCGTACCCGCCTCAGGCTCCACTGCAAGGTAGCGGCGGAGCAGGGCCTCGGCCCGCTTGGGTTCCCGGGAGGCCAGCACCAGCCAACGGGCGGTCTGGTAGTGGGGGTTCAGGTTCTCGGGCACGGCCTTTTCGGCGCGGGCCAGGGTGGCATCCACTTCGTTCCACTTCCATTCCGCCGCCTGAGCCTGGGCGAGGACCCCGTACGCAGTGGTGTTGAAGGGATCCAGTTCGAGCGCCTTGCGGGCATAGCCCTGGGCCTCCAGGATGCGCAGCGCCTTGGGATCCATGGCCCCACTCGCGGCGCTGACCAGGGGCCAGGCGGCATTAGGGAGGGTCTGGATGGCCTGTTTCAGGGCCGCCTCGATCTTCGCGGGATCCTTTGTCTTGTAGGCTTCGCTGACTTGCAGCCGCACGGCAAAATCCTGATCCACGGAGGCCAGGGTGGCCCGGCAGGCCTTGGCCTTGGCCTTGTCCCCACCTACGATGGACGGTGCCTGTTCATAGAAACCCGCCATGAGCCGCAGTCCCATCGGGTGCTTGGGATTCAACTCCAGGGCCTTCTGGGCGGCATCCTTGCACTCCATGCCGTAGGACATCTGCTTCAGCATGCCGGCTTTGCCGGCCATATCACCGCACGTGTTCCCCAGTTGGGCCCATGCATCTGCGGACTGGGGCAGCACTTTGACGGCCTCCTTGGCCGTGTTGTAGGCCTCCTCCGTGCGCCCGAAGACCTGGAGTGTCTTGGAGCGCCAGATCAGGACCTCGCCGTCCTTCGGAACGGTCTTGGCCTTGGTCTCCACTTGGTAGCGGAGCACCTTCCAGCGTCCCGCCTTCTCCAAGCTCTCCCACTCCGGGGAGGCGGCACACAGCGCCACTCCGCCCATCAGCACGCACGCCATCCGAACCAGCATCATCGGGTCCTCCAGGGGAACCCTCAGCCTACGGAGGCGAGAATCCTTGGCCTAGTACAGTTCGCGGACCGTGGAACGGATCAGATCCGCCACTTGATGCTGCAACCCATGCTGGGTTTATGATCCGGGTCCGGTGCCTTGCCCGCCAGCACCGCATCGATGGCCGCCTTCAGCTCTTCCCGAGTGACCGCTTGCGCATCGCGCCAGTTGTCGTCCAGGCGACCGCGATAGGCGAGCTTCCGGTTGGGACCATAGAGAAAGAAGTCCGGGGTGCAGACGGCTCCGAAAGCCTTCGCGGTCTCCTGTGTTTCGTCGAAGAGGTAGTGGAAGGCGTATTCCTTTTCGATGGCCCGTTCCCCCATGGCCTGTAGGCCATCCTCGGGGTACTGCTCGGGATCGTTGCTGCTGATGGCGACCACCGCGCACCGGCCCCGGTAGGTCAGGGCCAGGGCATTGATGCGGTCGTCCACCGCCTGGACGTAAGGGCAGTGGTTGCACATGAAGACGACGAGCAGGGCAGGGGTTCGGAAATCGTCGTGCCGCCAGGGGCGGCCATCCACGCCCTGCAGGTGCCACTCCGGCATGGGGGTTCCCAGTGGGGTTTGGGTGGATTCCGTGAGCGCCATGGGTGGACTCCTGGGCTGCGGTCCGGACCAGGCGGACGCGCAGAGCATGCCGCTTGGATGCCGGAGCCTGTGAAATCATGCAGGGTGTCAATGTTTTGACTTGATCCGGACGCTGCGCCATCTAGGCTTATGACAACCCACAAGGACGTCCCGTGAACCCAGCCCTGCCGCGCTTGCACTGGTCCACCCTGGGAGAGCCGACCCACAGCGCCGAGCTGGGATGGTACGGATCGTGGGAGGTCAGCCTCGACCGCTCTCCGGTGGCGGCGCTCCCGCCCGCCGAGACGGACCTCTGGGTGATCTCCGCCGGGGCGCCGGAGCCGTCTCCCGCGCTGCTTCGCATGGTGGCGGAAGTGGGTGCCCTGCCGATCCTCCTCCTGCGCCCGGGCGGTCCGAAGGCGGAAGTGGCCCTGGCGTGGGGGCATCTGGGTTCTGTCCGCTGGGGCGTGCCCTCCAACGACCCGCCCCTGCCGGGCCTGCGCCCCTTGTCCCGCCCCACGCCGCCGCTCACCGTGTCCCAGGCCCTGGCCTTCGGCATGGTGGGCACCAGTGCCGCCATGCAGGATGTCCTGGCCAAGGCCCGCGCCGCCGCCGCTACCCGGGCGACGGTGCTCCTGAGCGGCGAGAGCGGCACCGGTAAGGAACTCGTGGCCCGAGCCATCCACCGCCTGAGCGGCGAGGCCGACCAGCCCTTCGTTCCTGTTCACTGCGGTGCCATTCCCGACAACCTCCTGGAATCGGAACTCTTCGGTTACACCAAGGGTGCTTTCACGGATGCCCGCAAGGACACGCCGGGCAAGTTCCGCGAGGCCCATGGCGGCACGATCTTCCTGGACGAGGTGGCCACCATGCCCCTCGGTGCCCAGGTGCGGCTGCTCCGTGTCCTCCAGGAGCGCGAGGTGCAGCCCCTTGGCGGCGGTGCCCCCATCAAGGTGGATGTGCGGGTGGTGGCGGCCACCAACGTGGACCTCTGGAAGAAGGTCGAGGACGGCAGCTTCCGGGAGGACCTCTTCTACCGCCTTGAGGTTGTGCCGATCGCCCTTCCGCCCCTGCGGGTGCGGCGAGAGGAAGTTCCATTCCTCGCCCAGCACTTCATCACCCGCAAATCCCGGGAACACGGCCTCTATCCCAAGGCCCTGCATCCCTCGGTGGATGCCTATCTGAGTGCCTTTCCATGGCCCGGCAACGTTCGCCAGCTGGAGAACGCCGTGGAGCGCGCCATCGTCCTTTCCGGGAGTCGCAATGTGTTGGTGCGGGAGGACTTCGCCTTCCTCGCCGAGCGGGTGCCCGCCGGTGGGATGCCGGAACATGTGATGGCCACGCCGATGCCGGTGATCCCCGTTACAGTGGCTGAGCCTTCTCCGTCGATGGATCTGCCCGCGGAAGGCCTGGATCTGAACCAAGTGGTGAGCGATGTGGAGAAGAAACTCATGCTCCAATCCCTGGCCATCACCCGGGGCAACAAGAAGCGGGCCGCGGAGCTGCTGGGGCTGAAGCGCACCACCTTCCTGGAAAAGATGAAGCGCCTGGATCTGCTGGAGGAAGGTGCGCTGGAGGATTGACGGGGTCGTGACGGGGGAGACGCCGCTTTCTGCTAGCCTGAAGCCCGCATGGAAGAACCTCTCGCCCCACTCCGTCCCGCTGTAGCTACCGCCCTGGAGGCCGTCCTGGGGGCCCACCGCGCGGTATTGCCTGCCAAGATTCCGGCCAAGGCCCCAGAGCCGCCCCCGCCGCCCACCACCATCCTTGGACCGCGGTTCACGGAGGCCGTGGCCTTCGCCATCTCCAAGCACAGCCAGCAGACCCGCAAGGGCTCCACGACGCCGTACTTGACCCATCTCCTGGCCGTGGCCGGGCGTGTGGGGGAATCCGGGGGCACGGAGGACGAAATCATCGCCGGCCTGCTGCACGATGCCGTGGAGGACGCCGGTGGCGCTCCGGTGCTGGAAGAGATTGAAATTCGTTTCGGCAAGGATGTGGCGGCCATCGTGGCGGGCTGCACCGACGATGACAGCGGTGCCGATAAGGCTCCCTGGCTCGAGCGGAAGCGCGCCTACCTTACGGGCTTGGCGAACGCCAACCTGTCCACCCTGCGGGTGGTGGCAGCGGACAAGGTCCACAACGCCCTCTGTTTGGAACGCGATCTGAAGGATCACGGCCCCAGCATCTTCCATCGCTTCCGCGGCGACCGTGAAGGCACCCTCTGGTACTACCGCAGCGTCGCCCGACTCTTCGGTGCCCTGGTGCAGGACGAACCCAGCCTCGACCACGGCTTCCGCGCCCTGATCCGCGAACTTCGCGAGACCGTGGCCCGCCTCGACGCGGGCGCCTGATCTTTTGCTAGAAGTTCCACATGCTTGATGAGGCCCCGAAAGGGGCCTCATCGCTGTTTTGGCAAGTCAGGTTGACACGACACGACCTGGGCTGGCGGTGGAAGCGAGCAGGGAACGGCAGAGAAACGTGCTTCGGAGTTGAGATGTATATGATTTTAAAAATGTGAATTTTTAGGGGCCAGCAACAAAAATCCCCCGAACTCTGTCGGGGGACGACTGACATGCAGAACGAATTAATAAATACACTCCGGCCAGCAACTTCCATCTCTGGTCTCAACGCATCCATGCTCCCAGGTCGGTTGACAGGCCTGCCCGCCAGTCCGAGTAAAGATGGTTAAAGTGCCGCCATTGATGTGGTGCAAGCCCGTATCGATTCTCTGCAGGGTTTCTTTTGAGAGGGTCAGCTTCTTCATCGCAGCTCCTGTTGGGATCGGGGTCGATCGTCACCGAACAACATGTGTTCAGGAATCGGCAGGCTATTTGGTGGAGGTTTGAAAAAATGTATCACTTAAGTACGGCTGTGCGCAAAGAATTCAAAGGTCGCATTTTACGTGTGTGGCGATACCTCAGCCATTCAAGTGGCGGTTGACTGACTGGAATCTGGGTGGGAGCCGCCGCTGTTCCGCATGGCGGCAATTCGAGGTGGGGAGCGGAGCCACCTGGAGGCTTCCTGAACTGCGCCTGGGAGCGTCTGGGATCTATCACTGTCAGTTCCGGTGCCGAACCCTCCGCCAGGAAGGTTCTCGAAGCTATGCTTGGTCTGCCCAGGCACCGGTTCGATGGTCTTGCCCGTGCCGTCGATTTGTCTTTTCGCCCGCTCCACGGGCCGACAGCTATGGATGGGTGCCCTGGAGGGCCAGCGTCAGCCTTCACGTGTGCCGTTGAAACCCAAACCGGCCGCCCACGCTAAACTGATGCCATGAGTACTGATCGCCATACCCGCTGGCTGCTCGACGTGTCCTTCGAACAGGAGGATGCCCTTTCGGAATGGCTCTCGGAGGGCGGCGCCACCGCCACCTACCGCGAGGCCGATCCGCCCCAAACGCTGTTCGCCTATTTCCCCCCGGGCCTGACGCCCCCGGATCCCGCGGGACTCGCCGCTTTCGATGCGAAGCTTTTGGCGGCGGAGGTCTTCGAGGACCAGGATTGGCTTGCCAAGAGCCGCGAGGGCTTCGGCTGCCTCGAGGTGGGTCGCACCTTCTTCATCCGTCCCCTTTGGGAAGACACCCCCGCGCCGGACGGCCGTCGTCCCGTGGTGGTGAATCCCGGTCTCGCCTTCGGCACCGGCGGCCACGAGACCACGCGCCTCTGCATGGCCATGCTGGAGGATCTGGCCCTCGACGGTCGCCTCCAGGATCCCGTTCTCGACATCGGCTCCGGCACCGGCATTCTGGCGCTTACCGCCCACGTGCTGGGCGCCAGGGAGGTCACCGCCTTCGACATCGATCCCGACTGCGGGCCCGCCATGGATGAAATGGTGGAGATGAACCGCGCTCTGGTGGGCGAGGCCACGCCGTTCCGGGCCTTCGTTGGCACCCTGGATGACCCGAAGGTGCAGGGCCCCTACCGACTCCTGCTGGCCAACATCCTGCTGGAGACCATCCAGATGCTGCTGCCGCGCATGGCGGAAGTCTGCCAGCTCGGGGGTCTGCTGGTGGCCTCCGGCATTCTGGCGGAGCGCCAGGACGAGGCCCTCGTGAGCCTCACCCTGGGCGGCTTCAAGCCCCTGCGGGTGGAGACCGAAGGCGCCTGGGTGGCCATCCTCGCGCAGCGGATCGAAGGTTGAGCAAGGCTTCCCGCCCCATCGGCGTCTACGACTCCGGCATCGGCGGGCTCACCGTGGTGCGCGCCCTGCGGCGCCTGCTGCCCTCCGAGGCCATCGTCTATCTGGGCGACACGGCTCGTCTGCCCTACGGTACCAAGAGCCACGGCACCATCGCCCGCTACACGCTGCAGGCGGGGGCCGCGCTCTCGAAGTACGACCCGAAGCTCATCGTCGTGGCCTGCAATACCGCGTCTGCCCATGGGCTGGAGGCGCTGCAGGCCGCGAGCGCCGTGCCGGTCATTGGCGTGATCGAGCCCGGGGCCGAGGCTGCGGCGAAGTCGGTGGGCCCCGTGGGGATCATCGGCACCCTGGCCACGGTGCAGAGCGGCTCGTACGAGGCGGCCATCCGCCGCCGGGATCCGGGTCGTGAGATCCACAGCGTGGCCTGCCCCCTGCTGGTGCCCCTGGCGGAAGAGGGCTGGTTCGATGACGCCATCACGGATGCCGTGGCGGCCCGCTATTTCGCGGCCCTGCCTGAGCATGTGCGCACCGTGGTGCTCGGCTGCACGCATTACCGGACCCTGCGCCCCAGCCTGGAGCGAGTGCGCCCAGGCACCACCTGGATCGACAGCGGCGAGGTGGCGGCGGAAGCCGTGGAGCACCTCCTGCGCGGTTCCCTGGGCTTCCGCACCGAGAGTGCCCGCGGCCCTCTGCGCATTCTTCTGACGGACCTCAGCAGCCGCCTGAAAGAGGTGGGAGAGCGGTTCCTGGAGGAACCGCTGGACCTCGTGGAGAGCGTGGATCTCTAGGAGCCCGTCCAAGTATTCAGTCGAGGTCGCGTTGGGCGCAAAGGGCTTGCAGGCAAGGCACCGGGCGAAGGGCGATGCGGTGACATCGTTCGAGCCCGGCAACGCCGCATGGAAGCCCTTTGTGCCCAACCCTTCGGGCCGGGGCGGCGGCCTGCGCAGCTCGTCGTCAGGCTCGTCGGAGGTAGTGCCGCTACCCCCTTCCTCGCCTTCCTCGATCTGCTTGGCCGCCGACCCGGCGCGGCCCAATTCAATACTTGGACGGGCTCCTAGGCGTCCACCGCCCCCGGCAGGCTGAACAGCACGGTCGTTCCCACACCCTCGCGGCTCTCCAGCCGCACGTCACCGCCGTGGTTGCGCACGATCTCGCGGACAATGCTGAGGCCGAGGCCGGTGCCCTTGCCTTCGGGCTTGGTGGTGAACATCGGCTTGAAGACCTTAGGCAGGACATCGGCGGGAATTCCGCTGCCGGTGTCCTCCAGGGCGAAATTCCAGCGGGGCTTCTCGGGGGCTGCCTTTGGGTCGATCTCGACCCGCAGTTCGATGCGCCCGCCTTCGGGCATCGCGTCTGCGGCGTTGTTCACGAGATTGATGAAGATCTGCTCCATCTGCTTGCGGTCCACCAGGAGGGTGCAGGCGTCGGGGGCATCCAGTTCGAAGTGGATCTGGTGGCTTGCCAGATTCGGGCTCCAGAGGTGGTGGAGGGATTCCATCAGGGGGATGAAGGGCGTCGGCTCGAAGGTCAGCTGGGGGCGCCGGGTCATGCCCAGCAGCTTGCGCACGATGTCACCGACCCGTTGGATCTGGGTGTGGATGACGTCCAGACGCTCGCGGCTCTTGGGGGCCAGGTCCGTCTGGCCGAGGAGCAGCTGGAGATGGGCGTTGACGAGGTTGAGGGGCGTGCCCACCTCGTGGGCGAAGGCGGCCGTGAGCTGGCCCGCCACCGCGAGGCGCTCCTGCTGGCCGAGTTCCTCGCGGAGCAGCGCGTTGCGCTCGTTGAGGCTCTCCAGTTCCTGATTCTTCTCCCGCAGCTCCTCCAGGGCGGCTTCCACCCGCTCCTGGAGACTGGCGTTGAGGCCCCGGATCTCCTGAATTAGACCTTCCCGGTCCACGGCCGCCTCGTGGAGGCGGTCCGCCATGGCGTTGAACTGTGCCGCGATGAGTCCCAGCTCGTCCTTGCGCCGCACCTGAGCGCGGGCGGTGGTGTCGCCCTTGGCCATGCGATCCATGGCGTGGGTGATGTGGCGGAGTGGATCGCTCAGGGCAAAGCCGAGGATCACCCAGAGGATGAGGAATTCCCCGGTGATGACCGCCGGCAGCATCTGATAGGTCTGCCGCAGGATGGCCCGCCACACGGTCTGCCAGCGTTCTAGATCGACGTAAACTCGGACGAGGCCGATGGGGGGCTTGCCCTTGCGCAGGCTCTCGATGGGCAGGTAGACCTTCCAGGCGCTGTCGCCGGTCTCCAGCTTCACCACTTCCGCTTGGGGGCCCTGATCCTTGAGATGGGAGGCGAGCCCGGAGCCCATCTCGGCTACGCTGTCGTCCTCCAGGGAGGAAGCCACCACCGCGAGTCCATCCTGGCCATCATCCCGAGTGGGATCCATGCGGCGGAAGACATCGATCTGATTGATGGATTTGTCCGAGCCCGCCATGTCCTCGAGCATGGCGTTGACATCCTTGGCGTGGCGGAACTCGCCCTGCCGGTCGCCGGTGCTCTCCATCTGGCTGCGGATCTGGTGCTCCACATTCCGCGCGGTGTCGATGGCGAGCTGCTTGGCATAGTCCATGGCCACTTGCTTGCTGCCATTGCTCGTCACCAGGGCCACGGCGATGGTGAGCCCCGCCGTGACGATGGCGGTGAGCAGGAAGAGCTTGGCGTGCAGGCTGCGGAGCCAGGCGAGGGGACGGAAGACCATGACCCAAGCTTGCCAGGAATGTGCCAGTGAGGCTTAGCGGCTGATCCACCAGAGCCAGTAGCCCAGGGGGAGCACGCAGCCGGTGGCCGTAAGCCAGGCGCCCCGTCCCTTGAGGCCATTGCGTCCCCGCAGGATGAAGAGTCCCGTGAAGCCCACGAGCAGGAGCGCCGCGGCATAGATATCCGCGATCCACGTCCACAGCCGTTTTGGCGCATTCACGTGGAGGCGGTTCATGGCATGAAGCACCGGACGGGTGCGAATCGCCTCATAGAGCACCTTGCCGGTGGGGAGATCCACCGTGTAGCTGGCGCCCTCCACATAGACCTGGAGCGTGTCGGGATCGGATTGGAAGGTGCCCTTGGGGATGCCGCCGGCCTTGAGCCGCTGCAGGACAGTACGGGCCAGTTCCTCCTCGGGCCGTTCACGGTCCAGGGGGCCGATGTCCAGAACCCGCTCCACCTTGCGGTAGTTCGGGTTCCAGTCCGCCATGTGGTTCAGGGCGATGCCGGACACGGCGTAGACCACCGTCAGCCCAAAGACGAGATACCCCACGTCGCGGTGGAGCAGGTTGTTCCAGTAGCGCCAGCGGAAACCCATTACTTCTTGATCTCCGCCCCGATGCCCTCGATGCGCACGATGGTCTTGGGCCCCTTGATCTTCTTAGGGTCGAACTTGGGATCCATGGCCTTGGCCTCCACCGGGCACATGTCGCGCTGCTCCTGCTCGGTCAGGACGGTCAGGGAGACGATCCCTTCGCCCACGGCCTCCTTGCCCAGGCTGTCGGCGGGGAAGACGATGACGCCATCCTCCACCTTGAACATCAGGTGCTGAAAGCGCTGGTCCCCCTTGAGGTCCAGGTAGCAGCCGCGCTCGGGGCAGACGTTGGTGACCATGCCGCGCACCTTGACGCGCTTGCCTTTGAAGGTCTCGGGCTTGGCCAGGATCTCGGAGATCTTCGTCTCGGGAAGGGTTGTCAGCGGCTTGCCGTAGGCGCGGGTGTCGGCGGCGGACAGGGCGAGGGTGCAGATCACGGGCAGCACAAGGCTCAGGCGCATGGGGACTCCAGAAAGGCCCCAGCCTATCGAGGGTGAACGTTGTTCGGGTGCCCGAGCCGGCCAGATGCAGCGCGGCGGGGCTGGAATGCAGATCCCAGGCCCCGCCGGTGCGCACTCCCTGGATTGAGGGAGCTCTATTTCATCATGTTGCCGGCGTTGAACATGGGCACGTAGACGGCCATGAGGAGGGCCAGCACCGTGAGGCCCATGAAGACGATGAGGATGGGGCCGATGAGGCTGGTGACGGCGGCGGTGGCCTTCTCGACCTCCTGGTCGAAGAAATCTGCCACGTGATTGAGCATCTCCGGCAGGGCCGAGCTCTGTTCACCGACCCGGGTCATCTCCACCGCCAGGGGATCCAGCACCTTGGCCTGCTCCAGGCTCAGGTGCAGGCTCGAACCCGCGCGGATCATCTCGATGACGGTGATCAGGCGGAGCTTCATGCGCTCCGAGGCGGTGGTCCGCTGGATCACCTCGAGCGCCTGCAGCACCGGCAGACCGCCCGCCAGCAGCACACCGAGGGTGCGGGTGAAGGCGGAGGAATGGTACATGCGGAAGAGGGTGCCGAGCTTGGGGATACCGAGCAGGATGCGCTCCCACACGCGCTTGCCCGCCTCGGTGGTGACCATCCAGCGCACGAAGAGCATGAACACGACCACGAGGCCGCCCTGCCAGTAGATCGTGTCGCGCATGAAAGTGCCGAAGCCGAGCAGGGCCCGGGTCATGGTTGGCATCTCCATCTGATTGCCAGCATAGATCTCGCCGAACTTGGGCAGCACGACGTTGAAGATCACCGCGAGGGCCACCACCAGCACCACGACCAGGAAGGCCGGGTAGAAGAGTGCTTCGGTGATCCGTCGCTTGCTCTGCTGGGCGAACTTCTGGAACTGCAGCCAGCGGGCCAGGACTTCCGTCAAGGTGCCGCTGCGTTCGCCCGCCACCACGTTGGCGCGGTAGACCGCTGGGAAAGAGCCCGCCTGTTCGAGGGCCTCACTGTACGAGAGCCCTTCTCGCAGCATTTCCACCACACGCTCTAGGGCGCTGCGGAGGAGGGGATCCTTGCCGTGGCCGACGAGCAGCTCAAGGCACTGCAGCAGGGGAATGCCCGCCTTGAGCAGGGCAAGGAGCTCCTGATTGAAGAGCACCAGCGTCTCGGCGTTGAGGGACTTCTGCCGCCGGAAGGCGCTGGCGGCGCGCTTGATTTCCAGGGGGAAGTGGCCCTCCGCCTGGACGCGCTCACGGAGCTCCTCGGCGCTCGATCCCTCGAAGTCGCGAATGAGAATGTCACCTGTGCTGGTGGTGTACTTGACCGTGAATCGCATCCGTCACCTTGACTCTCGAGCATACCCGCTCGGGTTGGGCCTTCCCGTGGTGGGTGCGACTGCCCGGCGATGAGTTTCCTTAGGAGTCCGGCCAATTATTCGGATGAGGCCCCATTCGATCCTTGGGTTGAGGTTTACGGCGTTTTGTGTAGGCCTGGGTTCGCGTGCGCCAATCTTCACAGACTGGTGAATTTTTTGCGCACATTGGAGTCCTGTGATCCAGGTCGCCCATACAGTGGGACACTGTTCCTGTGCACTGCCCAAGCGCACTCATGTGGAGACGTGGCACCTCCCCAATGGCACCGGCGGTACGCAAGACCGGTGCAAATCCGGCGCAATTGTGCCTGGTCTGAGATCTTCCCCTCCCTGAAAGGAACGCCATGAAAGTCGCAATCATCGGTGCCGGACATGTCGGCGCAACCGTCGCGTACACCCTCCTGGTCAAGGGGGAGGCGGATGTCATCAGCATCATCGACATCAATCGGGAGAAGGCCAAGGGCGAGGCCCAGGACCTGCGCCATGGCGTTGCTTTCGCGGGGCAGGTGGACATCAAGGCCGAGGGCTACGAGGGCGTCCGCGATGCGGATGTCATCGTCATCACGGCGGGGCGCAACCGCAAGCCCAACGAGACTCGCCTCGATCTGGCCAAGGCCAACGTGCGGATCATCGAGGACATCGTCGACCACATCAAGCCGCACTACACCGGCTCTGTGATCCTCGTGGTCAGCAATCCGATGGACGTGCTGACCTACGTGACCTACAAGCGCATGGGCATCTCCAAGCAGAAGGTCTTCGGCTCCGGCACCACGCTGGACTCCTCCCGTCTGCGCCACCTGCTCGGTCAGGCCTTCGACGTCGATCCCCGCAGCATCCACGCCATGGTCATCGGTGAGCACGGCGATTCCGCCGTGCCGGTGTGGAGCTCGGCGACCATCGGACAGACCCCCATCACCCAGTACACCCCCGCCGGGCGCGAACCCCTGACAAATGAGGAGCTGGAGCAGCTCAAGCAGCGCGTGCTGCTTTCGGGCAAGCACGTCATCGAGCGCAAGGGTGCCACCTACTACGGCATCGCCCTTTCCGTGACGCGGGTGCTGGAAGCCATCATCGGCAATGAGCGGAGTGTCTTCACGGTCTCCTCTTTCATGGATGGCCTCCACGGCATCGAGGATGTTTGCCTCTCGCTGCCCACCGTGCTGCACCGCGAAGGCATCCGCGAGATCCTGCCCGTCGCCATGGACGAGGAGGAATTGGCGGGTCTGCGCCGTTCCGCCGAGGTGCTGAAAACCATCCTGAAGGAACTGGGATACTGAGCTCCGGGTTAGCATGGGGGTCTTCCATCCGGAGCTCCCATGACCCGCAGCGCGCTCATCACCGGCATCACCGGCCAGGACGGCAGCTATCTCTCGGAACTGCTGCTGGCCAAGGGGTATCAGGTTCACGGCATCGTCCGCCGGGCCAGCACGTTCAACACGAGCCGCATCGACCACCTGTACCAGGATCCCCACGACGGGCCCTCTCTGAGCCTGCACTACGGGGACCTGAGTGACGGGAACGGTCTGCGGCGCGTGCTGGATACGGTGCAACCGGACGAGGTCTATAACCTGGGAGCCCAGAGCCACGTGCGTGTGAGCTTCGACCAGCCGGAGTTCACGGCGGAGGTCGTCGGCATGGGCACCCTGCGGCTGCTGGAGGCGGTGCGCAGCCACCAGGACGCCAGCGGGCGGAAGGTGCGCTTCTACCAGGCGGGTTCCTCCGAGATGTTCGGCGCTGCCAAGCCTCGCCAGCACGAGGGGACGACCTTCCAGCCCCGCAGCCCCTATGCCTGTGCCAAGGTCTACAGCCACTACCAGGTGATCAACCACCGCGAGAGCTACGGGATGTTCGCCAGCAACGGCATCCTCTTCAACCACGAGAGCCCGCGCCGAGGCGAGACGTTCGTCACCCGCAAGATCACCCGGGCCGCCACCCGCATCAAACTGGGGCTGCAGCAGAAGCTCTTCCTGGGGAACCTGGACGCCAAGCGCGACTGGGGCTTCGCGGGGGACTATGTGGAGGCCATGTGGCGCATGCTCCAGCACGATGTGCCCGGGGATTTCGTCGTCGCCACGGGGGAGGCGCTTTCCATCCGCGATTTCCTCACCCTGGTGTTCGAGCGGCTGGACCTGGACTGGAAGCAGTACGTTGAGATCGATCCGCGCTACTTCCGGCCCGCCGAGGTGGACCACCTCGAAGGCGACAGCACCCGCGCCCGGGAGGTCCTCGGCTGGAAACCCACGACAGACATCCGTCATTTGGCCAAGATGATGGTGGAGAGCGATCTCCTGCTGGCACAGCGGGAGCGGCTCCTGGAGGATGCGGGCTTGCCGCACGACGTGGAGGGTGGATACCGATGACCAGTGGTTTTTCTCTGAAGGGCCGACGCATTTTCGTGACCGGCGGCCATGGTTTCCTCGGCAAGCATGTGTTGGCAGAGCTTGAATCGCGTGGCGCCGTGATCCTCGCCCCCACGGCGGAGGCGTGCGACCTGCTCGACCCCACCGCCGCCCGTCGCTACATCCAGGAACACAAGCCCGATGGCGTGATCCACATGGCGGCCCTCGTGGGCGGCATCGGCGCCAACCGCAAGCACCCCGGCGCTTTCTTCTACGCCAACATGGCCATGGGCCTCCACCTCATCGAGGCCTGCCGCCTCGAGGGTGTGGAGAAGATCCTCGTGCTCGGTACCGTCTGCGCCTACCCGAACCACACGCCGGTGCCGTTTAAAGAAGACGACCTCTGGAACGGTTATCCGGAGGTCACCAACGCCCCCTACGGCATCGCCAAAAAGGCCCTGCTGGTGCAGCTCCAGAGCTACCGCCAGGAGTACGGCACCCGGGGCATCTTTCTCATCCCCGTGAACCTCTACGGTCCCGGCGACCACCTGGACCTGGAGAACAACCACGTCATCCCGGCGCTCATCCGAAAGTTCCTGGAGGCCAAGGCCGAAGGCAAGCCGAGCGTGGAACTGTGGGGCACCGGCGTCGCCAGCCGCGAGTTCCTCTTTGTTCGGGACGCCGCCGAGGCCATCTGCGAGGGCATGGCGCGCTATGAGGATGCGGACCCTGTGAACCTCGGCACCGGCGAGGAGATCACCATCCGGGATCTGGCCCTCAAGATCCAGGCCCTGGTGGGCTTCGAGGGCGAGCTGGTCTTCAATCCCGCGTATCCCGACGGCCAGCCCAAGCGGAAGCTCGACACGAGCCGCGCCAAGGAGCGCTTCGACTGGGAAGCCCGCTACCGGCTGGACCAGGGGCTCGTGGAGACCATCGCCTGGATGAAGGGCGCCCTCGGGCTCAACTGATTCACCGGGAAAACCAAGACGGGCGGACGGGACATGTCCCATCCGCCCGTCTCTGATTTTTGCCCAGCGTTCAGAACGCGATGCCGAGCCCGAAGGTCCACATGCGCTCCACTTCCTGGCCGCTGCCCTGGGCCTGGAGGTAGGTGGCGAAGTCCGACAGGCTGTGGAGCTGCACGGGCTTGTCCTTGCTCGTGGGCTGCTGGTAGCTGGCGGCGAGGTAGGCATTCAGGAGGGGCAGGGGCAGGTTGTAGCGGGTGCCGACCCGCAGCCAGAGGCGGTTGAGGTTCTGGTCCCGCTTGGCTCCGGCGCCCTCGAAGGTGTAGTTCTGGAACCGCTGGATGAGCCCGATCTCCCCGGCAAAGCCGGTGAAGGGCACGTTCAGCATGGCGTTCACCCCCGCGCCGAAGCCCGCCTGCTGGAGGCGGCTGCCGCTCCGCTGAGTGCCTTGGTCGATGGTGCCGTCCGCCGCGAAGCGGGAGACCTCCACGCCCCAGTCCAGGCGGAGCACCGGGCCGACCCGGATGATGCGGTGGTTATAGGAGGCGATGAAGCCGTTGCCGGTGTCCAGCTGCCCCTTGGTCTGGATGGCGCCTTGGGCGCCCTGGATCATCGTCTGGGGCAGGTTCTGCCCTTTCGGGAAAGGCACTTCCAGGCGCAGATCCCAGGCCTGGGCCGCGAGAGGAAGCGTCAGGACGGACAAGGCGAACGCGTGGCGCAGGGACATGGTTCCTCCAGGGGGTGTCTCCACTTTACGGGAGGGAGGGGGGTGGCCGGTTATGCTGTGCCCTCCCGGAGTCGATCTTTTCATGTCTGACGTGCCTTCCCAGCTCCCCATCGGGCGCCTGCTCCGAAAGGTGTCACCGCGGGACATGCGCATGTGGCGCGGCAAAGACAGGTTCATGTCTCTTGGAAGATTCGGCGCACGCTGCATTGAGTCGTGGGTCGTCTGAAGCGGATCACCGTGTCCTTGCCTCGGGCCGTCGCATCCCTGTGGAACCCGCGCCCCTTCCCAGGCACTACACTGAAACCTGACACAAAGGCCCGTTCATGCCGGATACGACGACTCCCACCGATTTCACCGCCTCCCTGGATCCCGCCTCCCTCGGGACCGACCGGGCCTTTGGGCATTACCCGGCCTTGGACCTGACCAAGGAACCGGTGGATTTCTCGCTGTTCCAGGCGGTGAGCCTCGACCTGATGCTCAAGCACCACTTCGTGCCCGTGCATGAGCGCGACGGCATCCTCGTCGTGGCCATGGGTGATCCGCTGGACGTGGTCACGCAGGATCTCCTGCGCAACCAGCTCAAACGGCCCATCAAATTTGCCGGGGCGCCCCTGGCGCAGATCCAGGAAGTGCTGAAGAAGTCCGAGAGCGGCCAGAAGGTGCTGGACGAGGCCGGTGAGGCCCTCAAGGTGCAGGTGCTGCGCGAAGAGGACGTGGACGACGAGGTACTCGACCTCGACCGCCTCACGGACAAGGACGAGGCGCCCATCATCCGCCTCGTGGACACGACGATCTTCAACGCCCTGCAGCGGCGCACCTCCGACATCCACATGGAGACGACGGCCCGGGGTTTCCAGATCAAGTACCGCATCGATGGCAGCCTCTACCCGGCCGCCGATCCCATCGACAAGCGCTTCGCCTCGCCCATCATCAGCCGCATCAAGGTCATGTCCGAGCTGGACATCGCCGAGAAGCGCA